>JBDHFX010000221.1:0-2118 GCA_039590215.1 Gemmatimonadota bacterium | reverse complement strand
GGTCCGGGTTTGTACGGTGATTGGTTTTCCGTTGGGCGCCAATCGATCCGAGACCAAAGCGTACGAGGCGATCCGCGCGCTCGAAGACGGTGCTGCGGAGCTCGACATGGTGATAAACGTGGGTGCGCTCCGGTCGGCTGCCTACAGCGAGGTCGAGCGAGACATCCGCTGTGTGGTCGAGGCCGCTAGGCGGAGAGCCAAGGTCAAGGTGATCATCGAGGCTGCATACCTGACCGACGAGGAGAAGGTGAAGGCGTGCGTCTTGGCGCAGGCTGCAGGAGCGCACTTTGTGAAGACGTCGACCGGTTTTGGGCCGGGCGGTGCGACCGAAGACGACATCCGACTCATGCGTCGTGCGGTGGGTGCCGAGCTGGGCGTCAAGGCCGCTGGTGGCGTGGGGGACCAGCCAACCGCACTCAAGATGATCGAGGCTGGCGCGACCAGGATCGGAGCCAGCGCCGGCGTCAAGATCGTTCGTGGTAACGGCGCCGGACCCGAGCGACCATACGGCGCGACGGCGGCGGAGCCGTCGGGTTCGGGCAACGGCGACGTCCGGGCGACCGTCATTCAGCCGGTCCTCTGCTGGTGGATCAAGGTCGGGCTCATCGCGGTGCTGGTTCCAATCACTAACGGTCCTTCCGATCTGTTCAGCCAGTCCCGCTTCCGGATCAACCCATTCTTTGAACTCATGCGCTTCGATGAGGAGGGGAAAGACCCGCTCAGCTTTGAACCGGTGCGTGCCAATATCGAGATCGTCTGGGGTGTGCGAAGCGCGTTCGAGGTGAACCCCCGGTGGTTCATTGAGGCCGAGATGGCGTTTTCAGACATGGAGCCGGTCGTTGAGGCAACCGATCCTCGTCTGGCCGGCCAGACAGCGCCTTTTGGTGTGGATCTCTTCGCATTATCCCTGAACGTCGCGCGTCGGATTCCGATCGCACATCGCGTGGAGTTGGTGTTTTCGGGTGGCGTTGGAGCGCTACGGCTTGCGTTCGAGAAGCAGGGGTTTCAGGCACCGTGTTTTCAGGGGACGATCTTTGACTGCGACGTGTCTATCAACTTGGAGGGGTCGGAGACCGATGGGTTTCTCAACTTTGCTGCGGGGGTCGTTGTCCCAGTCGAGCAGCGTCTAAGACTGCGTCTTGAGGTAAGTAGTGTTCACTTGCGGTGAATCGGAGGGAGCCAAGCTGCATCACGTGGCGGGTTCTTTCGGGCTCGAAGTCGCACTATAGGAACGTTACACCACGGCCAACCGCGTCCGGTGCCAAGCAGTGTTCATGTAGCCCTTGAAGTTCCAGCCGGTGGCCGCACGATCGGGTTGATGAGAACCGGTCCCCTGGACCCGGACAATGATTTCGCGTTCGCCGGCCACCAGTTCGACAACGATTCTCCACAAATACCAGGTGCCGCGCCCCCCGGAGCCCAATTTTGCCGGATGCCATGTCGCGCCGCCGTCAACCGAGACTTCGACACCGTCGACTTCGGTTCCGCCGGCCCCCATCGCGTATCCAGCCAGACCGACGAGGCCAGCCTTGACTGGCATGCCGCCGTCGATTCGGCACAGTACCGCCGTCGGCCCGACTTCGCCGAGCATCATTCCGTGGTCCCAGTCCACCGTCTCTGCGGACACGGTGGGCGGGAAGAGCTTGTAGCTCTTCCGCGGCTCGCCGTTCATCTCGTACGCCAGCAGAACATCGGGGTCGTTCGCCTTCTCAATCGGAATCGATCCCCCGAACGGAAATGTCTGGCTTCCCTTCCGGGCGCGATCGCGTCCCACGAACGCCGCGTGCTTCGCGTCATCGCTCACGCCGGCGGCGGCCAATACGTCACGCAGTGCAACGCCGCCCCAACGGGCGTTGCCGATCGCCTCCGCGCCCCACGGCACTTCGCCCGGGATCTCGCGCACGGCGATCAGTTCGTCGCGCCGGTTGCCCGCACACTGCAACGTCGCTTCGACTGCGTGAGACTCGAACTCGCGCTTCAGATCATCGAGAGAAAGCTCAAGCGATCGCTCGACCAAGCCGCCGACCGACAGTCGAAACGCTGCGGCATCGATTTCCGGTACCGGCGCATGGTTTCGAACGAAAAACAGCTCCTCCGGGGTAATGGGTGAGTCGATCA
>JBDHFX010000220.1:0-2052 GCA_039590215.1 Gemmatimonadota bacterium | reverse complement strand
CCAGATGACGAACGTCGCAATGGCGACCGCGATCACGACCGGCACGAAGTAGGCGGCGATGACGTCAGCCAGCCGCTGGATCGGCGCCTTGGAGCCTTGCGCTTCCCGCACCAGTCGGACGATCTGCGCGAGCACGGTCTCAGAGCCGACCTTGGTGGCGCGAAAGACAAACGAACCGGTCTTGTTGATCGTCGCTCCAAAGACCGACTCGCCGACGCTCTTCTCGACCGGAATCGATTCGCCGGTCAGCATCGATTCGTCGACCGCCGAGTGCCCTTCGAGGACCTCGCCGTCGACCGGGATCTTCTCGCCCGGCCGGACGACGACTTCATCGCCGGGGACGACCTCCTCGATCGCGATCTCGACTTCAGTCTGGTCACGGCGGACTCGGGCGGTCGGCGGCTGGAGGTCCAAGAGCCGCCGGATCGCCTCCCCCGTCCGTCCCTTGGCCCGCGCCTCGAGCCAGCGACCGAGGAGGATCAACGCGATGATGAGCGCCGCCGATTCTGTACGCAAACGCGGCCCCGGTGCCGACGGCGATCAGCGTGTTCATGTCGGCGGCGCGGTGGCGAAGCCCGTTCCAGGCGCCGCGATAGAACGGCCAGCCGCTATACGCGACGATCGGCGTCGTCAGGCCCAACTGGATCCATGGGCTCAACATCGGCAAGCCGAGATCGACTCCGATCCGGCTGACGAGATGGGGGACCATCTCGAAAACGATGAGCGGAAGCGACAGCGCAGCCGCGATCCAAAAACGACGCTTGAGCGCCCCGATCTCAGCATCGCGCGCGGCGGCCCGGGCCTCGTCCCCACGGGCAACAGCCGACACGACCTCGGCACCGTAGCCGGCCCGGCTGACCGCCTCGATCAGTGCTTCCGGTTTGACGGCCCCAGGGACTACCCGCACCCGGGCCGTCTCGTCGGCCAGGTTCACGGCCGCCCCGAGAACGCCGGGAACGGCTGCGAGCTCCACTTCGACCGAGTTCACACACGACGCGCAATGCATCCCGGTGACGCTCAACTCGATCGATGCTTCCCGCACGCCGTACCCAGCGTGCTCGACCGCCGTCACCAGATCGGTCACGGCAGCCGTGCCCTCGTTCAGTGCGACCGTCGCCTCTTCGGCGGCAAAGTTGACACTCGCGGTGTCAACGCCTTCGACACCGGCGAGCGCGCGTTCCACGTTGGCGGCGCACCCGGCGCAGTGCATCCCTTCGATCGGTAGTCGAATCCGTCCCGAGCGGGTCGATTTCGATTCGATCCTATCTGTTTCCGTGGCTTGTTTCATCGCCCTTTCCGAAACTTCTTCAACAGCGTGACGACTTCATCGACTTTCTTTCGGCGCTCACCGACGTCGCGATCCTCGAGTGCACCCGCCACGCAGTGATTGATGTGGGATTCGAGGATTTGGTCCTGCACTCGCGCCAGCGCTGCCTTGGTGGCTTCGATCTGGGTCAAGATGTCGACGCAGTACCGACCCTCGTCGATCATCTTCTCGAGACCCCGAACCTGCCCTTCGATCCGACGGAGTCGATTGCGAAGGGCTCCTTCGCGTCCACTTCTCTGGTAGCCGTGGTCCACGGTTGTCACCGGCTTGGCCTCCTGCATAAAGGGAGAACGCTTCGACCCATTATACCCCCAAGGGGTATTCTGTTTCAACTGCCTCGGGAACCGCGTTATGCGGCTCGTCGCTCGCCCCACGGCCAGCAACCGAGCGCTCTTTCCACAGCGAGTAGACCACCGGGATAACGAGCAGAATCAGGATCGTCGCCGAGACCATCCCGCCGACCATCGGTGCGGCGATGCGTTTCATGACACTCGCCCCGGTGCCATGACCCCACAGGATCGGGAGCAGCCCCCCGATCACCGCTGTCGCGGTCATGATGACCGGTCGCAAACGCTGACCAGCTCCCTCGCGCACCGCTTCCAGCACGTCTCCCGGGTTCTGGAGTTGGGCTTTCCGACTGCGCTGCTCGAAAGCCTGCCGCAGGTAAACGAGCATAACGACGCCGATCTCGGCTGCGACACCAGCCAGCGCGATGAATCCGATAA
>JBDHFX010000219.1:0-3629 GCA_039590215.1 Gemmatimonadota bacterium | reverse complement strand
TGAAGTGGTCTCCGCCGGTTCGTTCAAATCCTGCGGCAGTGCCAACGCTGCGGGTGTGCGCGCCGCTCGTGCGCCGGTTGTTGCGCTGACCGAGGATCACGCCTTTCCTGACCCCGACTGGGCCGAGGTGTTGATTGAGGCACATGAGCATGGGTGGGCGGCGGTCGGACCCACAGTGCGGAACGGCAACCCGCGCACGCGGACGAGTCGCACCGACATGCTCATCGGCTACGGACCTTGGATCGAACCGGTGAGTGGCGGAGAAGTAGACTTCCTGCCGGGACACAATACCAGCTACAAACGGTCGGTGCTGCTCGAATACGGAAGAGATCTGGACACAATAATGGAAGCCGAGACGATCCTGCACTGGGGTCTGCGCGCCGCGGGACATCGTTTGCTCCTCGAGCCGAGGGCGAGAATCACACATCTGAACTTCGCGCAACTCGGACCTTTCACACGCGTCCACTTTAACGGTGGCAGAATGTTCGCTGTGATCCGCGCTCGTCACCAACACTGGTCTGTGCTTGGCCGGTGGTTGTTCGCGGTTGGCACGCCGTTGGTACCGTTCGTTCGGCTATGGCGCATCGTGCACAACCATCCACGGGCGTCTTTTGAGGTTTTGCCGAACCTTGTCTATGGGTTGACGGTGGATGCGCTCGGACAGTTTTGCGGCTGTCTCTTTGGCGCCGGCAACGCGCGCGCAAAGCTCAGCCAGTACGAATTTGATCGCGTGCGGTACATCGAGCCGGACTGGGATGTCGCTTCTGTATTCTCAAAGGACTCCCGGATTCCAACCGAGATCCAATGACCGGATCCAGGACACCAGCGCTCTCCGCCATCGTGATCACGCTTGGCGGATTCGACGTGATCCGGCGCACCGTTCGGCATCTGCACGATCAAACAGGGCGCGATCAGATCGAGCTGCTGATTGTGACACCGTCTGCGAAAGGCCTGGAGTACGATCCGAAACTAGTGGCCGGGTTTCACAGCGTGCGGGTCATCGAGGCGGGATCGATCAACTACACTGGCGAGGGACACGCCGCGGGAGTCCGCGCGGCAAGCGCGCCAGTCGTGATCTACGTCGAGGAGCACTCTTACCCTGAGCCGGGGTGGGCGGAGGCGTTGATCAAGGCCCATGACGGTCCGTGGGACGCCGTCGGTGGCGTCATCCTGAACGCCAATCCGCGCAGCATGGTGAGCTGGGCCAGCATGCTGACCGATTTCGGGCCATGGGTTGCCCCGGTCCAGGGTGGGGAAGTCGATCGCTTGCCGCCACATCACACTTCATACAAGAAGACGGTCTTGGAGGAGTACGGATCGCGACTGGCGCCGTTGCTCGAATCAGAGACGGTGTTGATTGCCAACTTGAACAAGCAGGGCCCGAGGCGATCTCAAGCCATGTCAACGTTTCCGCAGCGAGGTCGTATATACAGGGGGAGTTTCTCGGCGGTCGTTTGTTCGGCGCGGCGCGAGCGCGCTCGCATGGATGGGGCGTTCGTCGCGTGGCCTACTCCGTCGCAGCACCTGCGATCTCGCTGGTCCGATTGCAGCGTGTGGTGAGCCAGATTCGGCGCTGCGGACGGCAGCACGAGCTCATACCTAAGGTTCTGCCTCCGCTCCTTCTCGGGCTGGTCTCGCACACCGTCGGGGAAGTGGCCGGCTACTTATTGGGCGAAGGACGAGCCGCCGAGCGTCGGCGCAGCATCGAGCTCGAGAGGTTTCGGCACGTCGCCGAACGCGATCGACCCGCGGCCAGCTCGCTGGGTTCCGATGCCTGACCAGATCGAGCCGATCCGGGTGGGCATCGTGGGTTGCGGACACGCCACCCGCGGACTGCATCTTCCGGCCATCAAACCGCACACTGATATCGATGTCGTCGCGCTGGCAGATACCGATGCTGAGCGGCTGGAGCAAGCGGCAGACGAGTTCTCGGTTGCTGGTCGGTATACAGATCCTGAGGCATTAATTGCCGATCCAGACGTCGATGCGGTCGCGATTTGTGTCCCGCCCGAACATCACGTGCCACTCGCGATGGCCGCTTTGGATGGTGGTAAGCATCTGTTTGTCGAGAAGCCGCTGACGCTTGATCTCGACGATGCTCAACGCTTGATCGCCCGCGCGGATCGCTCCGATCGCACGGTGCTGGTTGGTCATAACTTGCGGCACCACCATCACGCGGTGGAGGCGCGGAGGAGGATTCGGCAAGGCGATCTAGGATCGATTGAGTTTGTGCACGCTGTTTGGAGCAGCCGTTACCGGATCGATGGCGATTTTCCTGATTGGCGCCGTCGGCGCGCGACAGGCGGCAGCGCGTTGTTCGAGCTGGCGGTTCACTATTTGGACCTGTGGCGCTGGTTGATCGGTAGCGAGATCGAAGAAGTCTTCGCGTCGAGCCGGTCGGGCGAGGCAGATGACTTGACGGCGACCGTGATGGCGCGCATGGGTGACGGAGTGCTCGCTTCGTCGGCATTCTCGCAGTACGCCGCGATCGGTCATGACATCGAAGTGTTTGGTCAGGATGGCCGGCTTCGGCTTTCGCTCTGCCGATTTGATGGCCTCGAGTTCGCGCCGAGCACGCAACTCCCGGGGTCACCCGGTGACCGGCTGCAGAGCCTGGTGCACACGATCAAGGAGTTGCCTCGGGGGGTCGGCACCCTGACCCGGGGTGGCGGGTTCGCCGAATCGTATCGCGATCAATGGCGTCACTTCGCGGATTGCGTGCGGCACGGAGAATCGGTGATGTGCACCCTGGAGGACGGGATGCGTGCCGTGCAGGCGGCGTTGGCCTGCATCGCGTCGGCGCAAACGGGTCGCCCCGTGCGGGTAGCCGACGCGCCCTCCAGCACGGTGGTGATTTGACACCCAGGACGAGCGGCTTACCGGCCGATGTTCGACTCGCCGTGGCCGAGGAGATGGCGACCGCCGTTCGAGAGGAGGGTGCCAGCCCGGCGTTTATCGGCGTCCTCGAAGGCGAGCCCGTGACAGGACTCGAGTCCGAGCAGCTGGTACAGCTCGCCGAGTCGGGCGCAAAACTCAGCACGAGGGAACTGCCGTTTGCGATGGCCGCAAACGGGAGCGGGGGCACGACCGTGGCGGCGACGCTGTGCACACCGCGCCGGGATCACCGTCATGGCGACTGGCGGGATCGGCGGTGTGCACCGGGATACGGAACCGCCCGATGTCTCAGCCGATCTACGCGAGCTGTCCCGGACGCCCGCGGTCGTGGTGTGCTCGGGCGCGAAGGCGATTCTCGACCTGCCGGCGACGGTCGAGACGCTCGAGACCATGGGCGTCGCGTGTATCGGTTTCGGAACCGACGAGTGGCCCGCGTTCTGGACGGGTTCTAGTGGTCTCGAACTTGGACAATCCGTTGATGACGCTGGTCAGGTAGCGGCGATCTGGCGCGAGCACGTTCGGCTGGCACGGTCGGGAGCAGTGTTGGTCTGTGTCCCACCACCGGTTGAACAGGCGTTGACCGAGAAGGAATCGGCGCATGCCGTCGAGCGGGCTTTGGCCGAGGCGCGGACGGAGGGTGTGAGCGGCCCGAGCCTGACACCGTTTCTGCTCGACCGCGTCGTGGCTCACACCGAGGGTCGATCGTTGGCTGCGAACAGGGCACTCCTGGTCAA
>JBDHFX010000218.1:0-2590 GCA_039590215.1 Gemmatimonadota bacterium | reverse complement strand
TTCTCGTGGGCAGCTTCAAGCGCGCCTCGGCGATCTGTTTGCCGATCGCGAGCGAGCCGTTAAAGTAAATCCATGATCGGCCGGACCCTCGCTCACTACGAAATCGTCAGCCAGCTCGGCAAGGGTGGCATGGGCGAGGTGTATCGAGCCCGCGACCCCAAGTTGGGCCGTGACGTTGCGATCAAGCTCCTCCCCGCCGGACTCACTGGAGACCCAGAACGAACAGCTCGCCTCGAGCGAGAAGCCCGCACTCTCGCTAGTCTCCAGCACCCCAACGTGGCCTCTATATATGGTCTTGAAGAGGTCGACGGGACGAAGTTCCTCGTCATAGAGTTGGTCGAGGGCACCGATCTGAGCGCTCGGCTTCGTCAGGGTCGCCTCACGCTCGCCGAGATCTCAAAGATCGCGGCTCAAATCGCGACCGGACTCGAGGCAGCCCACGAGCGGGGCATCGTGCATCGCGATCTCAAGCCCGCGAACGTCGTGATCAATGAAGCGGGCGAGGCAAAGATCCTCGACTTCGGTCTCGCACGCGCGTGGGAGCCCGACCTCGATCCCGGAAACATCGAAGATTCTCCCACCGCCACCTCGGCCTTGACCGAAGCCGGGACCATCATGGGCACCGCCGCCTACATGAGTCCGGAACAAGCGCGTGGACAGTTCGTCGATCGACGTGCTGACATTTGGTCGTTCGGTACAATCCTCTGGGAAATGGTCTTGGGTAAGAGCTTGTTTGCGCGCGAAACAGTGAGCGACACCCTCGCCGCCGTGCTCCGACTGGATCCCGATTGGAATGAACTTCCACGAAACGAAGCGCCCGTACTTTCTCATCTCATCCAACGGTGCCTCGTGCGAGATCCGCAGCAGCGACTACGAGACATCGGTGAAGCACGGATTCTGTTGCACAACCAAGGCGCTGCGCGGGTGGATCGCTCGCCGTGCGCGTTGGTATTACGATCGTGGCTCTGATCGCGGGTGCAATTGTCGGTTGGATGTTGAAGGCGCCGAAAACTTTGCCAATACCGCCGCGCCAATTCTCGTTGCCGATTGCCGATGTTCAGGACATGCAAATCTCAGGCAGCGGAACACACTTGGTTTACGAGAGCAAAAACCAACTGTGGCTACGACGGTTGTCCAACCTCGAGGCAACGCCCATTGCCGGAACCGAGGGAGCATCGCGCCCGTTCTGGTCTCCCGACGAAGAGTGGATCGGTTTCGCACGCGGCGCGAACATCGAAAAGATTCGTCGCGAGGGTGGCAAACCCGTTCTGATCACGACCACTATTCCCAACCAGGCAATCGGCACGGGCACGGCCGTTTGGGAGGACAACCACATCGTTTACACCTCCAGACGCCACGGGCTGCTACGAGTTCCGGCTCGCGGCGGAGAGGTCGTGGAGTTCCTGGCCGTCAACGAAGGCGAATCTGACTATCACGAATTGTGCAGTCTTCCCAACGGAGCGTTGATTTTCTCCGTGCACGAGATAGACGGTGGCACCGCGACTCTTGCTGCCCTTACGAGCGATGGCACCCGTAAACGCGTGATACGGTTTGAAAGTGGCGGTGTCGCGTTCCCTACCTACTCTCCAACTGGGCACCTACTGTTCACTCGTGGCGGGGCCGCGAGTGGCTTATGGGCCGTTTCTTTCTCGGAGGACGAGCTCGAGGTCACCGGCGAACCGTTCCTGGTTTCCAAAGATGGCCGGTTGCCACGAGTGGCCGACGATGGAACCCTGGTCTACAAGCACGGCGGCAGTGTCCGTCAGTCGCGCCTCCTTTGGGTCGATCGCCAGGGCGAGGTTGTCGGACCGATCGGCGATCCCATGGTCTCGCTCTATCCATTCCCATTCTTGTCGAAGGATGAAAGCCAGCTTTTGGTCACGGGCGGGAGTGCCCACGCTCGGGAGGTTTGGCTCGTCGAGGCTGAGTCTGGCGAGCGAAGGCAGATTACGTTTACGGATGGGCTCTTCGACATGGCTTCGTGGCATCCGAACGGCAAGGAAGCCCTCGCGTACGAAGTTCGCGAGGGATTCAACACCCATGTCATCCCGGTCACCGCCGCAAGCGAAGGCAAGGTGATCGCCAACGGGATCCAGGCGGTGATGACGAAAGACGAATCCAAACTGGTCTTCGCGTCCACGACGGAGCGCTTCGACTGGGACATTCATGTGCTTCCACTGCCCGCCGACAGTTCGACCGTATCGACACCTTTAATTCTAGGCCCCACCATCGAGTGGCATCCCCGCCTCTCTCCCGATGAGCGATTCCTCACGTACACGTCCGATGAGACCGGGCGCGACGAGGTGATGATCACCGACTTTCCCAAAGCGAACAGCAGGTGGCGGGTTTCGAGCGACGGCGGATCATGGCCGAGGTGGGGATCTGACGGTCGGCAGATCTACTTCGCCAGGAAAGACGAGATCCTGGTCGTCGACTTGGATCCGCAAACGGCCCGGCCGATCAGTGCAGCCCGGGTTCTCTTTCGCCGACCACTCGTCGGGTGGAGTCCAACCTGGACCGACGGCTTCGCTGTAACCGCCGACGGGCAGCGTTTCATCATTGCCGAGAACGTGAGTATCGAAGATGAGGT
>JBDHFX010000217.1:0-2656 GCA_039590215.1 Gemmatimonadota bacterium | reverse complement strand
CTGCTGTACTTCGGCCACCAATTTGACAGGCATAACGCCGCTCGAATCCTTGAGCGCCAAGGCCGAGTAGATCTCCGGTAGGCGCTCCGGCTCGAACTCGACATCGAGTACTGGGCCGATGACCTGCACGACTTTGCCGACGTTTGTGGTAGCAGCTGCGGTTGTCATGATCGCTGGTTCCCTACCTCGGTGAAGATGTTATTGCTCGAGTGCCGCGGCGCCGCCAACGATCTCCGCGATTTCCTGCGTGATCTGCGCTTGCCGCTGCCGGTTGAAGGTCCGACGGAGCACGTCCAGGATATCGCCCGCGTTGTCGGTGGCGCTCTTCATCGCGGTGCGGCGTGCCCCGTGCTCCGAGGCGGCACTCTCGACGAGTCCTCGGAAGATCGTGTTGCGAACATAGAGCGGGAGCAACTCGGTCAGGATCTCGCCCGCTCCCGGCTTGAGCAGATAATCCGGTCTTCGGGCGCCGGCCGCCGGAGGTTCGACCGGCAACACCCGGACGAGGGTCGGGGGCGTGGAGATCGCGCTCTTGAAGTGAGCGAAGACGAGGTCGACTCCAGCGAGCTGACCCTCAGCGAAATCACGAATCAGCCCCTCCGCCACCTCGGCGGCATGGTCGGCCGTGGGCTTGTCCCCGATGTCCGTGCGTCCCGAGGCCACGGTACGCCCGACATACTTGAAGTACCCGATCCCCTTCTTGCCGATGACGTGGAGATCGACCGTGTACCCGTTGGCTTCCAGCTGCTCGATCCTGGTAACCGTCTGTTTGATCAGATTGGCGTTGAAGCCCCCGGCCAGACCCCGGTTCGAGGTCACGAGAACGACCGCGGCGCGGGTTGGTCCGCCCTGGGCCGGCGATGCCGGCTGCCGCAGCAGGGGAAACCGTTCCGACAGCTCCGGCGTGACCAGAGTCCGGGTGATCTTCCGCGTGTTCTCGACGGAACGGATGCGTCCCTTGAGCTGCCGAGACTTAGCCATGTGCTGGGGCGAAGAGCGGCTTGAACGCCTTGATCGCGGCCTTCAGCTCCCCCTCGAGCTCGTCACCGAGCTCCTTCCTGGTGCGGAGGCGCTGGAGAATCTCGGGATGACTCGCATCGAGAAAGGCGAGGAAGTCCCTCTCCCATTTGCGGACGTCATCCACGTCCATGTCGTCCAAGTGGCCGTTGGTCACGGCGTAAATAGCGACGATCTGCCGCTCCACGGGGATGGGCTGATACTGCGGCTGTTTCAGGATCTCGACTGTTCGCGCACCGCGCGCCAGCTGGCGCTGCGTTGCGGCATCGAGCTCCGATCCGAACTGGGCGAAGGCCTCGAGCTCGCGGTACTGCGCGAGGCTCAAGCGCAATGGGCCGGCAACCTTCTTCATGGCTTTGATCTGCGCATTGCCACCGACTCGGCTGACACTGATGCCCGCATCGACCGCGGGACGAACGTTCGAATAGAACAGATCCGTCGTGAGAAAGATCTGCCCGTCGGTGATCGAGATGACGTTCGTCGGGATGTAAGCGGACACGTCGCCCGCCTGCGTCTCGATAATGGGGAGCGCGGTGAGCGACCCTCCCGGCTTCGCGATCCGATCATCCAGCTTGATCATGTTCGGGTCTTCGGAGATCTTCGCGGCCCGCTCCAACAATCGGCTGTGGAGGTAGAAGACGTCGCCGGGATAGGCTTCGCGGCCAGGGGGACGGCGTAGAATCAAGGACAGCTGGCGGTAGGCGGCAGCCTGTTTGGATAGGTCGTCATACACACACAGCGTGTCGCGACCCTCCGCATACATGAAGTGCTCGGCGATCGCGCACCCGGAGTACGGCGCGATGAACTGGAGCGGGGCGGGCTCGGACGCGGTGGCCGCCACGATGATGGTGTAGTCCATCGCACCGGCTTCCTTGAGCTTCTCAACCACCGTCGCCACCGTCGAACGCTTCTGCCCAATTGCGACATAGACGCAGATGACGTTCTCGCCCCGTTGATTGATGATGGTGTCGATGGCGATGGCTGTCTTACCGGTGCCGCGGTCGCCAATGATCAACTCCCGTTGCCCTCGGCCAATCGGGATCATCGAATCGATCGCCTTGATCCCGGTTTGGAGCGGCTGTTTTACCGGCTGGCGCACGACGATACCAGGCGCCACCATCTCGACCTGCCGGTAGGCGTCGGTCTTGATCGGCCCGAGGCCGTCGACCGGACGGCCCAGCGCATCGACCACGCGACCCAGCATGGCATCGCCCACCGGCACCTGGAGTAACCGTCCGGTGCAGCGGACCTCGTCGCCTTCCTTCAACTTCAAGTAGTCCCCGAGGATTGCCGCTCCGACGTTGTCCGACTCGAGATTCAACACCAAACCCGTGACCGTCTCTCCGGTCGCAGCCACGGTGAACTCGAGCATTTCGCTCGCGATGGCGGAGGTCAGCCCGTAAATCCGGGCGATACCATCCCGCACTTCGAGCACGGTCCCGACATCGCTGGTGTCGACGGAAGAGAGGTCTGCCGCCTCGATTTCACGGAGCAGTACGTCTTTCAGTTCGCCAGGGCGGAGCACGGAATCAGTGGCCATAAACTCTAGTTGCTGAGGGTCTTTGCGATTCAGGGTCAGATTGTGAAAATTATCACAATGCCATCAGGCGAGCAACCCGGCGAGGCCCACATGTCGCCA
>JBDHFX010000216.1:0-2673 GCA_039590215.1 Gemmatimonadota bacterium | reverse complement strand
CTCGAGCGGCGGGATATGTGGCAGCATCGTCTTGGCATCGATGTAAATGGCGTGTCCCCCGGGTGGCCGCACGATCGGAATCCCAGCCGCCATCAACTTGTCACCGAAGTACGCAACCGAACGGACTCGGTACCGCAGGTACGCCTCGTCGAGCGCTTCAAACAAACCGATCGCCACCGCCTCTAGATCGTGCCCCGCGAGTCCGCCGTAAGTCGGAAATCCTTCGGTTAGGATCAACTGGTCACGGCACTGATGGGCGAGGTCGTCGTCGTTGAGCGCGAGAAAGCCACCAATGTTTGTCAGGCCGTCTTTCTTCGCGCTCATCGTGCACCCATCAGCGTACGAGAACATCTCTTTCGCGATCTCGAGTGGCGTTTTGTCGCCGTACCCTTCCTCGCGGGTCTTGATAAACCAACTGTTCTCGGCAAAGCGGCAGGCGTCGAGGAAAAACGGGATGTCGTGCTGACGGCAGAGTTCGCTCACGGCACGGATGTTCGCCATGCTCACCGGTTGACCCCCGCCCGAGTTGTTGGTCACGGTCACGAACACCACCGGCACGTTCCCCTGTTCTTTGTCCAGCGTTTCGGCTAGCGCCGCGACATCCAGGTTGCCCTTGAATGGGTGCTCGACCTCGGGATGAAGCGCCTCGGCGATCGGCAAGTCACGGGCGTCCGCGGACTGTGCTTCGACGTTGGCCCGCGTGGTATCGAAATGGGTGTTGTTTGGCACGACCTGCCCCGCGGTCACGGTCGCGCCGAACAGAATGTGCTCGGCAGCTCGCCCCTGGTGGGTCGGAAGCACGTGCTTGAACCCGGTGATCTCGCGCACCGCGTCCCGGAACCGATAGAACGAACGCGCACCGGCATACGACTCATCGGCGCGCATGACGCCGGCCCACTGTTCGGACGACATCGCGCCGGTCCCCGAATCGGTGAGCAGGTCGATCAGTATGTCCTCGGCCTTCACCCGAAAGAGGTTGTAGTCGGCTGCGCGTAACGCTGCGATTCGCTCCTCACGGCTCAGCTGGCGGATCGGCTCGACAGCCTTGATCCGGAAAGGCTCAATGATCGTTCGGAACTCGATGCTCATAGCTCGTCAGTCCGTCGAAGAAATCGGGTCCAGAGAAGCGAGCCGTTCGAACTCGCGGACGAGATCGCCGCGATGGGCTTGCTCGAGTGCGGGGAAGAGAACCTGAACCGGGAGGGTGACCTGGAGCGCGTCTCCGCCTGGCGGCTCGGGGTTGAAGAGCACGAGGCCGATCACGAGCCGGCCGCCTTCGCCCCAGCGCGAAAGTCCGCCGTCACGGAGCGCAACTGTCGAGACGGCCGGCACGACCCACGCATCATCAGCCGCGATGTTCGCGACTCCGTCACCACCTACCGCCAGACCATGATGACCCGGGATCACCGCCTGTAGCGCGTCGGCAACCGCTTTCGCATATGGACCTGCCAGCGGATCGTCGGCGACGGCCCGGTTGCGATCTGGACGGTACCATTGATCGCGCGGCACGCGGTCGACCGTCTCGCCGGTTAACACCCGCACCGCTTCCCGGCGGTTGGCGTCGTACTCTCGATTGGCACTGAATGTCGGCCCTTCGCCCTTGCGAAGGAGGACCAGAACCGTGACCATCCCGGCCAGCAGGAGGGCCGAGATGACAAGCGCGGGCGATCACGATCCCAGCCTTCAAGAACCATAACCTGTGGTTGGCGATGGCCGGCGGCCCGTTCCTGGGCGGAGCGCTCGGCATCCTGCTCATCCCGCTCCCGTACCCCCGCTAGACCGCACCCTAACAAAAAGCGCTTAGGACGCTCCGTCGTGATCGTGCATCGGCGGCTCGGGCGTAGGCGTGCCGGGCTGACCTTGGCTGTACTTCTCCTCGACCAGCGCTCGAATCTCCGCTAGCGCCATTCCGGCTTCGTACTGTTGCTTCGCCTCCCGGGCGATATCGAGACAGGTCGTTCAGCCAAACCCCATCAAGTCGAGCTCGACCCGCGGCACGGGTCCAGATCTATTGATCTCGTCGACAAAGCAGTCGTAGGCGGAGATGTATAGCACGGCATGTACTCGAGCACTTCGGGGTGCTTCGCGGCGAAGACGTATATCTCTACGACATCCGGCGGCGCCTGGGCCAGAATCGTCGGGAACTCGACGCCGTCGATCGTCACCCACTCGGCCTGAGTGTTGGCCTCGGACGATCCGTCGCAGCCCGCCACGACGATCATGGCGGCGATTGCGACTCCAAAGCTGTGCCTGATCCGGTGCATGAAAGCCAATATACACGCCGGGACGGCGCGGGGTCGTGATGAAGCTGTGTTCACGCGCGTCTGCCGAGAAAGAACCACAACTCGAGTGCGATCGCGATCACACCTCCGGCCATGACAACCCAATCGGTGGCACTCATGCCGTGCCCTCCAGCCGAGCGCCACGCAGGCGCAGCGAGTTCGAAACCACGCTGACCGAGCTGAACGCCATCGCCGCGCCGGCTACCCACGGCTCGAGCAAGACGCCGGTGAACGGGTATAGCGCGCCGGCGGCGATCGGGATTCCAATCACGTTGTAGAAAAACGCCCAAAAGAGATTCTGGCGTATCGTCCGCATCGTGCGCCGGGACAACGCGATCGCCCGGACGACACCACGCAAGTCGGCCCCGATCAGCGTCACGTCGCTGGCCTC
>JBDHFX010000215.1:0-4536 GCA_039590215.1 Gemmatimonadota bacterium | reverse complement strand
GTCTTTTCGGCCGCCGTCGACGCAGGTCACGTGGGGCTGGCGGTTTTGATGGTGATCGCGTCGGTGATCTCGGCGTACTTCTACCTCAAGGTCGTGGTCGCGATGTACATGGGGGCACCCGAAGGCGAACCCGCACGGATCGAAGTGCCGGCGATGGCCACCATAGCGCTGATCGCGACCGTTGTCGGCGTGCTGGCGCTCGGGATCTATCCCGGCGGGTGGATCGAGCTCGCCCGGGCCAGCGTCGCCGGATTGGGTGGCGTAGCCGCGCTGCCGTAGGGCGCGCGAAACCTTCACCTCCGAAAAGCGCGCCGTCTGGGAGCAAGAGGAAGCGTACTGGCGCTACGTCTAGGCAGTGACGTCGAGCCTTATCTGGCGCTGTGGAACGACGACTTCGTCGGATGGCCAGTCTCCTTGCGATAGCCCCTGCCATCGCGTCACGGTAGTTTTGTCACCGCCCTGCCAGCACATAAGCGTGGCCCCATCGTCTAGAGGCCTAGGACGTAGCCCTCTCAAGGCTAAAACACGGGTTCGAATCCCGTTGGGGCCACCACACGGGACGAAACCCCGAACGAGCAATCGCCAGGTCTGCGAGAGTATTATCCCGAGGGGGCAACCGCCCGTTGCCATCCCCCTTCCTCCACCTGTAGCGGTTGTTTACTCTCTGACCCATGAGGACCTTGAACGGTACGCTTCTTCCGCCACGCACGTGAGGATCGTGCGTGATGGAGCTGGTAGGTCGTACCAAGCGCCTGGCTGGTCGTTGATGGCTGTGCGCCCGAGGGGTTGCCGTATAACAAGCCAATGCACCTGCGGGCGCGTACGGTTAAGGGAAGTCATTGATTTGTGCGCGACGAAACGATTGTGCACGTTTACACTGTTCGTAGCAGCCCGTGGCTACCGCTTACCTAGAGTGATTCGCCCGCAGGTGATTGGCGAGTCCGTTATACGATTAGTTAATCGAGTCATTTCAACAGAGGAGGCTGGATGAAGGTAGCACATATGTTTTTTTTACTCGTAGTCCTCGGTCTTATTTCCAGCTCTGACCTGTTACCCCAAGATTTCGGCAAAGTTGAAATAAAAGCGACCAAGCTTGGCGAACATGTTTACATGCTTGTCGGCACTTATGGCAACATGGCTGTGTCGTTGGGCACGGACGGCGTACTGCTCGTGGATGATGATTTGGCGCCGGTTTCAGAAAAGATCAAAGTGGCTATCAGGGAGTTGGGAGGCGACTTGCCCAAATTTATTTTGAATACCCACTGGCATCTCGACCACACAGACGGCAACAAGATCTTTGGTGCCGAAGGTGCCACGATTATCGCCCACAGCAATGTGCGCAAACGCTTGTCGACCCAACAGGAATTTGGCGGTCAACTGATTGACCCAATGCCCAAAGATGCTTGGCCTCTGATTACTTTCGACCTGTCTTTGAGTATTCATTTCAATGGCGAGGAAATCGAAGTTATTCACTATCCACACGGCACCAACATCGGACAAGTCCTGGACACACTGCCTGAGGACGTCACGATTATACCTGGTCATGGTCCGCTTTCCACTAAAGACGATTTGCGACGATATCACGAGATGGTCAAAGAGACCACTCAAATAGTCCGCAAACGTATCGAAGCGGGTAAAAACTTGGAAGAAATCAAAGCGGAGGGTCTACCCGATGAGTGGAAGTCGTTGAACACGCCTCAGGTCACTACAGAACGTTGGCTGGAGACGGTGTATGACAGCCTTACCGGCCGAGGTATGAAGTAGTCGAACATTACGCTCAACCCAGGCAAGCTTCACAGCGTTTGTTCGAAGCGCTGCCGCACTTTCTGGTAATAGCAAAAACAAGTAGAGGTGACATAGTCCCTCCATTCGGTTTTTACTCAAAGGAAAATAATGATCAGACGTTTGTAAAGGAGTTCAGTATGGAGGAAGGCTATGGCACGGGCAAGCCTGTTCGTATTAGCGGGTACGAGCAATGGACGATCGGTGCCGAACGCCTGATCGTGGAGTCGAAAGGGCATTTCGATGAAGCAGAGTACCAACGCCAGTTGAGATAATATGATTCGCCCCATCATGAGTGTCGGCATGCGTGCCTGCGTTTACGTCGTTTGTCGGCATGGGCTTGACATCGTTCTACACCCGTAGTAGGATAAACGACAGGTGTAGTTTGATGGCCGCACAACAGATACGAGGGACAATCAGGATGCCAAAGACGCAGTTGACCGGCCTACAGCTCGATATCGTGCGAGTGCTGTGGTCGGAAGGCGAGGCGACGGTAGCCGAGGTCCGTGACCGGCTACCGGAGAATCGGAACCTGGCCACGACGACCGTGGCGACCGTTCTATCGCGACTCGAGAAGCAGAACGTCGTGACGCGCAGGCTCGACGGACGGCAATACGTCTATCGGCCCACGGTTACAGAACACCAGGTGCGGCGCTCGATGGTCGCGGATCTGGTCGGGAGCCTATTCGAGGGCGACCCAGCCGCGCTGGTCAGCCATCTCGTCAGCCACGCCGAGCTTGAGGACGGCGATTTGGAGCGGGTACGCGCTCTGCTCCAAATGGATGAGGGAGGTGCGGCATGAGCGCCTCGATCTTGAGTTGGCTGGCCACGTACGCGTTGCACAGCACGCTCTTTCTGGGCACCGCCTGGTTGGTGACATCGAGATTTAGCTTCGGGGCTCAGGCTCGCGAGACGCTGTGGAAGATGGCGCTGGTGGGTGGCGTCGTGACCACTAGCCTGCCCACTTTCGGGCCGCTCGGGGCGGTCACTTTGAGTTGGCCGACCGCTGAGCCGGTGGTTGCAGCTGCTGATCCGATCGTCGGCGAGGTCGAGTTGTTCGTGCTCCCGCTGGACACGACGGAGCAGATACTGCCGGCAGTCTCGGAGAACCCGGTTGGCGACCGTCTCCCGATCGCGCTTGGAAAGGAAGCTGATTCCAGCCTCGCTGGTGTTCCGTGGTCGGTCGGAATGATCGGATCCTGGCTGGCGATCGCGCTCGGGTTGGCTCTGGTCAGGGGTTGGCGACGGCATCGCTTTGAGCGTGAGATCAGCGATCGCGTCGCAGTCACCGATCGCTCGGCGATCGCCCTGCTCGATCGAGTCTGTAGCGCAGCCGGCATCGAGCGACCGGTCCGTCTGTCGTCGTCGACGACACTGGCCAGTCCGGTGGCACTTGGTGGACGTGAGATCTGCATTCCCGAACGTGCGCTAGAGGAGCTCGACCGGCCGTTGTTGGAGGCGCTGTTTTGCGTTCTTTTTCCAGCCCCTCAACTGGATTGCCGCCCGAGCGATTCGCACCGCCGCTGAAGAGGAGTGCGACCGCGCTGCCGTCGAGCTGGTCGGTGAGGGGCGCGCGCTGGCTCGTTGTCTGGTCGAGGTGGCTTCTTGGGTTCGTCGGGCTCGTCCGGTTGCCGTGCCCGGAATGGCGGAGCACGGCACAAGGCTTGAGCAACGGGTGTCGCGGCTAGTCGCCGCCGGCGATCTGGTGTGGCCGGGTGGCTCGCGCAAAGTCGCCGCGCTGGTGACCGGTGTTTTAGCGATCGCGATCGCGTGCGGCGGCCCCAAGGTCAGGCCCGTTGACGAGCCGGATTCGACACCGGGGGTCGCGCTCGAGGATCAGGTCGTCGAGGATCGCGATGTTGATCGGGTAGCACCCAGAGATCGCGACATCCGTCTCGACGATGAACGTGTCACCGATGACGAAGACGACGGCGCAAAAGCGAAGCGCTCCCAGCGTACGCGCGAGTACGTGTGGATCGGCCCCGGCGAGGAGCCGGCGTTCCAGTTCGACGTCGTGGTCCCACCACTCGAGCACCTGGCGGAGCGGCTGGAAGGGATCGAGGAGTGGGCGAGAGAGCTCGAGCCGCTCGAGATGGACGATTTTCATATGCCGGACATCGAAATCATGGAGGACCTGAAAGAGTTCAAAGAGCTGGGGTTTGCGTTCCAGACGCCGGGCGGTGACGCCGGGCGGTGGCGCGATGCAGGTACTATCCGGTCTCGGCAAGCACCTCCGAATCCAGATCCGTGGCGACGTCGAGTTCGAAGATGGACAGGTTAAGTCGATCTCGCCTGAAGGCGGATTCGAAGTCGACGACGATCGGGGAGAAATCGACCGACGAATAGAGGTAACGGCGACCCGCGAAGGCTGGCCGAGATCATCGAGATGGTCGAGAAAGCCGAGTACCGCGCGGTCCCCGGCAGGGTACGGATCCGTCGCTATGATGGTGACGATGGGAAGATCGAGCACGACTTCGAGATCCGGGGTCCGGATCGGAAAGAGATCAAAAAACGGATCGAGATTCACCGCCGCCAGCTCGATGACCACCGTCGCGAACTGGATGAGAAGTTGCGCAAGATGGAGCCGCGTATCGAAAGAGAGCTCGAACATGCCGAGGAGCACCTGAGGGATCGATTGGAGATGCTCGAACAGGAAGTTGAGCGTTTGCGACAGCAGCTCGACGAGCTCGAGAAGGATCCAGAAGAAGGCTCGTAGCGGTTTGGCCCGGCGCTTGAGGCGCCGGGCCGACCAAC
>JBDHFX010000214.1:0-3265 GCA_039590215.1 Gemmatimonadota bacterium | reverse complement strand
CATTGTTCCGGGGGAGCGAATCACCGCCAGAAAGATGATCGGCGTGGCGTTGGGGTTCACAGGTGTCGTATTGATCTTCCGAACGGATCTGACCGTCGCCCACCCACGGGGGCTAACCGCCGCGATGGTTTTGCTCGTGTCGCCGGTGGTGGCCGCGTTCTGTACCGTGGCGATCAAGCGGTGGGGCAGTCAGATCCACCCGTACACACTGACAACGCTTCCGATGACGTACGGTGCGCTCACGCTGCTCGCGGTCTCACTGATGACAGAAGACATCCAGTCGGCACGCTGGTCCGCGACGGCGGTCGGTTCGATCGTCTACCTCGCGATCTTCGGGTCGGTAATCGGGTTCGTCGTCTACTACACGCTGCTGAGGAAGGTCGCAGTAACGAGCCTGAACTTGATCGGCTACTTGTTTCCGGTGGTCGCGGTGGTGCTGGGGTACTTGGTCCTGGACGAAGTTCTCGAGCCGCTGACGTTGGTTGGTGCGGGTGCGATCATGATCGGGATCATGATCGCGACTTACCGCCGTCGTGTACCTGGCGGAGGCGGGTCGTTGAGCCAATCGGCGGGATCGGACTCCGCCTCCCACTTGACCGCCTCGAACACGGTGCGGCAGCCACGGCAGTAGTACTGCCGCGTCATGAGGCTCGAGCCAAACGACGCCTCCATGACGACGTCGTGCGACCCGCAGTGCGGGCATTCATGGGCGTGAGTCGGATCGGTGTCAGGCGGTCTTGAAGGCGACATTCTTGGTGCCCCTGAGCTCGTCGAGGATCGCCGCGTCCGGACCGCCACGGTCGAGTCGACGGCGAGCCGGGTCCCAATCGTCCCAGCCGAGCGGCTCGGCAAGCGTCCACCCCCGGCTGCCGCTCGTCAGCCCGACAGCTTTGGGTTCTGCTAGGAGGTTCGCCAGCCGATCGAGCAGCCGTTGACGCAGCGCATCGTCATCGATCTGTTTGAGCTCGGCCGTCACGAGCGCCGCGTCGTGGGCGGGGGGTCCGAAAAACGCGCTCGTGTCGCGGATCGCTCGAGAAAGGCTGTCGTGCAGCGCCTTGCGTGGCGCGCCGCCCTTTTCTTCCATGAGCCGCACCCACCCCTCAGCGTGGGCATAATGAAACCGCTCCTCTAGCAACATCTTGGCGGCGATTCTGGCGATGGAGTCGAAACCCCCACCGGCGAACGCGCTGACTATCAGCGAGAGCGCTTGATCGACGACGACGTTGGCGGCCACCAAATCCGCCCAGCTCTCGAACGCTCTATCGAGAAACGCGATCGACGCGAATGCTTGAGGCGCTCGGGTGTCGTTTAGCGGGTCGATCTCGACCTCGAACTCTCGCTTGAGGATACGGTTGAACAACCGAGTGTGGCCGAACTCCTCTTGTGCCATCGAGCAGGCCGCGATCCCGGCCTCGATCGCCGGTGGGCCAAAAGTCCACTCACCGTAATGGTAGCCGAGCAAGAGCTTGGTATCGCTGAGCGCGATGACCGTCGTCTGGAGTCCCAGGCGGGTGGCACCGTCCAACTCGGGTTTCGCAGACGCTTCGCTCATGCGCCCTCGACTCCGGCCCCGTCGTCGTTCGCTGGGTGCGCGCTTACGATCGATGCTCGCGGGATGACCCACATGTCGCTCCAGTCCTCTTCGTCGTAGATCTTCCAGGCGTAAACTCGTGCGAGATCGATGTGGGGCGCATTGAGGGTGCCGATGTGGGACATCGGATCGCCCGGTGCGATGCGGCAGAAGACTTCGAAAACTTGGTCTGTCATACGCTGAGCCCGACAGCTTTTAGAAGCATCCGGCCACGGTCGGTGAGCTTCTCTTTGGTCCATGGTGGGGACCAGACGACCTCGATCGCGATGTCGGTGACGCCGCTCTAGGATCATATCCATGCCCGGGCATCCGATCGAGGTGAATGTGAGTTTCATCTCGACTGCGCCCGAGCGATCGACCGAGACGTCGTAGATCAACCCCATGTCGACCAGCGATACGGGCATCTCGGGGTCGTTGATCTCCTCAAGAGCTTGCCAGATCGTGGTTTCCGAGACTTGTGTCACGCCGCGAATCTACGCCTGACCGCTGACGGTCACCAACCGCTAGTCGACAAAAACACTTTCTGTTGTGGTCCTCACGCAGAGCGGGCACTTTTCACGACACTTCAAAGGGGGGTTCGATGGTGGCACGTGCGGTGATCTTGGTCTCACTCCTGGTGGTGGGTGGTGCGGGCCTGGCGTGTGACGAGTCGACGACGTCTTTTCAAGGCCCGTTCAGCTTCCCGATCGTCGCCTCGGTGGGGGATGCTCCTGATAGCTTGATCCCCGAGGGCGGGACCGTGACCATTCTGAGGGTGAACAACTTCGCCTCAAGGTCCAAGCCGTTGATTCCCGCGACCGGCCGCTGCCGGAACAGGTCAGAACGACGTGCAACAGCGCGAACTCGGACGCGATCGTCAAGATCGACGAGGCGCTTGACGGTAGTTTTATGTTGTTTCTCTTCTCCGCCCGAGCGAGAGGAAACTCGGTGCTGACGTGTCAGAACGGCTTGGCCGCTATCAGTCGGATCGTCCTGGCCCGGGTCGAGGGTCCCTAGCGCGGCCCTCCGTGTCCGTTGCCGCCACCGAACAAGTCGGTTCCGCGGCCCTGGATCATCTCCGTGTATCGCTCGTTCATCGGACCCCGTGCCCGCCACCGTTCCCAGACTTGCTCCCAAGTGATCGACTCATCAAATAGCCATCTCTTCTCGGCGGGATCGAACTCACACGGCAGCTCGTACTCGAGGTCGTACTCGTTAGTGTCGGCGTTGTGGTGGGCGGGGACCGTCACGCCGACCTCGGCACACAGCGGTACGACTGATTCCATCCAGGTCTGTCTCAGCTCGTCATTGGTTTTCCCCTTGAGGCGGTACTCGAGCTGTCCGGAGTGTCGCTTTAGCTCGTCTGGCAGGCCAAACCACTCGATTCCGGTCGGGAACATCCAGTCGACAGCACGCTGCAGCATCTCTTTGACTTCGCCACCCGCTTTTGATAGCCGGCGCATCCACGACTCCCCATGCCGGAGGTGGAAGTACTCCTCCTTGTCGACCTTGACTAGCGCTCGCTTGAGCGGACCGTACGAGGTGTTTTGGTGGACGTCTGAGAGCAGCACGATTCCGGCTCGATCGAACAGCCCGTTGGCGACCGCCATCTCGGCCCAGTTCTCGAGTGGCTGATCGAACCCGTAGGGGTTCTTGAACTCGTTGGGCTGCCGTCCGAATACCAGTTGCTCCTTG
>JBDHFX010000213.1:0-2338 GCA_039590215.1 Gemmatimonadota bacterium | reverse complement strand
GTTCCTGGTCACGCTCAGCGACTCTCCGGGACGAGCGGCAGGATTTCGGCCAACTTGCCGGCGGCTGCAAAGACGAGCCCCGACACGAGCTGTTGAAATGGAACTTCCCGGATCCCGGCAGGCGGTGCAAAATCGAAGAACTCGGAGGCCACATTTGGGCTCCAGTCGACGTTGACGTCGCTGGTGAACTCGTCGCCACCACCGACACGACTGACCGCGTGAACCTGCGAAACCCGACCCACCCCGTCGTAACGCAATGTCGCTGTCACTTGTACGTCGTGTTCACCTTCCAGGTAGATCTCGACGCGCATCGGGCGTGGGCTGGAGCCATAATGGAACTCGATCCGGACGTCCTTTCGCCCGGGTCGCGCCAGCTCGGCCCGCCGGGGTACGTGCGTGACCGCATCGATCCAGTACGTGGCGGTCGTGCCCGGCGCCGGGGTGTCCTCGATTCGGTGCGTGAGCGCTCCGCCGACCGTCTCCTGGCCCATGTAGCGCAGCAAACCGTAGCCCTGATCGAGACGCCGCCTTGTCTCGGTCAACTGGCGGCTCAACCCATCCCCCAACCCTTCCGCTGGGGCCAGAATCCCGGCGGGTTGGCGGGCGAACTGCTCCAGGTCGGGGGCATGGAGCGCCATTTGTTCGCGATCGACGTAGAGCGTCACCGGGCCGACGTCGCCGCCGGCGTCCAACCGCCATCGCCGAGCAGCGCGATCCATGACGAAGTTGGCTGTGATCCCAATCGATGTCGGGTTTCCGCCGCGAGCGTTTATCGCCGCCCGAACGCGCTCGGCATGATCGTAGTGCGCTAGAGCCCACCCCGATTCGATCGCATCCAGCGCCTCGCGCGCGATCTCGATCGCCCGATCGTCAGAGCCAGCGCTCTGCTGAGCTGGGACCCCTGTCGGTGCGGCGACCAGCAGCGAGGCCACCATGGCCACCGCCCGGCGCTGGCGACAAAAGGTGGATACCAAATGTTGTCTTAGCATGCGGATACTACGGCCGATCGGATGCAAAGTTCCGGCGCCGCCCCGCGACAAGCGTCACTGCGTTCGGATGATCGTCACCTGAAGCTCGGAGCTTTGTTGGCCGCTCACGAGAATCGGGAACGTGCCCGGTGCGTTGGCGCCAACGTCGTAGTACCCGGCACCGGTCCCGCGAATTGTCTCGGTAGTCGTCGCCCCGTTCGTGGTCAAAACCTTGAGCAAGACATCCAGAAACGGACCCAGCGGCGGGTCGAAACCCGGCGCAGCCAACGCGTATTCGTTGCGAAGGTTCAGGTTCGAGAAGTTGAAGTTCGGATCATTGGAGATCCCCTGCCCGTCCAGGACCAGCGCCGCGTAGAATTGGTGTAGCAGAAACTGAAACGATGTATTGGCGGCTTGCTCGACGTTGGGGATACCGATGAAGTTGGTTTGCACCAAGTCGCCGACGATGCCCGGACCGAACCGATCGACCAGGTACATGATGAGCAGCCACGCACCCCCGCGTCGCTCCAGCGAGTCGTCATCGGGAGCGTTGGTGCCGACCAGTATCACGGCGCTCGGAACCTCCAGGAACAGCGCCGAGCGAAGTCGGTTCTGCAGATTGAAGTTGTTGAGCGTTTCCGCGTAGTGGGCCAGCGCCTCGTCGAGCCACACATCCTCGGCCTGCCCAAGTCGAATAAGGACGTGCTGGTTGGCGCTGATCATGTGCTCCAGCTCGTGCGCAGCGGTCGCCGAGATAGCGTCGACGAAACCGTTGATCGAGAACACCGCTGGGCTCCAGTCCATGTCGGGATCGGGGATAGGGCCGTAGAAGATCTCCGCTTCGTTGCTGGTCGGAAACAACGCCGCTGGGAGATCACGCGACCGTCGGTGTCGACATCGCTGACGCCGCCGAAAGCGGCCACGTCGGCCGGAAAGATGTTGTCGTCGAACCGATTGCCCATCTCCTGGATCATCGCCTCGGTCAGATCGGCGGGTGGAGTCCGATCGTCGACGTAGACCAGCACGTTATCACCCTGAAAACGAAGGAGCGCGTTGATCTGGTCGAAATCTTCGGGATCAGTTGGGTCGCCACCGAGGGTGTTCGATACCATAAACATGCGTTCCGTCGCCTGCGCCAATGCGAGACCGCGGCGCCGGTACATCTGTGGCGTGGCCTCGCGCAGCCGCGGGAAGATCTCGGCTCGCTCCAGCCTTCGAATGCGGGCTTCTGGCGACGGATCGAGCTCCGGCCTCGCCGCCCCCGCGAGGCGGCGCGTCGTGACGCCCTTGGACCCGGTTACCTGAATCGAGAACAGACCGCCACCGGGGTTCTGGGGTTCCGCGATCACCGTATAGCGTTCGGCACCGGT
>JBDHFX010000212.1:0-2030 GCA_039590215.1 Gemmatimonadota bacterium | reverse complement strand
CGAGCGCCCGATCGGTAGAATCTTCAAGCTGGACCGCGGCGTTGTCGAGAGGATCATCTCGGTGACCGCCGGCAAGCCGTATCTGATTCAGAGGATTTGTATCTCTCTCGTGACTCGCCTCCACGAGCAGCACCGTCGGAGGATCACCATCGCAGACGTCGAGGCGGTCGGCCGGTCCGACGGAGCCTGACAACATTGCGTCGCCTACACGTATTACGTGTAGCGACTTTCTAGGATGTCGTTGCCCGGGTGTAGGGCACAAAAACTCTATCCGAGCATTGGTGAGCGATGAATACGCAAAAAATCCGAGCGGTCTGGTTACTAACTATGTTATTCCATCAGATGCGATGTATATTTCGCCGGATGGTTGCGGTCTATTTGCGTACTCAATAATCCCACAAAATCGATGCGATCGTTCTTTGTATGCGCGGGCGGCAGCTTCGCCCAGAAGCGAACGTTTAACTTGATCGGAATATTCTGATTTCAACGGCAGCTAACAGCCAACAGCGGACATTGGTCGCTAGGTATATCCCCGAATTGTCGCTATCCCCCTATTGCGGCATAAGGGTTAGTCACATCCGACAAAGGCAAACCTAGCCAAAGCTAGGGACGCGAAGCCACGGACCTCATCTTCTCCGCGACGTTCTCAAGGACCAATGATCCGACAGACCCCGTTCATAGCCCTGGCCTTGTGTCTGGCGGCTGGCGCAGTCCCCGCCCAGGACGTGACGGTGCCACCCACCCTGCAGTTCAGCATCTCGAATCCCGGAGCTCGCAGCATGGGATTTGGCGGTGCCTTCGTTGCTCTGGCCGATGACGCCACCGCCGCATTCGCCAACCCTGCCGGCCTTGTCCAGATCACCAGGCCCGAGATCTCTCTCGAAGGGCGCTTTTGGAGCTACTCCACGCCCTATACGGAGCGCGGACGGATCGAGGGCGATCCCACAGGCATCGGCGTCGACGTTGTGGCCGGGTTGAGGGGCGGCACCTCTTCCGATGACCTTACCGGCGTCTCTTTCCTGTCGCTTGTCTACCCGCGGCAAGACTGGTCGATCGCTCTTTATCGCCATCAGTCGGCCGATTTCGAATCTTTTAGCCAAACGCAGGGACTGTTCGCGGGTGGGAGTACCACGTGCTGCCGATTCACCGACGATCGGGTGCACACGAATCTCGAGGTCGTCAGCTACGGGCTTTCGGTTGCCTATCGATTGACCGACGCGCTGAGCCTTGGCCTGTCGCTCGTCTATTTCGACAACAATTTCGATCTCGTGCGGCAAGCATACCTACCCGACGAAGACGACGTACTGCAAATCTTTGCGCCGACCTCGTATCCGCCGGAGAGGATGGCCTGGCAAACGTCGTTGCACATTGACGACAGCGACTTGGGATTGACCGCCGGCTTCTTGTGGACGCTGTCGCCGCGATGGAGGCTGGGAGGGTTCTATCGCGAGGGTCCTAGCTTCGAGCTGCGGGGCGAAAGCCGTAGCGGGCCAAGCGGTTCCTACTTCGACCTGCCAGCCGCCGGAACGGTCATAGGACAAGGCACCTCTCCGGGCGCTTTTCCGGACGTCTACGGCCTGGGATGCGTCTTCCGGTCAGAGGATGGGCGCTTGACGTTTGCGTTCGAGTGGAATCGGGTCGAATACTCGGCCATCCTCGATCGCCTCGACCAAAACGAATTTGACACTAACGATCTCGACCTCAACGACGGCGATGAGTTCCACCTGGGCGGCGAGTATGTGTTCCTCCGATCCACGCCGGTTGTTGCCGCTCGGCTCGGCGTGTGGCTCGATCCCGACCATCGGCCAAGGGCCACCGCAGCCAGCGAGCTGATAGAGCGCGCCCTTCTGCCGCCGAGCGCGGACAAGATCCACTGGTCGCTAGGTATCGGACTGGCATTCGAGAGCTTCCAGATCGACCTCGGTGCCGACTTCTCGGACCTCGTCGACACGGTGTCCCTGTCCGCGATCTACAGCTTCTAGGCTCCGTCGCTGACAAAGCTCGCAAAGCCTGGCGGCGCCGCTGAGCCT
>JBDHFX010000211.1:0-2044 GCA_039590215.1 Gemmatimonadota bacterium | reverse complement strand
TACGGGAAGTTCTCGGCCTCGTTCCACTCGACACGTGGATCCATCTTCTCGAGCACGGCGGGTACGTCGCCCACAGCGAACGCCAAGTACATGCTGCGGATGACCTCGACGCTGTTTTCGGACATTTTGCTTCTCCTTTGGTTGACGGTCTCGGTCGACAGTACGAGGTTCGCACGATCCTAGCGATCTAACCTAAAACACGGGGGACTTCATCGTGTCGACGTTGGAGCAGCGCCTCGCAGCCATACGTAAGGCGAGCGAAAAACAGATCCCGGAAGACGCCCAGAAGATCATGCATCGCGTGACGGAGGAGCTGCAACAATCCGGATTGGCCGAAAAGGCCATCGGTGAAGGCGACCAGGCGCCCGCGTTCGCGCTCCCGAATCAGGACGGAACGATCGTTAGCTCCGACGAACTACTCGAACAGGGACCTATAGTGTTGTCGTTCTTCCGTGGACACTGGTGACCCTATTGCAATCCAGAGCTGGATGCTCTGAACAAAGTCGTCTCCGATATTCGTGAAGCCGGTGCCAATCTTGTCACCATCTCGCCGCAGCTTCCCGAGCACAGTCACGAGCTGATCGAGAAGTACAAGCTGGTGTTCGACATCCTGCGTGACGAGGGGAACCAGACGGCGAAAGAGTACGGACTGACGTGGGAGTTGCCGCAGGACCTGAGAGACGTCTATCTCGGGTTTGGCATCGACCTGCCGGCATCGAACGGCGAACCGAGCTGGACCCTTCCGTTGCCGGCTCGCTACATCATCGACTCGGCTTCGGTGGTTCGGTACGCGCGGGTCGAGGCCGACTACACCCACCGACCCGAGCCGGCCGAGACGGTGGAAGCACTGAAGGGGCTCGAATGAAGCCGTTTCTGTTCCTGGTGATCACAGTTGCCGCGCTGGTCTCCCCGCAGTTTGCGACCGCACAGGCGAGCGATCCGGAAGAGGTAATGTTTCAGGCCGCGGATGGCGTCAACGTTCACGCTGATCTGCACGCGACCGGTGACAAGAGTGCGCCGATCGTTCTTCTGTTTCATCAGGCGGGTTCCAATGCGCGCGCTGAGTACGACCCGATCGTTCCCCGACTGCTCGAAAGCGGCTACAACGTCCTGGCCATCGACCAGCGCAGTGGCGGAACGCGTTTGGGCGGCGTGAACCGTACGGCTTCGGCGTTTGACGGCGGGAGCCCATCGTACTGCGATGCGTACCCCGATCTGGAAGCGGCGCTCGCGTTCGTGATCGCGAACGGCTTCGAAGGTCCGCGCGTCGTGTGGGGAAGCAGCTACAGCGCCGCGCTCGTTATTCGGTTGGCGGCTGAACATCCGGATGATGTGAATGCTGTCCTGGCGTTCTCGCCCGCGTCCGGCGATCCGATGGGAGCGTGCAAGCCGGGCCCGTTCTTGGAGAACCTCCGAACGCCAATCCTCGCCTTGCGGCCCGCGTCAGAGATGGAGAACCCGCGCGTTCGCGCGCAGCTCGAAACGTTCCAAGAGTTGGGACACGCGACGTATGTGGCCGAGAACGGCGTCCACGGTTCGTCAATGCTGAACCCGGAACGAGTCGAAGGCGGCGTCGAAGAGACGTGGACCGCGGTGGAGCAGTTTCTCGCTCAGGTAGACGGAGTCGCACCGAGCGACTGAAGAAGAAAGCGTCGCTATGCAGACCGATGTTCGGACGCGGCCCGATGCGTCTCCAGTCATGTATCAGAGCTGGCGCGACCTGCTCTTCCTGCACTGGGAGTGGGATGCGGACGACATCCAGCGCTCGTTGCCGTCGGGTCTTCGCGTAGATCGTCACGACGGTCGGTGTTATCTGGGAGTCGTCCCGTTCAAGATGCGCCGCGTGCGTCCGCGTTTCGTGCCGCCGATGCCGGGGGTCTCAGACTTCTTGGAGCTCAACTTCCGCACGTACGCTTACGACGCCAGCGGCACACCGGGGGTGTGGTTCTATTCGCTCGATGCGAACCAGCGTCTTGCCGTCGCCGTCGCTAGGCGGTTCTTCCACTTACCGTATCACTGGGCGAGGATGCGGGTCGACGCAGAC
>JBDHFX010000210.1:0-2345 GCA_039590215.1 Gemmatimonadota bacterium | reverse complement strand
ACGACTTCTTCCTGATCGACCCGGCCGGCAACGTCGTCTACAGCGTCGAGAAGGAAGCCGACTTCGCGACGAACCTCGTGTACGGCCGCTGGCGTACGACGGAGCTCGGCGCGGTGTTTCGACGTGCGCGCGACCGCGCGGCCGAGGGAGCGGTCGTGTTCACCGACCTCGCCCGCTATCCGCCGAGCAACGACGAGCCGGCCTTGTTTGCCGCGACCGCCGTTCGGCGCGAAGACGGCGAGCTGCTCGGGGTGCTGGCGGTCCAGGTTCCGATCGAACGAATTCGGGAGATCATGCAATTCACGGCCGGGATGGGAGAGACGGGCGAGACGTATCTGGTGGGAATGGACCTGCTGATGCGCAGCGACTCCCGGTTCTCGGAGGAATCGACGATCCTCGAGACGGTCGTGGACACCGAGACGGTGCGCCGCGCACTGAACGGCGAATCGGGCGTCGACGTGACCGACGATTATCGCGGCGTGCCGGTGTTCTCCGCCTACGCTCCGATCGATGACGACGGCATCCGCTGGGCGGTCATGGCCGAGATCGATGTCGCGGAGGTGTTGGTCCCAGCGCGCGAGCGACGCCGGTGGATCGCGCTCGCGGGGGTCGTCGTGGCGGCGATGGCCGTCGCGACCGCGCTGATGCTGCGTCGTCCAGACGAAGACCTGGCAGCGTGAACTTCAGCGCAGGTCCTTCACCCAGGACGGATCCTTGAACCAGAAGGCCCGGGCCGTCTCCAGCGCGCCGGCATCCCCGAGCGCGGTCAGAAAGTTCTGGATCAGGTTGGCGAGTCGCGGGTCGTCCCGGGCCACGGCGATGCCCATCGGCTCGATCGTGAACGTCGTCGGGGGCGCGATGAGGCCCGCATCGGGGTGGCGTAGCACCGCGAAGTCGCACGTTTCGCGGTCGGCGATCAGCAGGTCGACCTCACCGACGATCACCATCGCAATCGCCTCCTCGAGCTGCTCGGTGAAGACCAGATCCGTCTGCCCGAGCGCCCGACGCGCGAACTCCTCGCTGGTCGATCCGGCCAGGGCGGCGACTCGCAGCTCGGCAGAATCGAGTTCCGCCGCCACGCCCGCGGCGGCAATCTCCTCCGACCGGGTCAGCAGCGCCTTTCCCGACGTGTAATAGGGGCCGACGAAGGTCACGCGCTGGCTGCGGCTCGGGTTGATCGTCATGCCGGACATCACGATGTCCACGTCGCCCGATTCGAGCGCCGGCAGGAGTCGACCAAAGGGAAGCTTCACGAACTCCGCATCCACGCCCATCGACTGCGCGAGCACTCGCGAGAGGGCGATGTCCAGGCCGATGAGATTTCCGTTGCGCGCCGTCATCGTGAGCGGCGGTTGCTCACCGGAGGTGCCGACCCGGATCACCCCTTTCGCGACGATGCGCTCCAGGCCTTGCGACGGTTTGGCCGCGGATCGCGCTGCGCAGCCGACGAACAGCAGTGCGAGTGCACAGCAGAGCAGCACACGGGAGGGCCGGTGGTGTTCGAACACGGGGCGATCTCCATTCGTGACATCGTCGTTAGCGCGACGCAGGTCATCCCGCGGCAGCCCGGCACGGTTCGTAGCCCTGCCTGTGGCCTTCGGCAACCGGAGCCGCAGTCGACGGGTCGCTGCGGGTCGAAAATGCCGCAGCCGCCCGACGCGAGCCGGGTGCGCGGCGCCTTCCTTCGGTCTAGATTCCTGCGCGGATATCCGGTCCTCGAAACACGAACAGGAGGGAACCATGAATCGTCGACTCAAGCTCATCGCGGTCCTGACCCTGAGCCTCGCCGTTCTTTCGACCGGCTGCATCGGGCATTTCGGGCTCTCCGGGAAGGTGCGACAGTTCAACCTGGAACAGACCGAGGACCGCTGGGGCCGCGAAATTCTCTTCGTGATCCTGTACGTCATCCCGGTCTATCCGTTTGCCGGATTTGCCGACATCGTCCTCTTCAACTCGATCGAGTTCTGGACGGGGAAGAACCCCATCAACGACAAGCCGTCCTCTTCAACTCGATCGAGTTCTGGACGGGGAAGAACCCCATCAACGACAAGCCGAGCGTCACTCCCATCAGCGACAACCGTACCTTCGAGAGCGAAGACGGCACGCTTCTTTCGATGACGCTGCGCGACGACGGCTCGATCGACGTCGAAGCGGTCGGCGTCGATGGGGATCGCCACTTCGTGAATCTGGTTCGGGACGGGGACGCCGTCGTTGCGAGGGATCGCTCCAACGCCGTGATTGCCAGATCTCCCGGAGCGGACTCGCGCGCCAGCGCGATGTGGTCCGCGCAGCCCGGGAGCATGAGCGGGCATTACATCCGATAGGACGGCCGGGCTAGCGGGGAC
>JBDHFX010000209.1:0-2080 GCA_039590215.1 Gemmatimonadota bacterium | reverse complement strand
CGCTGATCATGATCACGGCGATGGCCGCTCTGGTCTCCGGCTGCGGACGGACCGAACCATCGCTCGAGGCGGCGGACACGGCGGCGGCCCAAACTCACGGTCCCTCTCCTGAGGCCGCCGCTGTCGCCGCATTCGAAGGTCCGCGTGTGCTCGGCGTCCCCCGATACCCGAGCGCCGACGAGGCGAGCGAGCTCGAATCGTCCATGCGGCGCGCGTGGACCGCTCACGGCGAGCCCGAGGCACTCTTCGACGTTCGGCTCGGACAGCAGATCTGGGCCACGGATGAGCCCTTCGACTCAGTGCGCGAGTTTTACCTGCCGTTTGTCCACAAGGTTTTCATGGACCACGAGATGGAGATCCCAGAGGCGGGACCGCAACGGATGTTCACCGGGCTCATGATCAATACAGACGGTGAGCTGGTGAAGTTCACCGTTACGCGTCCGTTCTTCCGCTACCCCGATCGGAAGTCGCTCGATCGCACCGTTATCCAGATGGGTCGTGTCGGAGGCACACTCTAGGGGCGATATTCGCCTGTATGACAGACGCGCTGAACCCGGACCGATCTCAGCCGTCAGCGATTCGCAGGGTCACAATGGTGACCGCGTTTTGCGGCATGGTGATCGGTTGTCGCGGAGAGGTTGTTGAATCCACGCGGATCGCACCGGCCGACAGTGCGGCAGCCGACTTTGTGACTGCCCACTGGGAGCGGCCGATCGCGCCTCAAGGCCCACCTCCCGACGGATGGGCGCCGATAACCGCCGACCTGTCGCCACAGGCCTGCGCCACTTGTCATCCCGCACAGTTCAGCGATTGGGAGGCCACTCTCCACGCGCACGCATACTCACCTGGACTCGAAGGTCAGCTCGTCGCGTGGTTCGAATCGTCGCCGGCGTCGGTAGCGCAGTGTATGGTGTGCCACGGTCCTCTTTCTGAACAACTGCGACAGGTAGAGGGGCCGGGCGGAAGCTACGTGCAAAACGCGGCATACGATGCCGATCTCGAACGCAGCGGCGTCGTCTGCGCGGCATGTCACGTCCGCGCTTGGCAACGTCATGGTCCGCCGCGCCGCGACGGGACGACGACGCCCGCTCCAGCGGGAACGCCACACGCCGGGGCCATTCGGAATCCAGCGTTCGAATCGAGCCAATTCTGCGGCGCCTGTCACCAGTTCGAGGAGCCGGCACCAAACGGGAAGTCACTCGAGAACACGCTCCGCGAGTGGGAGGCGACGGATTTTGCGGCCCGTGGTACCACCTGCCAGGTATGCCACATGCCGGATCGCCGTCACCTGTGGCGGGGCATCCACGACCCCGAGATGACGCGCTCGGGCGTGACACCCGAGTGGCGAGTCGAAGGCGACCCCAGCAGCGGCAAGTTCGAGGTTCGGTTGGCGCTCACCAATACCGGAACCGGTCACCATTTCCCAACCTACGTCACCCCGGCGGTGGACCTCGAGATCGCGTTTGTAAGCGCCGATGGAGATACGCTCACCACTCGGCGCCGAACACTGCAGCGCGAGGTTTACTTCGATGGCTCCCAGTGGATCGAGCGCGAGGATGATCGGATCCCCGCCGGTGAAACCCGAGCGCTCAAGTGGACCGGTGCGGCGCCGAGCGGTGCAACCAGGATCATCGGTCGTGTGATCGTTCGCCCAGGCGCGTTCTACGCAGCGATGTTCAATGGCTTGGTACCGCGGACTCCGACCGATAGCCCCGCCCGGCCGATTCTCGAAGAAGCCCTTGCCCGGGCAGAAGAGAGCCCGTACGTCTTGTTTGGCTGGGAACAGGAGCTCGACGCCGGGGGCTGACCACCCATCGCCACCGACGGCACACCCACCTGGTTGGCGATATAATCAAGCCTTATAGTGGCTGTCTGCCATTGGATCTCTTCTAGCGCTAGATCAGGAGTCTGAATGCGGATAATCGTCGTTGGCGCCGGGGAAGTGGGATACCACCTCGCAGAGCGACTCTCCGAAGAGCACGACGTGGTGGTGATCGAACACGATGCCGATTTGGCGAGTCGCATCCAATCACAGCTCGATGTACTGGTGGTTGAGGGAAACGGAGCCAGCCTGGCAATT
>JBDHFX010000208.1:0-2478 GCA_039590215.1 Gemmatimonadota bacterium | reverse complement strand
GATGTTGAGGGGGATGTTCAAGTTGTTGGCGCAGATCTCGGCGCACTGACGGTGCGAGTCGCCCTTGAGGCCTTGGGCCAGGTAGCACGATACATCGACGACCTGACCGACGATCTCTCCGTCCCGGGTCTGGTCGCCAACGGTCGCGACGCTGGGGCTCGATTGGTCGCCAGTGATCTCGGGCGTAGTGGATTCCGTCTGGCTGCAACCCCACGCGAGCACACCGACCGTCGTGGCGATGGCGGCGTTTTGTGTGGTCTTTCGCAAGTTCATCCTGGTTCTCCTAGATGAGGGCATTGGTTACCGGGTCTGCCCTAGGGACGCCCGAGCGTATCTCCATATTCCGGGATGTGAGGGGGCGGGAATTACTGCATGGCCATCCTACGTTGAATTGAGGCGCTGATCATGATCACGGCGATGGCCGCTCTGGTCTCCGGCTGCGGACGGACCGAACCATCGCTCGAGGCGGCGGACACGGCGGCGGCCCAAACTCACGGTCCCTCTCCTGAGGTCGCCGCTGTCGTCGCGTTCGAAGGTCCGCGCGTGCTCGGTGTCCCCCGATACCCGGGCGCCGACGAGGCGAGCGAGCTCGAATCGTCCATGCGGCGCGCGTGGACCGCTCACGGAGAGCCCGAGGCGCTCTTCGACGTTCGACTCGGGGAGCAGATCTGGGCCACGGATGAGCCCTTTGACTCAGTGCGCGAGTTCTACCTGCCGTTTGTCCACAAGGTTTTCATGGACCACGAGATGGAGATCCCAGGGGCAGGACCACAACGGATGTTCACCGGGCTCATGATCAATACGGACGATGAACTGGTCAAGTTCACCGTTACGCGCCCGTTCTTCCGCTACCCCGATCGGAAACCGCTCGATCGCACCGTTATCCAGATGGGTCGTGTCGGAGGCACGCTTTAGGGGCGATATTCGCCTACGTGACAGGCGCGCTTAACACGGACTGCTCTCAGCCGACAGGGATTCGCAGGGTCGCGATGGTGACCGCGTTTTGCGGCACGGTAATCGGTTGTCGCGGAGAGGTCGTTGAATCCACACGGATCGCCCCGGCGGACAGTGCGGCAGCCAACTTTGTGACTGGCCACTGGGAGCGACCGATCGCGCCCCAAGGCCTACCTCCCGATGGCTGGGCGCCGATAACCGCCGACCTGTCACCACAGGCCTGCGCCACCTGTCATCCTGCACAATTCAGCGATTGGGAGGCTACCCTTCACGCGCACGCGTACTCACCTGGACTCGAGGGTCAGCTTGTCGCGTGGTTTGAATCGTCCCCGGCCTCGGTGGCGCAGTGTATGGTGTGCCATGGTCCGCTTTCTGAACAATTGCGACAAGTAGAGGGGCCGAGCGGAAGTTACGTGCAAAACACGGAGTACGATGCCGATCTCGAACGCGGCGGGGTCGTCTGCGCTGCGTGCCACGTCCGCGCCTGGCAACGTCATGGTCCGCCGCGCCGCGACGGGACAACGACCGCCGCTCCAGCCGGAACGCCACACGCCGGGGCCATTCGGAATCCAGCGTTCGAATCGAGCCAATTCTGCGGCGCCTGTCACCAGTTCGAGACGCCGGCGCCAAACGGGAAGTCGCTTGAGAACACGCTCCGCGAGTGGGAGGCGACGGATTTTGCGGCCCGTGGCACCACCTGCCAGGGATGCCACATGCCAGATCGCCGTCATCTGTGGCGGGGTATCCACGACCCCGAGATGACGCGCTCGGGCGTGACACCTGAGTGGCGGGTCGAAGGCGACCCCAGCAGCGGCAAGTTCGAAGTTCGGTTGGCGCTCACCAACACCGGAACCGGTCACCATTTCCCAACCTACGTCACCCCGGCGGTCGACCTTGAGATCACGTTTGTGAGCGCCGATGGGGATACTCTCACCACTCGGCGGCGAACGCTGCAGCGTGAAGTCTACTTCGATGGCTCCAAGTGGATCGAGCGCGAGGATGATCGGATCCCCGCCGGTGAAACCCGAGCGCTCAAGTGGACCGGTGCGGCGCCGAGCGGTGCAACCAGAGTCGTCGGTCGCGTGATCGTTCGCCCAGATGCGTTCTACGGAGCGATGTTCACTGGTTTGGTACCGCGGACTCCAACCGATAGTCCCGCTCGACCGATTCTCGAAGAAGCCCTTGCACGGGCAAAAGAGAGCCCGTACGTCTTGTTTGGCTGGGACCGCGAGCTCGACACCGAGGGCTGACCACCGTCGCCACCAACGGCACCCCCGCTTGGTTGGCGATATAATCAGGCTTTATTGCCGCTATCTGCCGTTGGGTCTCGTTTCTAGTACCAAGCCAGGAGTCTGAATGCGGATAATCGTCGTTGGCGCCGGGGAAGTGGGATACCACCTCGCAGAGCGGCTCTCCGAAGAGCACGACGTGGTGGTGATCGAACACGATGCCGATTTGGCGAGTCGCATCCAATCACAGCTCGATGTACTGGTGGTTGAGGGAAACGGAGCCAGCCTGGCAATT
>JBDHFX010000207.1:678-3595 GCA_039590215.1 Gemmatimonadota bacterium | reverse complement strand
GAGGCCGCCGATCCACTCGGTGTGGCCGGTACCGGTCGTCGGCGCGAGAAGGAGCAGCAGGTCGTCTGGCTCGAGGGAGTTTCGCCGCCGGCCGGGCTCGTGTTGGAGGATGAGTGCCACGTGGTCGCGCTCTCCGATGCGGTTTCCCGTCTCCGTGTCCGACCTACCCGGGACGTCCACCGCGATGTACAACATGTCACCGTGGGTCCCGAGGGCGACACGAGGCGGTCGCCCATCGCCTGCCTGGCCGTGGGTAGGGCGCCACGCGCTGCGCGGCCAGTCCGCCGTCTGCCCGTCGACCGTCGGTGGCGATCCCATCGATGGGACCTCCGCCCGATCGCGCTCGGTCCGATAGCGCAACATCCCGTCGCGAATCTCATAGGCCGGGTCGCGCTCGATCTCGGCCAGGCGCTCGGCCGTGCGGGTGACGAAGGGCGAGAGCTCCGCCACCAGCGGCGCCATCCCCGGCGTGGCGCCCGCCCCGGCGTCGAGGCGCGCGAGCGCCTGCCGCAGCTCCGTCAATCCGGTCTCGACCGCGGCGCGATCGATGGGTGTGCCCGGGATGAACAGGGGCTCAAACAGGTTCGTGTCCCACGGGTAGTCACCGTAGATCCGTACAAAGGGCTCCAACAGGTCAGCCGACGGACCGTACAAGTCCGCCAGCGCTCGTCGCAGCGCGCGATCGGGATCGTACCCGCGAGGGTCGCGAACGTATTCGGCGAGCGTGGCAAGCGGGATCATGGAGGCGTGTGCCTCGGTCATGGGATTCGATAGAATGCCCATCGTCTCGAATGGCAGATCAGACGTGCGTCCGCGCACGGGACCCAGAAACGCCAGCGGGCGAAGTCGTTGACGGGATAGTTGTCCCACACGAGCGGCGGCCGAGCCATCAGCCGGCGCCACGATGCCGCCTGCTCGGCGGTGATCGTCGGCGATGCCACGTCGACACCGGTCCAGAAGAACGGCACGTCGGCGGGTACCAGTCCGCCGAGCCGCTCGAGATACGTCCGATCGCCCCAGGCTCCGGTGTAGGTCGTGGGCGTGACGCTGAGTGTCGCGCCGGATGCGTCCAGATAATCGCGCACCGCCACGATCAGCGACGCATGTGCTTCGGCGAGATCTGCGTACTGCCGCCGGTCCCGGTCATGGGCCAGCCGGTACAGCACGTCGTCCACGAAGAGGGCGAAGTGCCGCACGCCGACCGTGGACAGCTGATCCAGCTTGCGGTACAGCATCCGTCGATCGGCCGAATCGCTGTAAACCATGCTGCCACCCGGGCTGATCGCGAAGACGAATTCCACCCCATGGTCGGTTGCCGTTGCCACCAGGGCGCTGAGACGCTCGAGACGATCGGGTGGGTACGGCTCACGCCACCGCGTGCGGTGGTACGGATCGTCTTTGGGGGCGTAGTAGTATGAGCCGAGCCCCACCGATCCCATGAACCGCAGCATGTCCAGGCGGTCGTCGTGGGACCACGGGGGTCCGTAGAACCCCTCGATGACACCCGAATACTGGAACACCGCGTCGGATTGCGCATGTCCGCAGCTCGTGAGCGCCATGACGAGGACTATCGAGAAGAGCCAGCGCATGGGGTGAATATCGGGCTGCACCGCGCGACGCGATAGCCCGGGCACGACGGCGAACATAGCTTTCGACCGGTTCTCATGCCGAGGCTCGATTTTTTTGGGGAGGTGGTGTGTGGCTGCAGAGAGCCCAACGTCGATGACACCGCTGATGCCCCCGCAACGTCTGCTCATGGGGCCGGGACCGTCCAATCCCGATCCACGAGTGCTCGAGGCAATGGCGCGTCCCATGGTCGGTCACCTCGACCCGTACTTCCTCGAGGTGATGGACGAGACGATGCGGATGCTGCGCGGCCTGTATCGGACCGAGAACCACCACACGATCCCCATGTCGGGCACCGGGACGTCAGGCCTCGAGACCATCATGCTGAATCTGCTCGAGCCCGGCGACGAGGCCATCGTGGGGGTGATCGGGCACTTCGGACAACGGTTGCACGAGATGGCACAGCGGGCCGGGGCGACGGTCCGGACCATCGAGGTGCCCTACGGCGAGATCATCTCGCCCGAGCGGTTCGAGGACGAGCTGCAACGGAAGCCTGCCAAACTGGTTGCGCTCGTCCACGCCGAGACCTCGACCGGTGCCGCCCAACCCATCGCGCCGGTGGCCGAGATCGCGCGACGCCACGGCGCGCTCGTCGCGATCGATTGCGTGACGTCACTCGGCGGGATGCCCGTTGAGGTCGATGCGTGGGGTGTCGACGCCGCCGGTTCCTGCTCGCAGAAATGCATCGGCGCGCCTCCGGGACTGGGTCCGGTCACCTTTGGGCCGCGCGCAATGGCGGCGGTCCGATCGCGGAAGACGAAGCCGCCGACCTGGTACCTGGACCTGAGCCTGCTGTTTCAGTACTGGGGCGAACAGGGAAAAGCCAAGCAGCGCGCCTTCCATCACACGGCACCGGTGTCGAGCATCTATGCCTTCCGCGAGGCGCTGCGGCTCATCCTTGAGGAAGGACTGGAGGCGCGATGGATCCGCCATCGCGACGCCCACGAGCGGTTTGCGGCCGGCCTGAAGCGATTGGGTCTCACGCAGTTCACCCCCGCCAAGCACCGCCTGCCGATGCTCAACGTCATCACCATCCCCGACGGCGTGGATGACGCAGCGGTGCGCCGCAGGATGCTCGAACGCGGCATCGAGATGGCGGGGGGTTCGGACCGCTCAACGGCAAGACCTGGCGAGTCGGGCTCATGGGCACCAACGCCGACGCGGTCCGCATCGACCGGTTTCTCAATGCGCTCGAGGAGGTGCTGCGGGCGGAAGGCTGGCGTGTCTAGCGCTCAGCCTCCGCTCGGGCGGTAACGACGGCGACCCAGCGGCCATCGCCGCTGACGGCCAC
>JBDHFX010000207.1:0-650 GCA_039590215.1 Gemmatimonadota bacterium | reverse complement strand
AACAGGACCGATCCCTCTCCCATGAGGATCGAGCCGTCCGGTGTCCAGGCAAAGAACTCGTTCTGACCCGCCGGGCGTATGAGCACGCGCACGACTCCGGATTCCAGGTCGCGCTCGACGATCCACGGACCGTCGGCAAATCGCTGGAGGAAGCTCACCGCCGACCGGTTCGGCACCTTGTGCAGCGACCGGCCGACGTCCCGCGAGAGCAGAGCCGTCTGGCCGGTGCGCACGTCGGCCATCTGAAGCGTGGGCGGCGCGCCGAGCACGAAGAGCGCTACGCGGTTGCGGTCCATCCACGCGTGGTAGCCGACGGGTGCGACGCGCTCCAGGATGAGCGTCGGATTGCCCCCGTCAAGGTCAAACCGCCAGAGCCGTTGTGTGGAGTCCATCTCGACACGGACCGCCGAGAAGCTCACGCCGCCCGGCATCGCGGTCGGGGAGTACTCGCTCTCGGCAGTGCTGGTGACGCGTGAGACACTCCCGGTCGCGATGTCGTATCGATAGGTGTCCGCCTGGCCGTCGTCGCGAATCGACGTGTACAAGAGGCCCGCATGATCGGGTGTGAACGACGGTTGGTTGTCGTATCCAGATCGATCGGTCACGCGCCGTGGCGTGCTGAGACGAGGCGCCGACTCGCTTCCCGATAC
>JBDHFX010000206.1:0-2102 GCA_039590215.1 Gemmatimonadota bacterium | reverse complement strand
CCTGAACAACGGAGCGCTCGCCTATTTCTCCGACGGCGGTCTCGATCTGCACCTGATTCAGTGGCGACGATGGCAGGAGTTTCGCACCCGCTGCCTCACGCTGGTCAACCAAATTCCAAGCCGCCACCTGCCAGCAGCTCCGATCCGTGTCGATAATGTATACTCGCTATATCGCGTCAAGTCGGATCTAGACTAAAGTCATGCCTCACGAAGATTGACGGACGAAACCTTCAACGACCAGGCGGTCTAGGATTAGTCTCGCGTTCTGTTCAGCCGTAACTCTCACCGCGTCTATTCGGAGTTCAGGGTCGATCGGCTCCTCATATGGATCGTCGATCCCGGTGAAGTGCTCGATTTCCCCTCGCCTAGCCCGAGCGTACATGCCCTTCGTGTCACGGCTTTCGCAAACGGAAAGAGGCGCATCCACGAACACTTCGAGAAAGTGATCTTCGCCAACCATTGAGCGAACATCGTTGCGGGCAGCTCGATAGGGGCTGACTGCGGCGCAGATGGCAATCCCCCCATGCCTTACGGTCTCCGACGCCACGAAGCCTATTCGCTGCACGTTTGTATCCCGGTCCTCCTTGCTGAAGCCGAGCCCCCTCGATAGATGCGTGCGGATCACGTCGCCGTCGAGTACGGTCACTCGGCGTCCATGCTCAAGCAGAAGAGCGGTCAAAATCTCTGCTGTTGTCGACTTGCCCGATCCACTGAGACCGGTGAACCAGATGCAAATTCCCTGCTTGTGGCGTGGCGGATAGGAGTCCAAGAGAATCTCGGCGACTTCCCGTCGCGTGAACCACTCGGGTAGAGGCCGACCAACCCGGAGGTACTCTGTTCGAACCTGGGTTCCTGAGATGGACACCGTAGGCGTACCGTCAGAGACCCTCGTTATCTCTTCGTACTTCTTCTTTTCCGGGAGGTAGACCAACTCGCGGAAAGGAACGATTCTCACGCCGATCTCGTCGCTGAAACGCTCGGCTAAATCCTGCGCCGAATGCGAGTCATAGAACGGCTCGCCATTCGAATCCTTTCCCGGGCTGGCATGGTCCCGCCCTACGATGAGGTGATTGGCGCCGTAGTTTCGGCGAATGAGAGCATGCCACACACACTCTCGCGGCCCAGCCAAACGCATCGCCAGCGGAAGTAACGCCAGTACGATTCGGTCGGGATGGTAGTATCGATTCGCCAGCGCATTGTAGGTTCGGACCCGGGCGAAGTGGTCAACGTCTCCAGGTTTTGTCAGGCCGACGGCCGGATGAAGCAGCAAGACGCCGTCGGTTTCCTCAATTGCACGTTTCGTGAGCTCTTCGTGAACTCGATGCAGCGGGTTCCGTGTCTGGAAGGCAACGACATTTGGACGCCGCAGTTGCTCGAGGCGCTCCCTAACCTGGCTAGGTGTCAGCCGAAGATCGGCGAAGTCACTTCGCCCAGGTAGCTGAAGCATCCGGATGCGACCTGATATGTTGTGGCGTCCCCATTGTTCCATCTCGGCGACAAGCGGATGTCGTGGATCTGTCGTGCCAAAGACTACCTCTGCAACTTCCACCCGATCCCACTCATACACGTCCTCGACGTCCATGATCGCCAACATCTCGTTTCTGCTGTCCCTAAGAACCACGCTCTGTTCCCCGCCGATTGCGACGTCTCGAGAAACGGGCAAAGTGATTGGGATCGGAAAGGGAGTGCCATCAGCCAGTCGCATGGTCTCTAGCACGCTGACGTGGTCCTTGAGCCCCATAAAAGAGTCGAGCGGGGAGAAAGCCCCAACAGCCAAAAGTTCCAGATCACAGACCGATCTGTCGGACAGCTGGATGGACGCCAATTCCCCTGCCCATCGCTTCAGCCCCGGCAACTCCTCAGGAGAAACCAATAAATCGACGAGCTTGTTCCCCATCGGTGGTATGAGTTGGGGCGTCATTCTTTGAACCCTTTCCATAGAATCCTCGCCTTTTTGCACCGTATCGAGTCACTCACAACAAATAGATGTTCAAGCTCGCCGCGTTACCCCATGGACCGGGCGACGAAAACACGTCTAGAGAAGAAGAAGAACTTGATCACGAACGAAGTCATCAAGACTAAACCGACGGCGATCAAGTACG
>JBDHFX010000205.1:0-3130 GCA_039590215.1 Gemmatimonadota bacterium | reverse complement strand
CGATCGACGAGCTTTTCGCTTCCGCTCATGAACTCGTAGTCGACGGCCGTCATCTGGCTCGCAGGAAGCAACTGTAGCTTGTAAGCGAACAGCAGGATCAACATCAACCCGAACCAGAACGACGGCATCGAGTAGAAGAAGAACGACGCGACTGTCGCGGTGTTGTCCATCCACGAATACTGCCGCACCGCCTGGATCGTGCCGACCACGACGCCTATCACGAAGATGATCACCAACGCGATCGAGCTCAGCACCAGCGTGTTCGGTATGGCGTCTTTGAGGATGTCGGAAATCGGTCGATGCTGCGAGAACGAGTACCCGAAATCACCAGTCAAGAAGGATGTGATCCAACGGTAATACTGAATATGAATCGGCTGATCGAGGCCCAGGTTCCGCCGCATCTGCTCGATGACGGCGGGGTCGATGTTCGGATCGGCGAGGTAGATCGAAGTGGGATCGCCGGGGGCGGCGTGCATCAGGAAAAAGATGATCGTCGACGCCCCCAGCAGGATGGGGATCGCCTGCAGCGTGCGCCTTATGATGTAGCCGGTCAACGGCCGGTCGAGCTTGCCGCGGTCGCCCCTTGACTTGCTTCAGCCACCGGGGACGCTCCAACGGGCACGTTGTACCGCTGCCGCCCCTCGGGCACGAACCACTCCTCGAGGTTGAATCCCCAACCATAGGCGTTCATATCGGTGTTTTCAAACCGTTCATTGATCGCGTGCAGATCGTTGAGCTGGAACAGATATGTGTAGTACGTCTCATCGACCGCGATCCGCTGCATCTCAGACCACAGTCGCTTCGCCTTTTCCCGGTCCCGCTCTAGCTCGGCTTGCGCCATGAGCTCGTGCATGCGCTCGTTGTCCGCGCTCACAAAGTTGAACAACTCGTCCCTCCCCAACAGCGGGGTCAACGCGGCTTTGATGCCGACGTTCCAACCGCCGACGGCGGTTTGATACTCCTTGCCAAGCAATTGATCTATGAAGGTGTTGAACTCGAGAACGTTTGGCGTGACTTCGGCACCGGACCCGCATGCGATTGTTGCTGTTGGTGCTCATCTGGAACTTGAGCTCATGACCGTCCTTGTCGCGCACTCCGTCGCCGTTGGAATCGGTCCAGCCAGCTTCGTCAAGCAATGCTTTCGCGCGTTCGGGATCGAACGGGTACGGTTCGATCGTCGGGTCGTGGGCCCAGATCGTCGAGATCAACGGTTGCGTACCCACCGTAGCCTGCCCGTACACCAACGCATCGACGATCTGCTGGCGATCGATCGCCATCGTCAGCGCCTGTCGCACGCGCTTGTCTTCGAACAATGGGTCGAGCCGGTTCCACGCTACGTAGCTGTACGACCGGCCCGGATACGAGTGAACTGTGAGCCCTGGAGCTTCGCTGAGCTGCGGGTAGAACGCCGGTCCAAAGCGCGCCCACAAATCGATATCCCCGTTCTGGATCTGTGTCGTCAAAGACGTCTGGTCGGGGATGATGCGAAACGTGATCCGGTTCAGGTGCGGTCGTCCGAGCGCGAAATCGGGGTTGGCCTCGATCACCACCTCCTGCCCGGACTCCCACGACACGAAACGGAACGGACCGTTTCCAACCGGCGCGCGAGCGATCGGGTGTTCTCCCATCTCAGCGTACGGGACGTCGCCGAGAATGTGCTTCGGAAGCGGAAAACAGACATTGGCGTCTTGAATCTGATACATGTATCGCTCGTCGAACGTGTAACGCACGGTGAGCGGGTCGACCGCCTCGACACTGGTGATGTGCTCAAGCCAGCTGACCGCGCTCCAGCCAATCTCTGGCGCCTTGCACACATCATGAGCAAAGACGACGTCATCGGCGGTGAACGGTTCACCGTCGTGCCAGGTAATCCCGGGGTGGATGAAGAAGTCGACCGACAGCGAGTCTTCCGAGAAACGGAACGAGTCGGCGAGACCAGGCCGAACGGTGATAAAGTCCGGATTGGATCGCATCAAGTACCAGTAGATATTGCCGTAGACGTCGCTCGACGACACGGAGTTCGACGTCGGCGGGAACATCGTATCGAGATCGACCTCGGCGCCGACGACCAGCATATCACCGTCGGCGGGCTGGGCCTCCGGGGTGCCTGCGCCGCCAGTGTCCCCGCTCCCACCACCACCACATCCAATTGACAAAACCACCGCGGCAATCGCGGTCACGCCCCAAACGCCTATGCGCATCATCGCCTCCCGCCTGAATTGTCTAGCTTCGCTACTCGTTCGAACTGACAGCTAATGGCCTGTCGCGGCTTCGCCGCTGCATCGACTCCGGGATCCACCACCTTGTGATTCCCACCAAGTAGCCCCGCGCATCGGCCTCGACATTCTGCAGCCGTGTGCTCACTCCCACGCGCTCTTCGAGATAGTAGAGGAAGGTATACGGCTGATCTCGATGGATGATCTCCTGGTACTCGTACCAAAGCGGCTTGGCCTTCTCGCGATCGATCGTCGTCAGGGCTTGCTGCATGAGCGTGTCGGCGCGTGGGTTGGTGTACGACGGATAGTTGTACTTACCGTCGATCGCTGCGGTCGAGAAGAGGTCGGTCGGATCGAAGTTGAAGTCGACCGCCCAGCCGCTAACGGCGGCCTCGAACTGTTTCGCCTTGAGATCGTCGATGAACGTGTTCCACTCCATGAGACGCGGGTCAACTTGGACCCCGATCTTCTCAAGATCGTTTTGCACGATAACGATGATGTCTTCGCGCAGGTCGTTCCCCTGATTGGTCCGAAGGCTGAAGCGAAACGGTCGTCCATCCTTATCCAGCACACCATCCCCGTCGGTGTCCGTCCAACCGGCTTCAGCCAAGAGGGTTTTCGCTCGTTCCGGATCGTATGGCCACGGCTCGAGCGTTTCGTGAAACGGCCATTGGAAGGGCATCACGTCGGCCACACCGATCTGACCGTATCCGTATAAAAGGGCGTCGACGATCTGTCGGCGGTCTATCGCCATCGTGAGCGCGCGCCGTACCGAAGGATCCCCGAATAATGGGTCTCGCGTGTTCCAAGCCAAAAAAGTGTACGACCGTGTCGGATATGTAATCGAGTATGCCCGGTCGCTTGATTCGACGCGGGCCATTTCCTTCGGGGGTATAGCCCGCATATAGTCGACG
>JBDHFX010000204.1:0-2106 GCA_039590215.1 Gemmatimonadota bacterium | reverse complement strand
GCTGATGGGCTTGGCCAATCTGGTGCCCGGGATCAGCGGCGGTACGATGCTGCTGGCGGCTGGCGTGTACCCGCGTTTCGTGCGGGCGGTGGCCGAGGTTTCGACGCTGCGGTTTGTGCGCTCTTCGGTCGTCGTGCTGGCGGCGGTCGTCGGGGCGGCGTTGATAGCCGTGCTGTTGTTCGCCGGTGCGATCAAGGAGCTGGTCGTTTACCAGCGCTGGATCATGTACAGCCTCTTTATCGGGTTGACGCTGGGGGGCATACCGGTGGTGTGGCGGATGGTGCGTCCAGCGACGCTGGCGACGTGGGTTGGGGCCCTTGGAGGGCTGGTCGCGATGACGATTCTGGCGATCCTCCAACAAGCTGGGACTACCACCGCCGGAGCCTCCGTAGGCAACACAGCCATGTTGCTGATCGCCGGAGTCGCGGGTGCCAGCGCGATGATCCTTCCCGGGGTGAGCGGCGGCTACTTGCTCCTGGTCCTGGGTCAGTACATCCCGATCCTCTCGGCGATCGACGCATTCAAGCTCGCGCTCGAGGCGCATGACCTGGGCGCCGCGATGGAGCCGGCGCTTCGAGTGCTCCTGCCGGTTGGAATCGGCGTAATCGTAGGCGTAGTGGCGGTCAGCAATCTATTGCGGTGGCTCTTGTCGAAACACGCAAAGCCAACGCTCGGTGTGCTCCTGGGGTTATTGATCGGCGCCGTCGTGGGTTTGTGGCCGTTCCAGCAAACGGCAGATCTGGTCCTTGGGGAGACCGTCATCAACGGGCAGGTGGTGACCGCGGAGAACATCGCCGAGTTCGATCCCGAGGATTACCCGACGACTTTCTTCTCGCCAAAGTCCAATCAGATAGCCGGGGCGATGGCGCTCATCCTTGCCGGTGGCACGGTGACGCTGCTGATCTCGCGATTTGGGCGCGAAGAGAGCTAAAGAAGCAGCTGAACGTGATTGACCCTCTTATAAGCAGGATCTATTTTGCGTGTCCCACCGTCGGGGAGTAGCTCAGCTCGGTAGAGCACTACGTTCGGGACGTAGGGGTCGCAGGTTCAAATCCTGTCTCCCCGACCATGATATGAAGCGCGCGGTCATCCGACCGCGCGCTTCTTCACGTTTGCTAGAAGGTGAACGTGACCCCGCCGATCGCGCGGGATCCAAGCACTGAGCCGCCGTAGAGTTGGTAGTGCTCTTTGTCGAGCACGTTTGTCCACACCAAGTTGACCCGAGTGTTCTCGTTGAAGTTGAAACCGCCGGTCAGGTCCGCGGTGGCGTAACCCGGCACGCTCCCCGCGAAGACGCCTGCCGCCCAGTCCATCGCATCCTGCATGTGGACCTTGACGCCGGCGTGGAACCGATCCGGTTGGCTGTACGTAATGCCGATGTTGCCTTTGTTCTCCGGTGTGTTTGGAAGTAGCTCGTCCTCTGGAATCTCGGCTCCTTCGGTGCTCGTGTTGTCGTCGATTTCGAAATCAAAGAACGTGTAGTTGGCATCAACTTCCAGGTTTGGCGTCACGAGAAACGTGAAGCCGAGTTCCACGCCTTGCTCGCTGACCTCGCCGGCATTCGTGTACGACACGACGAACGCCGGGCTGCCATCGGCCAGGTTTGTGAACGCGGCGCCCCGGGCCCCCAGGGCCTGTAGAATCCCCCCGAGCACGGTCGGTGCGAGTGGTTCCAGCGGCCCGCCGGGACCAAAACTGGCTGGCAGCTCGTATGGCGCGAAGTCGTCGGGGTTCACGCCCGGCAATAGGTCGGTGACGAAATTGTCGATCTTGTTGAAGTACACATCCACGGTGGCGAACACCCGACCGCCACCCAGTGTCCCTTTGTAACCCACCTCGTAGCCGGTCAGCTCTTCGACGCTCAGATCATCGTTGCCGCGTGCGAGCACCGGCGTGAGACCGAAGTTGAGCGGAAGGCCAGGCACACAGGTTGGTGCCGCCGGGCAGCCTGTCGCTTGAGCTACGGCTGCCTCGACCCCTGCCTGCAGCGGTGCGAGGTCGACCGGTTGGCCAGCCGGGACGTTGAGGAAGAGCTCCGAGTAGTTGGGGATCTGGTACGCCTGGTTGAACGTGAACCGGATCGAGTTGTTGGCGTCCGGCGATAGG
>JBDHFX010000203.1:0-2200 GCA_039590215.1 Gemmatimonadota bacterium | reverse complement strand
AAATCGCTCGCAACACGACCGACGAAGCCACCGCCAAGGAGAACGCACCGATTTTTGAGCAAAAGGCGAGGGAGTTGAACGAGCTTGGCGAGGCTCTGAGCGACATCGATCCGGCGGAGCTGCGAAGCGAGTTTATGGACGAACACTCTCAGGTCACCCAATTGACCGCTGAGCTCGGCAAGGAAATGGTGCGAATCTCCACTGACCCGGAGCTCGTCATGGTCATGTCGAATGCGATGCGCGCCTATCGAGGCCAGTAGATCGAGATGGATCTGATCACGAAGAGTCTCAACTCACCGGACGAGAAGCGCGCGTTCGAGAAGGGGACCTTTGAGTTGGTGACGGTTGGAGGGTTCACGGTCGGTCGGGCCACGTATCAGCCGGGGTGGAAATGGTCGCAACACGTCGGCCTCGACTTGGGTCAGACAACCTGCAACGTAGCCCATGTGGTGCTGGGCGTCAGCGGGTGTGCCAAGGTTCGCATGAACGATGGTGCCGAGTTTGAGATCACACCCGGAGTTCTGTGCGCGATTCCCCCCGGCCACGACAGTTGGGTCGAAGGCGATGAGCCTTACGTGTCGCTCCACTTCATGGGCGCTGAGGAGTATGCCCGTGGCTGAGGCCTAATGATGAAGCCTGAACAGGCACTGCGGGTTTCCCGGATTCTGGCGATGTCGCTCGTGATGGGCGTGCTCTTGTTCGCAGGGGTCGTCTACGCGCTGACGGGATCCGGTTCCGTAATCGATGGAGGCGTGGGGGGGTGGCAGTTCCTAATCAAGGTATGGTACGCCGTGGCCGCGATCTTGGTGGCGGCATGGTATCTACTCTGGCGCAAGGCAACGTGCCATACCGAGTCGCCCGTGTCTCGTCGGGCGGCCGGAGGACCGGAGCGAGTGATTCGCTTGCTCATCATTGCGTGGGCGATGCTCGAGGGAGCGGCGCTTATCGGCGTCACGGTTGCGCTGCTAACGGGACAACGGAGCATGTTGGTTGCCGCAGTTGTTCTGATGCTCGCCGGGACGGCAATCTCTTTCCCGCGCGGGGAGTGGTTCGCGTCCTTTCGAGGAAACGGAGCCGACGCGAACCCTTCCTAGTTTGAAAGGTCAGCTGCGGCGATCGCGCCGATCCTCCCGCCGATCGAAATAGTCTTCACGTCGGTCGATCCGATCCTCGATTTGATCACGCACTCCGCCGTCGTACTGTCGGTCGCGAATGTCCTCTCGGCGGTCGGCTACGTTCTCGGCGCGGTCCCGGTGGTCCTCACGCCGGTCCCTCACGTCCTCACGTCGATCCCAGAAATCTTCGATCCTGTCGCCAGGGTTGCTGGTGATGGTTTGACCATCGTCCTGTGCGCGAGCCGGAGCGCCAAGCAGTAGCGCTGCAACAGCGGCTAGGACGATTGTTCGTAATCGAAACATCTTGCCTCCTTTATCCATGTTGTCTCAGACCTTGTGTCTACTGAGTCAGACGAAGGAGGGACGCAAATGTTAAGTCGGCTTGGGAAGCTCGAGCGTCATTCGGATGTTGGAGCGCTCGTACTCGTCACCATCGCCCAAGCGGGTCGTCTCAAACCCGTACTTCTCGTACAGCTTGATCGCTGGCCCCAGGACGGTGTTGGATTCGAGGAAGATCTGCTTTGCATGACGCTCCCTGGCCCAGGCTATCATCGCATCCATCAAAAGATTTCCCAGACCCCGTCCTTGAGCTGACGGGTGAACCGCCATCTTTGATAGCTCGTAAACTCGGTCATCATGTTTGATGAGCGCGCATGTTCCCACTGCGTTGCTGCCTTTGAGGGCAAAAAAAACCTCGCCGCCGCGGTCGACGATCGTGCCCTTGGGATCGCTCAATACGTGGCGGTCGATGTCCTCGACCCAGAAATGCTCTTCGATCCACTCGAGGTTGAGCGACTCGAACGCGAGCTGGAACTCGTCACGGTAAGTGACGATCTGAGCGCTGGAATCGGTCACGGTGAGAAGCTATTCTCCATCAGAATCTCAGCAAAACATCAACCCCAAGCAGGAGTCTGCCCGTGTCCATTCAGATCCGATCTCGCACCGTGTTGTTGGTCGGTGTTGTTGCCGCAGGCGCTGCCCTCGCTTCGGCGTGCCGCGGCACCATGTCGATCCAATCCTTGCTCGACGATCCCGGTCGCTACGAGGGCGAAACCGTGCGCGTGAAGGGTGAAGTGACCCGTGCC
>JBDHFX010000202.1:0-2218 GCA_039590215.1 Gemmatimonadota bacterium | reverse complement strand
AACGCCACCAGCCAGGCGTTTGTGGGGACAGCCGACAACATCACCATCCGCAACCTCGCAGTGACCCGCTATTCCCCTGGCCTACAGCATGGAGCCATCGAGCCAGCCCGTCACGAGGGCATCGGGTGGCTGGTCGAAGATTGCGAGGTTTCCTTCAGCGACGGCGCTGGCATCACCATCCAGGACCAAGGGATCGTTCGTCGATGCTACATCCACCACAACGGACAGATGGGAATCACCGGTTGGCCCGACAACGGACTTGTCGAGGACAACGAGGTGTCGTACAACAACACCGGCGGTCACGATCCCCTCTGGGAAGCGGGTGGGATGAAGCTCTTCTACAGTGACGGCTTGGTTATCCGCAACAACCACGTCCACCACAACCACGGCTCGATGGGGATCTGGCTCGACTTCAACCTCACCAATTGCCTGATCGAGGGTAATCTGGTGGAGGACAACGGTACCGGTGGGATTCTGTACGAGATCAGCTACAGCGGAACAATTCGCAACAACACCGTCCGCCGCAATGCCGATTGGGGGATCGTCGTCAGCACCTCCTCTGACGTCGGGGTTCACCACAACACTATCGTCGACAACGGCCACGCCATCCTCGGCATACACTCCGACCGCGGCAGCAGTGACTTCGGACCATTCATCTTGAAAAACCTCTGGGTGCACGACAACACGATCGATCTACCGCAAGGACTGAATGGGATCCTGGACACAGAAGGGGGCGCGGCGTACACGAGCTACAACAACCGCTTCGACCGTAACACCTACGATGCCCACACGAGCAACCCATTCTGGTGGAAGGGGAAACATGTTTCGTGGAGCGTTTGGCAGGCCGACGGTCAAGATCCCAACGGGACCTTCAACTAGCTGCGAGCGCTCCCTCGGTCGGCCACACTGGCCGACCTCATTCACTGGCCGGTTGAGTTAACCACGAGTTCGAGGCCACGTGCGTAGTCTTCCGCAACGCGAGACCACGACCAGCGCTCAGCCAGCCGAAGAGCATTCCGCTGCATTTCAACGAGTGCCTCGTCCGTCACACTGGCCGCCGCCGCAAGTGATTGGGCAAGAGAGTCCGGCGTCGCTTGCGACGAGAAGCCTGCCCCGAACTCGACCACGCCGTTCCCCATATTGGTTGCGTCCGTAACGATAAGGGGCACCCCAATAGACAAGGCGAGGCGGGGCGGCCTAGGGGGCCCATCGTAGCGTGACGGGTAAACCAAGAAGCGCGCCTTTTCAATAGGACTGAGATCTTCGGTTTCCCCGACGAACGTAACGGAGTCCGAGACACCCAACCGGTCCGCCAACTTGACGAGCTGGGCTAAACCGCCTTGATAGTCGCGGCCTGCGATCGTCAGCTTGCGGTGGTCACCCAGCTCGGGACTGCTCAACGCGAAGGCCTCGAGAAGAATATCGAGCCCCTTCTGATGCACGTCGAGACGTCCAAAGAACGTAAACCCTCGGTCAGTGATTCCCCTTGGACCTATAGAAAGCTCGGAGTGGGGTGGCGGCACACCGAGTGACGCCTCGAAGGACGTCAGCCGTTTCGTTGATTCCCAAAGCGAGCGCTCGTATTCAGAGTAGAAGTGAATACCGGCGGCCGAGCGCAGGACGGCAGACTTGTACAGTTGAGTGTACGCCGACTTTGTCAATCGGCGGCCATCAGTGAGCAAGGCTTTTGACTGTTGCGACAGAAGACTACACACGTAGGGAATTCGACCTCTGCGTGCAGTTCGCGCAATGGCAACGTTCGACGGCACGAAAAGACCGAAGATCCCCAGCACGTCAACAGCGTCCCGGTTGGAGCGAAGTCGCTCGCTCGCAGCGCGTCGTGTTGATCGCGACCCTCCAGAATACCGAACAACGTCATGCCCGAGAGCTTCGACGCCATCGACGAGTGCTCCGATATCGCCTGGATACCCACCCGAGCCGTGGAGATGCGCGTAGTAGATGCCGACCCTCATAAAGAGCTCTCCCAATTCGGATCACGCGTATAAAGAAAAACACCTGTTCCGTTAGTCGCGATCCACGCTTTCTCCGGCGGGCCAAGCACGCTATCAAGTGGTCGACCCGAGTGCCAGAATACACCCCCACCCTGCCGAAACTCATTCAGTGCATCGCCAAAGTCTGGGGTCGTCTCACCCACTTGGACGAGTCTCAATTCGTACCGCGGCCGGGACTTCTCACGCGCACTCCCGAGTATGAAGTA
>JBDHFX010000201.1:0-2235 GCA_039590215.1 Gemmatimonadota bacterium | reverse complement strand
CGGTGTTCAACCCCGGTCCGGCTACGCCGCGCCGCGCGTGCCGAACCTCTTCTGCGCCCGCTCTCTGGCTTTGGTGGCCTCTATCTCCCGGCTCCGCGAGGGGGCGTTGGTGACAAGTGGGTCGATCAGCGTTCGGGCGACCTTGGATACGTCTTTCACCGCGCGGTCAAAAACTTCTTCGTTCGCTTTCGACGGCTTGGTGGAGCCGCTGATTTTGCGCACGAACTGGAGCGACGACGCCTCGATCTCCCCGTCGGTCGCGGGCGGATCGAAGTTGAACAACGGCTTGATGTTTCTGCACATAGCTCCCCCGATTTCACGGCTTTGGCTCTCTATGGTGACTGCATCTCGGAAACTAGAGGCTTGACAGGAAGGCGCAGCCTGTGGTATCATTTCGATGATCATAGGAATATCGAAATGTCACGACTCGACGACCTCGCACGCATCTTCAAGGCACTGTCGGACCCCAATCGGCTGGCCATTCTCCAGCTCCTCCGCGAGCGGTGCGGGAAAGGGTGCACGGTGTCCGAGCGGGAGGCCGGCAGCACGGTCTCGGACATCGCCGAGCAATTCGATCTGGCCCTCTCGACCGTGTCTCATCACATCAAAGAGCTCAAGAACGCGGATTTGATCTGCTGCGAGAAACGTGGCCGGTGGGTGTGCTGCTCGCCTAACGAAGACGTCTTGCAGCAGGTCGAAGCGTTCGTCAAGGAGTGAGGAGGAACCATGACTGCTGAAAGCGCCAAAGGCCCGGACCTCGAAAACCTGATCCCGATCGCGGTCGTCATCGCCGCCGGGTGCGAGCCGTGCGCCGAGAAGATGGTTCGCCGCGCGCTGGATCAAGACAGCGCTGCAAAGGACATCCGCAAGACGTTGGGTCTCGTCGCCCACATGCAGAACTTGGATTGCCTCGCCGAAAACGTCGGACCCGCGGCTCTGGCGAGAATGGAAAAGCCCTTAGCCGCTGGAAAGCGGACACTGGAATCTGAATTGTCACAGGTAGGTGCCTGATGAAAAACATCGATTCTGAACAACTGGTGAAGGAAGTGAAACGACGCTACGCCAAGATCGCGGAGGGGCGGGAGACGAGTTGTTGCGTTCCCGCGTCGAGCTCAGAATCGGCCAAGGCTGCGAGCTGCTGCGGTGGGACCACCGCGGCCGAGGTTTCCGGCGGGCTGGGATACAAGACCGAGGAACTCGAGTCGCTGCCCGAAGACGCCAACATGGGGTTGGGGTGCGGAGCGCCGGTCGACCATCTCGACCTGAAGCCGGGCGAAGTCGTGCTCGATCTCGGATCTGGTGGCGGCATCGACGCGTTCCTAGCCGCCAAGCAGGTCGGTCCGGATGGCAAGGTCATCGGTGTCGACATGACGCCCGAGATGATCGAGCGCGCCAGACAGAACGCCGAGAGCGCCGGGGTTGATCAAGTCGAGTTTCGGCTCGGAAGACTGGAGGACCTGCCGGTCGAAGACAACTCGATCGACGCCGTCACCAGCAACTGCGTGATCAACTTGGTCCCCGACAAACAGCGGGTATATGACGAGATCGCCAGGGTCTTGAAGCCTGGCGGGCGGCTGGTGATCTCCGACGTCGTGTTAGATGGCCCCTTGCCCGAGAGCTTGGCCAGTGACCTGCTGGCCTACGTGGGTTGTGTGGCCGGGGCGATGCAACGGGAAGAGTACTTCGCTGCGGTCGAAGCTGCGAGGTTAACTGGGGTCAAGATCCTCAGCGACGTCGACTTCGTCGCTGCCGCAGAAGATCACATTCCGGACGACCTCACCGATATTATGGAGAGCACAGGGATCGGTTTGAGCGACGTCCGGAGCAAGGTGCATTCGATCACGTTTCGGGCTGCGAAGCGGTGAGGAAAAACGCGAAGGGCTCCGCCAAAGCCGCGCTGGCCACAGACGCCGCGTCTGCGCCCGGGAGGTCGGGGTTCCACAGCGACATCGAGAACGCAGCCACCCGGCCCGTTCCGGCGAGGTGGCGAACCGCCTCCTGCACCGCGGCGAGGGACGGGCCGTTGGGCGCCGGATAGCCCATGGCGGGCATGTCGGCGGGATCGACAACGTCGACGTCGACGTGCACGTACAGCGGGCCCGGCGGAGGCTCCCAGCGGACGACCTCGCCGACCGACAGCACGGTCATGCCGGAGCCGGCCACGGCCTCGCTTTCCTGCGGGTCGAGGTCCCGGCCGTCGACGAGCACCGCCGCGCTCTCGGCGACCGTCTGCAT
>JBDHFX010000200.1:0-2239 GCA_039590215.1 Gemmatimonadota bacterium | reverse complement strand
GTGCCGCCGCCCGGGTTGTTCTGGATGGCGATCGTGATCGTCCCGCTGAAACCAGTGTCAGTATCCCCTGCGCTGTTTGTCGCGCGCACGGTGATCGCCGGTGTTATCGTGGACCCAGCCGGCGTCTCCGTTGGCTGTTGATCGAATCGTAGCTCGGTCGCCGCCGCCGGCAGCGTGATGTCGAATGAGGTGCTGGTGTCGCTGGTCAGCGGAGCTGATGTGGCAACCAACGTGTAGCCGTTGCCGATCTGATTGATTGACAGGTCGTTGAACACTGCGACGCCGTTGTTGGCTGCGTCCGATGTGGATCCCAACAGCGTTCCGCCGGCGGGATTAGTGCCGATCGCGATATCAACTGTTCCCGTGAACGACGTTACTCGGTCCCCAGCGCCATCGATCGCCTCGACCCTCACCGGCGGCGTAATCGTTGCGTTAGCCTCGGTCTCGGCGGGTTGGGCGAAGAACCGGAGCGCGGTTGCTGTGAATTCGACGGTTGGTTCGTTGGTAATCGGGTTGCCGTTTACGGTCGCCGTGATGGTTGCCGTCCCCCAGTCTAGAGACGTGATTGTCGCCGTGTATGTCCCGTCGCCGTTATCGGTCGGTGGGGGAGCGGAGAGCGTACCAAAGTCGGTCGACAAGACGACCGTGTCACCACCGGTCGGAATCTGCGTCCCAACGCTGTCGCGCAACGTCACGGTGATCGTCGACGTCGTAGCGCCGTCGGCTGGCACTGACGCTGGCGCAGCGTCGACATCCGATGTGGCCGGATCGGGGGTCTGGCCTGCCGCCGGTACGGCAAACGAGAGAAGCAGTGTCGCAACGCCAGTGGCCAGGAGGCGGGGACCCAGCGGATGGGTTGCCGGGGGGCTCATGATTGGCACGATTTTAGCGGGTTTTCAGGGTTTGCGCACCCGATTGACCCGTTTCGGAAAGGCGGCTACACTCGATCAAAACGATGCGTTCTTGCCTTTACCTTGTTATCGCTTGCCTCGTCTTGGGCGCTCCCGCCAGAGTCCTTGGTCAGACCGGATACGGCGAGTTCAACGTCCACGGTGCGACGTTGGTCGGAAACCTGTTCGAGGATAGTGGCACCGCGCTCCAGTTTGGCGCCCGGGTGCTCTACCGTACGAACAGCGGTTTCGCCTTTGGCGGCAATCTCGACTGGGCGACCGCGGACAACATCCTCATCCGATCCGGTCTCGACGGTTTGAGCGCGAACATCCTGATGTACAGCTTCGAGATCGACTACGCGACGCGCGTCTCCCCGCGGGCGGACTTCTTCTTCGGTGGTGGTCTCGGCGCCGCGACGGTGCAGTTCGACGCCGCGGACCTTCAAAACAGCACCGGCACGCTGGTTCCGATCGGCGGCGGGGTAAAGTTGTTGAACCGTGAGGTCGACCCTTCGTGGGCCTTCCGCGTGGACGTTCGCGACAACATCATCGTGCGCACCGTTTTCGATCCTGCAACCGGGGCCGAAAACGACGAAGCGCGCCACAACTGGGAGCTGTCGGCCGGAATCTCGTTCTTGTTCGGTGGTGGTGGCGAAACGCGAGAGAGTGCGCCAGAACGCCCAGAGCCCGGACGACCAGTTGCCGACGGGCCCTCCGCGGGTGAGGCCGAGCCGCCGATCGACGAAGCGGGAGAGCCGCGGCCCAGGCTCGAAGACCTGTTGGGGGAGGCCGAGCCGCCTGTCGAGGAGGAACGCGGCCCGCTGCTGTGTGTCGATGGTCGAGAGTGGTTCGACAACGGTACACCGATCGAGTTCGATGACCGCGACTGGCGTCCGCTTGGTCGCCCGGAGCCGATCACCATCAACAACCTGGTTCTGGTCGGCGAGTACGACGGTATCCCGGTCTACGTGAACGCTTTCGCGACTGAGCCCTACGTCGACTTGTGGTTGCCGCGTTGCGGGCCCGGGAGCCTATTCCATCTGTACGTCGAAGTCGAAGCCGGGGAGTGAGCTAGTCACACCACGCTGCGTCCGATCGACAGAATCCCTAGGACGATCAACCCAGCTGTCACCACCACGCCCAACAGCGGGAGCCCGTTTCCAGTGGGTTGCGGCCGCCGCTTGCGGACGACCGACGTCACGTGGAGCGTGACCAGTGCCAAGAGCATGAGCGTGAGGTGGCCTATGATCCCCGCCGCTCGCCCACCGGTGGCATAAAGCACGAGCCCCAGCAAGACCTGTAGATCCACCAGACCCGTAAACGTGGCCAGGACCGCTGGTCCTGGTGCC
>JBDHFX010000199.1:0-3485 GCA_039590215.1 Gemmatimonadota bacterium | reverse complement strand
CGATGAGGTCCAGGCTTACCGAGGCCATCTTCTACAGAGAATCAAGAGCGTCGGACGCGTCGTGGGCTACCCAGATGTGAGTCATGAAGCCCTGGTCAAGCGAGCGGTCCATCGTCGCCGTCCCTTTGATGGAAAAGGGAGCGGATACCGGGATTCGCTGTTTTGGGAGACCGTCCTCGAGTTATGTGAGGAGTCGGATGAACCGGTGGCATTAGTGTCAGACGACAAAGACTTCTCGGACTCCGGCAAACTCCACACCGATCTTGTTGAAGACCTGGCTGAGCTGGGGCAGCCCTGTGCCCCGGTTTCGCTTTATGACAGTCTCGCTGCCTTCGTCCAAAAGGAAATAGTCCCAAGGCTCGATTTTCTGGAAGGGAAGGCGAAAGAGCAGTTTAGTGACCTCATCGGCACCTACATCAACGAAAACGCCTCGGTGATTCCGATACAGTACGACGAAATGTACTTCGTGAGTGGGGTCGATGACTACAACCTCTCGTTTCTCGAGAATCTGGAAATCAATGCGATTGAGAGTGAGAAGGAGCTCCCATCGGGAGAGGTGCTATTGGAGCTTGAAGCAGAGGCGTCATGTGAGTTCGATGTGTCTGCGCATCCGTCAGAGATTCTGGCCGAAGTCGGCTACTTTGTAGACGAGCATGGTATGGGGACAGCGTCGAAGTCGGTCGGCCTCAGTATCACCGCAACGCTTGATCGAGAGTGGACGAAAGTCACGTCGCTGGAGATCACGAGCATGAACGAATATCTCTGAGATAAGTGGTGTCGGATCTAGGCCCGGCGCTGATCAGCGACAATTAGAACTCCCGTCCGACGACAATTAGAATTCCCGTTCCTCACGTGATGGCTAGACTGTCCAAGTCATTCAGAAATGGAGACTTGGGTGGTCACAGACAGACAGGTGAGGCGATTGAGAAGGTTGTTTCAGAAGCATGGGGTGTCGGTGGCGTCTGCAAAGGCCGGCATGGACGAGAAGACGGCGCGCAAGTACTTGAAGCACGGGAAGTTGCCGAGCGAGTGTCGGCCGGATCGATCGTGGCGGACCCGGGAGGATCCGTTCGAGGAGTTCTGGCCGTCGCTGGCGGAGCTCTTGTCGGTCAATCCGAGCCTGGAGGCGAAGACGCTGTTCGACCATCTCCAGCGCCAACACCGGGGTCGGTTCCAGGACGGTCAGCTACGGACGCTGCAGCGTCGCGTGAAGCGCTGGCGGGCGTTGGAGGGGCCTCCCCGGGAGGTCTTCTTCGCGCAGGTGCACGAGCCGGGGAAGCTGTGCCAGTCGGACTTCACGCACATGTCGTCGTTGGGGGTCCGGATCGGCGGCGAGCAGTTCGATCACCTGATCTACCACTTCGTCCTGTCGTACTCGAACTGGGAGACGGGGATGATCTGCTTCTCGGAGAGCTTCGAGAGTTTGAGCCAGGGTCTCCAGGACGCGTTGTGGGAGCTTGGTTGCGTTCCGCGGGAACACCAGAGCGACCGGATGAGCGCGGCGGTTCACCGGATGGATCACCCGGAGGAGTTCACGCAGAAGTACCGGGGACTGTTGACGCACTACGGCCTCGAGGGCCGCAAGATTCAGACGGGGAAGGCCAACGAGAACGGGGACGTGGAGCAGCGCCACTATCGATTCAAGCAGGCGGTGGATCAGGCGTTGATGTTGCGCGGGAGCCGTGACTTCGAAGACCGCGCCGAGTACGTGCGGTTCTTGACGGATCTGTTCGCGCAGATGAACGCGGGCCGTCGCGATCGTCTCTGTGACGAGTTGCAGGTGCTGCGCTCACTTCCCGCCGTTCGCCTCCCGGCGGTTCGTCGGGTGCGATCGCGGGTACGCGGTGGGAGCACGATCCGCGTGTTGCGCAACGTGTACTCGGTTCCGAGCCGTTTGATCGGGGAAGAGGTGGAGGCCCGGGTCGGCACGGAGGAGATCGAGGTCTGGTACGGGCAGCGCAAGGTGGAGCAGTTTCCACGGCTTCGTGGCGAAGGCAAGCACCGGATCGACTACCGGCACATCATCGAGTGGCTGGTGCGCAAGCCCGGCGCCTTCGAGAACTACCGGTACCGTGAGGAGCTGTTCCCGAGCAGCCGCTTCCGGATGGCCTACGACCACCTTCGGACGCGCGAGTACCTGAAGGTCCTTCATCTCGCGGCGAACGAAGGCGAGTCGCTGGTGGATGGCGCTGTGCGGACGCTGCTCGAGTCCGCAGAGGTGATCCGGGCCGACGGGATCGAGACGCTGCTCGCAAAGAAGCCAGGACGCGCGGTCACCGACGTGGCCGTCGATGCCGTGGACCTGGAGCGCTACGACCGGCTTCTCGGGCCGGCCGAGGAGGCGGCGGCATGAGCTCCCAGGCCTTGAACGAACGACTGGTCGGACATCTCAAGACGCTCCATCTCCCGGCGATCCGTGAGTCGTTCGAGGATGAAGCGGTGCGCGCCACGCAGGAGTCGTTGAGCTACGAGCAGTACCTGTTCGAGCTCGCGGACCAGGAGGTGCAGATGCGCCGGACGAATCGGATCGCCCGGTTCCTGCGGGAGTCGCGTCTCCCCTTGGAGAAGGCGCTCGACACGTTCGACCTCAAGCGGCTGCCGCGCAAGCTCGCTGCTCAGGTGCGGATGCTTCTGGAGGGCAGCTTCCTGGATCGTAAGGAGAACGTCCTGGCGTTTGGGAACCCGGGCAGCGGGAAGACCCACCTGCTGTGTGCGATCGCCCGGGAGCTGGTGGAGAACGGCCGCCGGGTGCTGTTCACCCCGTGCGCTCTTCTGGTCCAGGACCTGTTGGTCGCCAAGCGGGACCTCAGGCTGGCCCGGGTGCTGAAGAAGCTGGGGCGTTACGACGCGCTTCTGATCGATGACATCGGCTACGTCCAGCAGAGCCGCGAGGAGATGGAGGTGCTCTTTTCACTCCTGGCCGACCGGTACGAGCGCACGAGCGTGATCATCTCCAGCAACCTCCCCTTTTCGAAGTGGGAAACCATCTTCAAGGATCCCATGACGACCGCGGCCGTGATCGATCGATTGGTGCATCACAGCGTCATCCTCGAGCTGAACCTCCCCAGCTACCGGCTCGAGCAGTCCGAAAAACACAGGACGGCCGCGGTGAAGAACGAGGCCGCTGAACAGGCCGGAGAGCGCAACCCGCCCTCCACCACCGGAAGGAGCGGAAAACGAGGCCCTCAGAGGCGCCAGGAGCGTCGCACGAAGGCTTCCGAGGGTCAGGGGACCACCCCTTCCAAGAGGTGATCCCCGAGTCAAGACTCCGCCCGATGAACACCGGGCGCCCGGACCGAAGGAGGAAACGGGAAGAATAAATGTCGCTGAACGGGAAAAGTAGTTGTCGTCGGTCAGTAGCCCACTCGAACCCATCCGGTAAGCAACGAGACAGACCTGTTGACCGGTCTGAGCAGCACATAAAATGCCCACGCCACCAGAAAGTCACAAATGAGTGTGACTAGATAGCAGAACAGACCGCTTAG
>JBDHFX010000198.1:0-2300 GCA_039590215.1 Gemmatimonadota bacterium | reverse complement strand
CCGAGCCGAGGGGTTGCCGTCGGCGGTGTTGATCCGCGCGCTGGAGCCGCTCGAGGGGTTGGATCGCATGCGCGGTCGCCGCGCTGCGCGAGCCAGGCGCCGTACACCGATCGTCGATCGGGACCTGGCCAACGGGCCGGGCAAGCTGTGCGACGCACTGGGGCTCACGCTCGAGCACAACCGCCTCGACCTGACCGGAGACACGTTGTGGATCGAAGCCGGGACGCCGCCGGCCCAGATAGCGTGGAGCCCGCGGGTCGGGATCAAGGTCGGCACGGATCGGGTCTGGCGGTGCTTCGACCCCGAATCGCCTTATGTTTCCAGGACCCGGCTCAACCACGAAGCGGTGGTGAGGCCGAGCCCCGTAATGAGCTGACAATACCGAATGGAGATGGAGCACCGATGAACAAGAGTTTTGTCGATCATTTGCAGTTCCTGCCGATGCCGTCACGCGATGGCGTGCGACAGCCGGACGGAGATCATCGCCCCGGTGGGCTCGGGTTGCGCACGCTGGCTGATCTTCTGGGTCCCTTGGGGTGGACGGCGCGGCACGAGGATTTCGGTTTCGAGAAACCGGTGGCGGAAGCGCGGATTACCGAGGCGTACGCGCGCGCGATCGGCGATGCGGTGTTGTCGGCGTGGGATCGGAGCCGTTTCCCGGTCGTGTTTAGCCTCGTGAATGCTTGCGCGCTGGGAGTCGTCGACGGATTTGGACCGCGCATCGGCGTGTTGTGGTTTTCGCCGCGGGCAGATTACGCGACGGCGGGCTTCTTCCGCCGTCCAAAGCTCGACCGGACGACCCTGGCGATGATGACCGGTCGCCAACAGCGCGACAGCATGGCCGTCAAGCCGTGCAAGCTCTCGGGACGCAATGTGATCGTGGTCGGCGGTCAAAGGCTGGACGACGACCAGTCCCGAGCGCTGGACGACGACGGGATTCGCGTCATCGGCCCTGGCACGTTATCGGGCCTGACCGCAGCGGTGGCCGATACCGACGTTGACGGCTGGTACGTCCACATCGACGCTACGGTGCTTGAGCCAGAGGGCGTACCGGCATCCGACGAGACGGTCGAGAACGCGCTGGCGCCCTCCGACGTCGTGGCGGCGATCGAGAACGCGCTCGGGGACCAACCGATTCGGTGCCTGGGCTTGGCGCGCTACGATCTGAATCGCGACGTCAGTGGGGTTACGGCTCAGACTCTGGCCGGGCTTCTCGATCGCACCATCGTTCTCGCCGGTGGCCAACCCGACCCCCAGACGAGGGAGACGGCGCGGGCCAGTTAATGGACCTCTTCGAGCAGCTGGCTGGCGAGCGGTTGGATGCCGCCGCGCCGCTGGCGGATCGACTGCGCCCCAGATCGTTGGACGAGTTCGTCGGCCAGGACCACCTGGTCGGGCCGGGTGCGGTGCTGCGCCAGATGATCGAGGCCGACGAGATCCACTCGCTCGTCTTCTGGGGTCCGCCGGGCACCGGAAAGACGACGTTAGCGTGGATCATCGCCGAGGCCACCGGGTCGCGGTTCGTATGGTTTAGCGCCGTCACGATGGGTGTCGCCGACGTCAAGCGGATCGTCGCCCAAGCCCGCGAGACGATTGGCACCACCGGTCAGCGCACGATCCTCTTCTGCGACGAGATCCATCGCTTCAACAAGGCACAGCAGGACGCGTTTCTGCCCCACGTTGAGAAGGGCGTCGTCACGTTGATCGGCGCTACCACGGAGAACCCGTCGTTCGAGATCAACGCCGCGCTCTTGTCGCGACTCCGTGTCTACACGCTCGAGTCGCTGACACCCCAACAGATCGGTGTGTTGGTCGATCGCGCGATGGACGATTCCGAAGTCGGTCTCGGTGATCGGGGTCTGGCGCTCGACGACGCCGCACGCGAGTTCGTCTGTGAGTCCGCGCAGGGCGACGCCCGGGTGGCGCTGTCGACGCTGGAGCTGGCGGCGTCGCTGGCGGCCGACGGCGCGACGATCACCCGCGACCAAGTCGAGGCCGCGCTCCAGAAGAAGGCGCTCCGCTACGACAAGGCGGGCGAAGAGCACTACAACATCATCTCCGCGCTCCACAAGTCGTTGCGCGATTCCGATCCGCACGCGGGGTTGTACTGGCTGGCGCGGATGTTGGAGGCGGGCGAGGATCCGCTTTACATCGCGCGACGGCTGGTGCGCTTCGCCTCCGAGGATGTCGGGTTGGCCGATCCACGCGCGCTGCCACAGGCGGTCGCCGCCCAGCAGGCGGTTCACTTCATCGGCATGCCCGAGGGCGCGTTGGCGCTGGCCCAGGCGGCGGTCTACCTG
>JBDHFX010000197.1:0-3084 GCA_039590215.1 Gemmatimonadota bacterium | reverse complement strand
AGATCTCCGTTTCTACTGGTCGAGCGCCTGATCGATCAACGCTTGCTCTTCTTTCTCGTGAACGCTGTGCATGCCGGTCGCCGGGGACGGCGCCTCCGGCCGGCCGGCGTACGACAACCGGACGTTCGCCGGGAGGTTCTCTTCCAATCGGTGTCGGATGTTCCGCCAAGCGCCCATGTTCTCTGGCTCCTCCTGGACCCAGGTCACCTGCTGAACGTTCGGGTAGCTCGCTACGAGCTGGCGCAGAGCTCGACCGGGGAACGGATACAGCTGCTCGACCCGGATGATCGCCGCGTCCTCTATCAGCCGCGCGCGCCGCGTCTCGATTAACGAGTAGTAAACCTTGCCTGAACATACAAGAAGCCGGCGCACCGCTTGTGGGTTGGCGAGCTCGACTTCGTCCAGAATCTCCTGAAAGCCCCCGTCGATGAAGTCGCTGATCCGCGATACGGCTCGCTTGTGTCGCAACAGGCTCTTGGGACTCATGATGATGAGCGGCTTGCGGAAATCGCGGTGGATCTGTCGGCGTAGCGCGTGAAAGAGTTGTGCCGGCGTCGTCAGGTTGCACACCTGAATGTTGTCCTCGGCGCACAGCTCGAGGAACCGCTCGAGTCGCGCGCTCGAGTGCTCCGGCCCCTGACCTTCGTAACCGTGCGGGAGCAGCATCACCAACCCCGACATCCGGCGCCACTTGTACTCACCGCTCGCCAGGAACTGGTCGATCACTACCTGCGACTCGAAGCCGAGCGCGGCCAGCTCGGACAGCGGGCTGTTGATCATGTGGAGCTCGTTTTGCTGCGGATCGAGGTGGTTGAGCGACACGTATCTCTCGCCGGTCTTCTGATCGACATAGACCGAGTGTCGATGACTGAACGTGCCACGGCTAGTGTCCTGACCGGAGAATCGAACCGGGGTCCCTTCCAGTAGCAACGAACCGATCGCCAACGACTCGCCGCACCCCCAATCGATGTCGCGATCCTCGAGCACCATGCCGGCTCGTTCCTGCATCAACTTCTTGAGTCGGCGGTGCCAGTTGAATCCGTCCGGCACCCTGACCAAACCCCGGGCGATCCGTTCGAGCATCTCGCGCGGAACCGCTGTTTCCGCGCTGGCATCCCCGCCGCTCATGCGCAAACCCTTCCAGATGCCACCCAGCTTGTGCAACGGCTGCTCGGGGAGCTCCTGCGCGGCGCTGTGGGCAGCATCCAGCTCGCCCACAAGCTCGGCTCGGATCGCATCCGCGTCTTCTTGGCTAGTAACGCCGCTCGCGATCAAATCTGACGCGTAGATGGTCGAGTTCGACGCGTGGGGTTTGACGAGCTCGTACATCAGTGGCTGGGTGAATGTCGGATCGTCGAGCTCGTTGTGGCCGTAGCGGCGATAGCAGATCAGGTCGATGACGACGTCGCGCTGAAACTCCTGCCGGTAGCCGACCGCCAATCGAGCGGCGTGCACGGCGGCCTCCGGATCGTCGCCATTGACATGGAAAACAGGCGCATGGACGATCTTCGCAATATCCGACGCGTAGCGGGTCGAGCGACCTTCGTCGGGATCGGTCGTAAACCCGACCTGGTTGTTGATGATGATGTGGATCGTGCCCCCGGTCCGGTACGCGTCGAGACGGCTGAGCACCAGCGTCTCGGCAACCACACCCTGGGCAACGAACGCCGCGTCGCCATGGATGAGGACCGGGATCGCTCGGCGCCGCTCGGCGTCGTCGAACACCTGCTGCTTGGCACGAACGTTCCCCTGAACGATCGGATTAACCGCCTCGAGGTGGCTGGGGTTAAACGCCAGCGCGACATGGACGTTGCGACCGGTCGACGTCTGATAGTCGTTGGAGTAACCGAGGTGGTACTTGACGTCGCCATACCCCTGCGCCTCGGCCGGCATCGGCCGCTCCTCGAACTCGGCCAGCAAGTGCTCGTACGGTTTGCCAAGCACGTGGGCCAGCACGTTCAGCCGGCCGCGATGAGCCATGCCCATGACGATCTCGTCGACACCCGAGGCCGAAGCCTGTTCGACGATCGTCGTCAGCGCCGGGATGAGCGACGTTCCGCCCTCGAGCGAAAACCGTTTTGCCACCGGGAATCGCCGGTGAACCGTCTCCTCGAACGTGTCGGCAGCCAAGAGCTGACGCAGGATCGCGCGCTTCTCCTCGGCCGACAGCCCTGGATCGTTGCGATTGGGCTCCATCCGCGCTTGCAGCCATTCGCGCTCATCGGTGTCGGCTACGTCCATGTACTCGACGCCGATAGTCCCACAGTAGGTCGCCTTGAGAGCCTCCAGAAACTCGGCCAGCGTCGCTTGTTGCAATCCCTTGTAGGCGGAGCACTCGACGATCTGATCGAGATCGGCGTCGGTGAACCCGAACTCGGACAGCGCAAGGACTGGATGGTCGCGTGATCCGCGCTCCAGCGGGTCGAGATCGGCGATCAGGTGGCCGAACTCGCGATAGGTGTGGACCAAATCGTAGCAACGCAGATGCGCCGCCTCGGTGTGGGTGACACCCTCGGGCACGGCGCCGGTCGAAGTCAAGACCATCGGTCCACCGTCGGCTCCGTTCTCGGCGCCGCTCTTCCACTGGTAACCGGCGAAGAAGAGCGCCCAGGTGGGATCGACCGACTCGGGATCTTCCAAAAACTGCCTGTAGAGCGAGTCTACGTAGTCGGGATTGGCCCGCAGGATCGCGTCGAGAGAGGGCATCTGGGCTCAAACCTAACGAATCGAACCGCGCTGGTCAGGACGATCACCGGCCTCGTAGACTCGAATCGTGTCTCGTTCTCACGGTTCTGATCGATTGATCGCCACCGCTAGCCTGGCACTGATCGCGTTGACGGTCGCTGCTGCCGGGTGCGGCTCTGCGACTTCATCGGATCTCGACCTGGTCGAAATCCCGGGCGGGACTTTCGTGATGGGCGATGCCGAGGGCGAGCCCGACGAAGCGCCGCGACAGGTGACGGTCGAGCCGCTTCGGCTCATGCGGACCGAGGTTACCAACCGGATGTTTGCGGCGTTCGCCGACTCGAGCGGCCACCGTACCGACGCCGAGCGGTCGGGTGTGGGGAACGTGTGGGACGGGGA
>JBDHFX010000196.1:0-2364 GCA_039590215.1 Gemmatimonadota bacterium | reverse complement strand
CAGGTGTGTGTCGGTCGTCAGGATCGCCAGCGACTTGAGCCCGTCGATGACGTTGGAGACGAAGTTGTTGTGCGACAGCATGACGCCCTTGGGCTGACCGGTGGTGCCCGAGGTGTAGAGGATTGACGCCGTGTGCTCGGGCTCGATCGCCGCCAGCCGCTGCTCCAGCGCACCGGGCGACCTCGAGCGGAACGCTTGACCCTGTTCGAGCAGCGACCGCGCGGTCATGATCGATGGCTCGGTCGACTCGATCGGCTCGAGCGTGATGACGTGCTTGAGCGCCGGGCAACGGGCGCGCACCGTTTCGATCTTGGCCAGTTGCTCGGCGGTAGACACGAAGCACGCCACCGCACTGCAATCGTTCAGGATGTACTGGATCTCGTCCGGCATCAGCGAGGTGTAGATCGGCACCGACCAGGCACCCACCGACAGCGTCGCCAGGTCGGCGAACGCCCACCCGGGTCGGTTCTCCGATAGCAGCGCGACCCGATCGCCTTGCTGGACGCCGAGCTCGATCAGCCCGAAGGCCGCCAGCTCTACTTCTTTGCGAAACTCCTGCGCCGGGATCGACGCGAACTCCCCGCCCGCCTTGTAGCGCATGAACGCGGGGTTGTCGTGGCGCTCGACGGCCTGCAGAAAGAGCTCGGGGACCGTGCGCGGAAGGGTGTGCATCACCCTAGTACACCCAAATCTCGATGCCTCCCGAGATCTCGATGTGGTTCAGCGTCTCATCGCTGAAGCACGCCGCCACCTGCTCGACGACGCCTCCGGCGTAAGGGTTGATGGCGACGTTACCGAAGTTCTGGGCGCGAGCTCCGGACGCCGACACGAGAAGGACGCCAAGCGCGAAAGCAAGCGAGAGTCCTGCTGTTCTGCTCATCGTTTTCTCCGGACTAGTCGATTCGCTCTGTGATTTCATCACCGAGCGCCAGGATCGCGTCACCACGTTCACCTGCGTCGGCCGTCATGAGTTCCAGCTCGATCACGGCGTAACCCTGCCCTGCGGTCAGCTGCATTTCGGTCGGGTCGCCGTACAACCAACCACCGTCGCCGACGTCAATCTCGCGGACCTCGTCGTAGAGCTCCGACATCGGCCGTTTGGGTTCGATCTGACCGAACCGCTCGTTGTCGACGGCGACATGGACGATAACGGTCAACAGATCGGACTCGTCATTCGAGTACGAGCACTGATAAGCGTCGACGCCATCGATCATCGACTCGCTACTCTTCACCGTCATGCCTTCATCCGAGCCGGGAAGCACGGTAGCGACCTCGTCGGCGGTCAGGAGATCGCAGGGGGCGATCGCGCTGCTGGCCCCATTACTGGAGTTAGTCGTCGATATCGCGTTTCCTGGCGTCTCTCCACCGCCCCCACACGCCAGCACGAGCGTGGAGATCACGAAAACAGCCGCGCTACGCATCCGCAATCCAGTCATCTTGCCCCCTTTTGGCGTATGGTTATGCCTACCAAAAGTCTCTCCCGTTGGTCATAACCACAAGGGCCAAGGGCCGAAAGAGGAATAATATGCGTTTGGGAATCATTACCCGGACGTGCTGGTGCTCCAAGACGTTCAGGCGGGGGGTGGCACTGAATTTCATCGAATGCGGTAGCCCGGAGCGCTGGCACGCCCGATCCTACCGCCCGAAGAGCGTCAGCAGACCCGTCGTGAGCCACGGAATATACGTGATGAGAAGAACCCCCAAACCCAGAATCAGGAGGAACGGCACCGCGGCGCGGTAGAGATCGAGCACCGGTCGATCGAAGCGGTAGGAAGCCAGGAAGAGGTTAAGGCCGATCGGAGGGGTCAGGTAACCGAGCTCCAGGTTGGCCACGAAGATGATCCCGAGGTGGATCGGGTGAATCCCGAACGCCATGCCCAGCGGGACGATGAGAGGAACGATCACCACAGTCGCAGCAAAGATGTCCATCACGGCGCCCACGAGGAGCAGGAATATGTTGAGGCAGAGCAGAAAGACGATCCGCGAATCGATGTGGCTCTGCACCCACTCGAGCGCGCGCATCGGAATCATCGCATCCACCATGTAGCCGCTGAAGCCCATAGCCATCCCAAGGATGAGCAGCACGCCGCCAATGAGCGCGAGACATTGGTAGAACACGCGCGCCAAGTCGCTGCCCAGCGATAAATCCCGGTGTACGAAGCACTGGATGACGAAGGCGTAGAGCGCGGCGAGAGCTGCCGCCTCCACCAGGGTGGCGATCCCCCGGAAGATCACGAAGAGCACGAGGAGCGGCAGGAATAGCTCCCACTTTGCCGCCCAAAGCGCTCGCGTGGCTTCGCGTGGCTCGAACGGCTTGCGCTGGACGCCGGTTTTGATCCCCTCGCGAACACCCCAAACCGCAAC
>JBDHFX010000195.1:0-2371 GCA_039590215.1 Gemmatimonadota bacterium | reverse complement strand
ATGCAGACGGTCGCCGAGAGCGCGGCGGTGCTCGTCGACGGCCGGGACCTCGACCCGCAGGAAAGCGAGGCCGTGGCCGGCTCCGGCATGACCGTGCTGTCGGTCGGCGAGGTCACTCGCTGGGAGCCTCCGCCGGGCCCGCTGTACGTGCACGTCGACGTGGACGTTGTCGATCCCGCCGAGATGCCCGCCATGGGCTATCCGGCGCCCAACGGCCCGTCCCTCGTCGCGGTGCAGGAGGTGCTTTGCTACCTCGCCGGAATGGAACGGGTGGCTGCGTTCTCGATGTCGCTGTGGAACCCTGGCCTCCCGGGCGCGGATGCGGCGTCTGTGGCCAGCGGCGCTTTGGCGGAGCCCTTCGGGTTTTTCCTCACCGCTTCGTAGCTCGAAACGTCACCGAGTGCACCTTACCTCGGACGTCGCCCAACCCAATCCTGGTGCTCTCCATCAAATCGGTGAGGTCGTCGGGGATGTGATCTTCGGCGGCAGCGACGAAGTCGACATCGCCGAAGATCTCGACATCGGTTAGCCCCGCGGCCTCGACGGCGGCGAAGTACGCGTCGCGCTGCATCGCGCCGGCGACGCAACCGACGTAGGCCAAGAGATCGCTGGCCAGACTTTCGGGCAACGGGCCGTCCAAGACGACATCCGAGATCGCCAACCGGCCACCGGGTTTCAATACCCGGCCGATCTCGTCATAGACCCGCTGTTTGTCCGGGACCAAGTTGATCACGCAGTTGCTGGTTACTGCGTCGATCGAGCTGTCTTCGACCGGTAGGTCTTCCAGCCGCCCGAGCCGAAACTCGACCTGATCGAACCCGGCACTATCGGCGTTTTGTCGCGCGCGTTCGATCATCTCGGGCGTCATATCGACACCGATGACCCTGCCGTTGGGACCGACCTGCTTAGCGGCCAGGAAGGCGTCGATGCCGCCGCCCGATCCGAGGTCGAGCACGACTTCGCCCGGCTTCAGGTCGAGATGGTCGACTGGCGCACCGCACCCGAGCCCCATGTTGGCGCCTTCGGGTAGCGACTCGAGTTCGTCGGTTTGGTAGCCGAGACCGTCAGAAACCGCTGCGGTGGTCCCGCAACAGCTCGTAGCCGTAGCGGCTTCTGAGCTCGGCGCGGGAGCACAACAACTCGACTCCCGTCCCACGGCGATCTTCGCATAGCGTCGTTTCACTTCCTTCACCAGTTGTTCTGGATCGATGTTTTTCATCAGGCACCTACTTGTGACAATTCAGATTCCAGTGTCCGCTTTCCAGCGGCTAAGGGCTTTTCCATTCTCGCCAGAGCCGCAGGTCCGACGTTTTCGGCGAGGCAATCCAAGTCCTGCATGTGGGCAACGAGACCCAACGTCTTACGGATGTCCTGGGCAGCGCTGCCACGTTCGAGTGCGCGGCGAACCATCTTCTCCGCACACGGTTCGCACCCGGCCGCGATGACGACTGCAATCGGGATCAAGTTCTCGAGGTTCGGGCTTGCCGCGGTTTCGGCAGTCATGGTTCCTCCTTACTCCTTGACGAACGCTTTGACCTGCTGCAACACGTCCTCGTTGGGCGAGCAGCACACCCAACGGCCACGCTTCTCGCAGCAGATCAAGTCCGCGTTCTTGAGTTCTTTGATGTGGTGAGACACGGTTGAGAGAGCCAGATCGAACTGCTCAGCGATGTCGGAGACCGTGCTGCCGGCCTCTTTCTCGGACACCGAGCAGCCGGGTCCGCACCGCTCACGCAGAAGCTGAAGGATCGCCAGCCGATTGGGGTCGGACAGTGCCTTGAAGATGCGCGCGAGGTCGTCGAGTGCTGACATTTCGATATTCCTATGATCATCGAAATGATATCACAGGTACATGCTGCTGTCAAGCCGCTGGTTATTTCATGCGCTCGGAACGGGGGGGAAACACATCCCCGAGGTGCTGGAGGAGGGCTGGGTCCCCCTCGAGCGTGACTTTTCCCTCGGCAAGTGCCTGAGCCATATCCAGAGTTCCGGCCGCAGACGCGAGGAAGTGCTCGAGATCACCACTCAAGACGACGTCGGGATGGCGCGCAGGCCCGAGCCCCGTGCTGAGCTGCCCGTCATCGATCTCAACATGTACGACCTCCTCGCCCATGCGGAATTCGTAGACGGCGCTGAAACCCTTGGCTGCCTCCGGTCGGAAGATCCCTCTAAGGACCAGCACAGCCCACTCGGCACGGACGTAATCATCTGCGCTCCCAGCCTCTAGAAACCGCTCTCCCCATCGCACCAGCGCGAGCAGCACTGGTTCGAGTTCCAGACCGACACTGGTGAGCGCATACGCCGGCACGCTGGCTGGAGGTGGTAGCACTATTCGGCGCACAATACCCGTGGATTTCAGCTCCTTCAGCCT
>JBDHFX010000194.1:0-2373 GCA_039590215.1 Gemmatimonadota bacterium | reverse complement strand
GCACCGGATGGCGGAGGCCAACAAGGCGTTCGCGCACTATCGATGGTAGTCAACTGATCGGGGCCCGCCCGCTGCCGTGAGGTGGCTGCAACCCCGGTCGCGATCCGCGGGACGCCCGCGGGTGGCTCGGTTCTTTGAAATGGCACGCAAGACCCCACTGGAACGAATCCGCAATATCGGCATCATGGCCCACATCGATGCCGGTAAGACGACGACGACCGAGCGGATTCTCTACTACACGGGAATCACCTACAAGATGGGTGAGGTGCACGACGGGACTGCGGCCATGGACTGGATGGCACAGGAGCAAGAGCGCGGCATTACCATCACCTCCGCCGCGACGACCTGCTACTGGCGCGATAACCGTATCAACATCATCGACACGCCAGGACACGTTGATTTCACGGCCGAAGTCGAGCGCTCGCTTCGCGTGCTGGACGGCGCCGTGGCCGTTTTCTGCTCTGTGGGAGGCGTGGAACCGCAGTCCGAGACCGTTTGGCGGCAGGCCGACAAGTACGGCGTGCCACGTATCGCCTTCGTCAACAAGATGGACCGCGTCGGCGCGGATTTCGATCGCGTCTGCGACTTGATGGTCGAACGACTGCAAGCCAAGCCGGTCCGGCTGCAGATCCCCTGGGGTGCGGAAGAGGGCTTCCGCGGGCTGATCGATCTGGTCGAGATGCGAGCCCTGGATCTCTCGGAGGGCGACAGCATCGAGCAGCCTCGCTTTACGGAGATCCCCGAGGAGTTGAGTGCGGCGGCTTCTCGGGCTCGAGAGCGGCTACTCGAGGCGGTCTGCGAGATCGACGACTCCCTGATGAGCCGCTACCTGAACGGCGAGGAGATCTCGACCGAGCAGCTTCGCCAGACGATTCGGCGGGGTGTGATGGGATTGAAGTTCACGCCGGTGCTCTGCGGTTCGGCATTTCGCTGCAAAGGCGTGCTGCCCTTGCTCGACGCGCTTGTCGACTACCTTCCCTCACCGCTCGACATCCCTGCGATCGAGGGAATCTCGTCAAACGACGGCAGTACGGTGTCCCGTCGAACTGCCGATGACGAGCCCTTCGCGGCGCTGATCTTCAAGATCATGACCGATCCCTTCGTGGGGCAGCTCGCCTTCTTGCGCGTTTACTCCGGATCGATGACGACGGGAAGCCACGTCTTCAATACGGCCAAGCGGACCCGGGCACGAGTGGGCCGCCTGCTCAAGATGCACGCCAACAAACGAGAGGAAATCAAACGAGTGTGGTCTGGCGACATCGCGGCCGCAGTCGGTCTGCGCAACGCCGCCACCGGCGACACGATTTGTGACGAAAGACAGCCGGTATTGCTCGAGTCGATGGACTTTCCGGAGCCGGTGATCCAGCTGGCCATCGAACCGAGAACCAAGGTGGACCAGGAGAAACTCAGCACCGCATTGTCCAAGCTGGTTCAAGAGGACCCGACTTTTCGGGTGCAAGTCGATCCGGAGACCGCCCAGACGCTGATCGCCGGCATGGGCGAGTTGCACCTGGAAGTTCTCGTCGATCGGTTGCAGCGCGAGTTCTCGGTGGCGGCCAACGTGGGCAAGCCCCAAGTGGCCTACCGCGAAACCATCCTTGGACGGGCCGATCGGGAGATCCGTTACGTCAAGCAGACGGGAGGGCACGGGCAGTACGCGCACGTCAAGCTGCGCGTCGAGTCGGCCGCGTCCGACGCCGGCCTACTGTTCGAGAACAAAATCGTCGGCGGAAAGATCCCGAAAGAGTACATCCCCGCGGTTAAGGCCGGTGCTCAGGAAGTGATGGAGAGTGGCGTGCTTGCGGGCTACGTCATGCGCGGTGTCAAGATGGAGCTTTTCGACGGGTCGTTCCACGAGGTCGACTCGTCGGAGATGGCGTTCAAGATCGCCGGCGCGCGGGCGTTTCGCGAGGCTTGCCAGTTGGCCGAGCCGGTACTGCTCGAGCCGGTAATGCGGGTCGAGATCGTCCTGCCCGAGGACTACCTGGGAGATGTCATCGGCAATCTGAATGCCCGTCGCGGGCGGGTCCAGCAGATAGACTCCCGTCGCGGGCTGCAGGTGATCGAGGCCAAGGTGCCGATGGCCGAGATGTTCGGCTACGCGACCGAACTGAGATCGATCACCCAGGGCCGCGGCGACCACACGATGCATTTTTCGCACTACGAAGAGGTACCCAAGACGATTAGCGAGGAAGTCGTAGCCCGGGTGACGGGCGCGGTGGGGCGCTAGCGGAACGTCCGCAGCCTAACGGAGGAAGCGTAGCGATGTCCAAGGAGAAGTTCGATCGAACGAAGCCGCACGTGAACGTGGGGACGATAGGCCACGTGGACCATGGCAAGACGACGCTGACGGCGGCGATCACGAGGATTTTG
>JBDHFX010000193.1:0-2404 GCA_039590215.1 Gemmatimonadota bacterium | reverse complement strand
TCTCCGTTGGTCGGACAGCATTCTAGATGGCGAACCACCTCATCGCCGTATAACGTACACCCATCGGCGGCTGCCGCATCGCCGAGGAGCGAGCAGGGAGATGACCGAGATCCAGAGCGTCCCGTTCACTATCGACCCCGAACTTTCGGATATCCGGAAGGGATGGATCACCATCAGCGGGGTCCTCCGAATGGAACCAGGCGGAATCGTGCTCGAGTATCGAACGTCCGTCGCGACGTTGGAGCGATCGGAGATCTTGCAGCGCTCCATCTCACTCGACGATCTCACGCGGGTCGACTACCGGAGGGGCATCTTCGGCGCCAAGTTGATCCTTCAGGCGAAGAGCCTCGCCGTGTTCGAAGGCATGCCAGGAAGTTCGGAAGACCGCCTGGTCCTGGGTATTGCCCGGCGCGACCGCCCCGCGGCCAAGGTGATCGGTTGGCAGCTCGGGACCCTGCTCGAGAACCGGAAACTGGTTCGCTGATCCGGCGAGACCCAGCCAGCCCTAACCCATCACGACCCGACCCGCCGGCTCGCGATGGTGATGGGCTGCGGGTAGCGGATGGGACCGATGGGTGTGTCGACGGTCGGTGTTCCTCGGAGCGTGATTTCCTTCGGCTCGCCTCCCTGCCCCGCCAGATTCAGCGCCAACTCGACCAGGTCTTTGGCACTACCCTCGAAGAAATCGGTCAGATCGAGATGCATGGCGATAGGCACGTCCTGCGACACTCCGGGCCGCAGTGCGTAGCTGGTGTCCACGCTGCCGCTGATGGTCTCCCGATTTTGGAGCAAGAGCGTCCAATCCAGGCGTACGAGTTGAGCAGTCACCGAGTTGTCCGCTGGGTTTTCCGCCTGGACATGGAGGAGAAAATCGAGCGGCATGTTCTTTCGAGCGATGGCAATACCGAGTTGGGCGATCTCGGCGATGCTCAAGTCCTGGTAGGACTGGATCCGATCCAAGGCCACGCCAGCGAGGCGTAGGTCGCTGACCCGGTCGAGAGAGAAATCCACGTGTCGGAGTGCCGCAACGCCTCGGATCGTCGTGCACCCGGTAGCAACGAGCGCCAGTACAGCAATGACCGCCGCCGTGTTGTTTGTCCTGGTGAAGAGCCTCATGATCGGTTGATCCTCGCTAGGTAGGAAGCTCAACGAGAGTACCATCGACTAATACGAACTGAAGCCGCTCCATTCCTGAACCCTATAGACCAGCCGCTTGAGCCACGATCGGTCTTCGTACGCACCGTACTCAACGGTGTAATCTCCATCCGTGTTTGTCCAGACTCGCTCAAAATACGTACGGAGATTGGCTGCGAGTTCGGAGTGGACAGGGGCTTCGATCTTGACGTCTGCCTCGAGGTTATAGTCATCCAGATTCCGCCGCGTCAGATTGGCGGATCCTCCCACCGCGGTGACGTGATCCGGATGCCAGGCGAGCACGAGCTTAGTGTGGAACTGCTCCCCGTGAGTGTCATACCAGCGGAGCGCGATGGCGCCTTCCGACCCCGTCACAAGCTCACGCGCGACCTGCCGGTTAGGGATGCCACCTTTCTGCCGTCCGAAGGCATCCTTGTTGGGGTCGAGGATGACACGCGTCGTCACGCCACGACGCGAGGCACGCAACAGCCCCTGGACGACCGTTCGGTCGGATAGGTAGAACATGGCGATGTCCAGGCGGTCGCCTGTGTCCAAGGCATCGAGTTCCTCGAGAATCGCGCGCTGAATCTGCCCTTCGGTGAGGTATTGGGCGGACACCTTCCGGTCGCCATCGGGAACCGGCTCAACAGCCGACGAGGGCGGGAAGCCGCCGGAGAGCTCGAGGACGGCCCCTTCCGCTCGGAGCATATCGGCGCACGGCGCGCCCCGCATGGCGAACGCGATATTCGAATGAAAGCTACTGGCATCGTGCGGGTTGGCCGATGCGGCAAGACATTCCTGCTCCGTCACGATCACCTTGCGGTGGTTCGCCTTGAAGTTGAGGAGCTTGAGGTAGGAACGGAGCGTCACCTTCCGTCCCGAGCTCGTCAGTGGGTGCGGCAGCACACCGGGGCCACCGGTGCCGAACCACTGGACGAACGAGCGCCACAGCGCGGAATAGACCGGATTCGAATCACGCAGCCTGGCGAGACTGGTTACCACCACATGGATATCATTCGCGCGGAGCTCTCGAATTTCCCGACTGGTGTACGCCCCATAGAAATTATTGATCTCATCAGTGATGAAGATGATCTCCATGCCAGGCCAGGCGCGCTTCTTTGCGATCAACCGTTCCGAGAGCCTGCCTGCCAGCGGCAGGTACTCACGGTCGCCACCGTGCTCTCCATTGAAGAGAAACATGTCGAGCACAATGAACCGCTCGGCGCGATCGATCATTTGGAACACCCGGTCGAAGATGGCCTGCTCGACG
>JBDHFX010000192.1:0-2431 GCA_039590215.1 Gemmatimonadota bacterium | reverse complement strand
GGCAACCGACCGGCGACTCGTCTCCTCGACCTCGTCGTGGAACGCGAACGAACGAAGAGAGTCCGTCTCGACCGGCCCGCCGCAAATCGCATTGATCGCGATGTCCGAATCGGCCATCTCGACAGACAGATACCGAACGAGCGTCTCCAAGGCTCCCTTGGCGGCAGCGATCGTCGCGTATCCGGGCATGACACGCCGCGCCCCGAGGCTTGTCATGGCAACGACGGCGCCTCCGGGAGCCAGAAGATCGTGTCCCTGTCGCAGAAGTTCGAGCAGCGCGCCCACGTGTGTGTCCCACGCCACTCGCCATCTTCCTGGACGAGCGTCGAGCGCGGGCGAGAGAGCGCCGAGGCCGGCGCAGTGGACCAGACCGTCGAGCCGGCCGACCTCCGACGTGAGGCGCTCGACCAGCCGCCCGCACTCCTCGGCATCACCCAGGTTCCCCGTGTGAACGATCGCCTGACTACCCCACTCCTCCACTCTCGCGGCTACGTTCATCGCCGATGCCGTATCCCGCAGATGCGCAATCGCGACGTTCCAGCCGCGGCGCGCAAGATCTTCCACAACCGCACGCCCGATCCCCCGGCTGCCACCGGTGACCAGAACCCAGCGCTCCGTGGACTCCGCTATCGAGTTGCCAGGCGCCATGCCGAAAACCGTTCCGCAGCGTACCGCGCCGCCGCGCCTGGCACCTCGGCGAGCCTGCGCAATGTCTCCTCATCAGGAGCGCGACTGTCATCGAGATGAATCCGGTACCAGCCCTGGGCATGGAGAAATACGGTTCTCTCCAGATTGCTCCTGAGCGGGGGCGCATCGAACCTGAGGAGCGCCCAGTCGTCGTTCGTCGGCATCACATAGTACGCATCGTCCGCGGCCAGAAGAGCCGACAGAACGTCGCGGTCCTGGTGGTCCCGCGCCTCCTTCGGGCGGATGTGCTGGACGTGGATCCGATCGTCTCCCTCGTCGTACTCAACGGCGAAGGCATCCATCGCCCAGAACCCGCGTGGCGGCCGCAACCGTATCCGAAGGCGGTCGCCCGACACCCGACTGACGTCGAGAACGAGGGCCCGATCCTCGGTAACGAAAGGCCCTCCACCGTGCAGAACGCCACCCACTTTCCAGCCGTCCGGCTCCTCGACCATGACCCGCAGCGCGTACAGCTCCTCTCGCAGATTCCAGGCAGCCAGCGAGTCCACCATGGAGCGCCGCTCGTCGAGCGCCGCATACCACGAACTGAGCTGGTTGCCATGCAGCGCGAGCATCGACTTGATCATGTGCGAGCCCCAACTCCCGGTTCCCACCCGGGCCACGAGCGTGGCCCGGCGGGCGCCGGGCGGTCTCGCGAACGTCAGGGTCACCTCGCTCCGGTCGTCCGTCCCCGATGGCGCCGGCACCGGCTCCCAGACCAGACGATCCGCCGATTGGAACCACTTGGTCAGATCCCGGTCATTAGCGTCCCGGGCGTCGCTCGGCGACACCGGATGACGGATCTCGTGAAACCGTCCGTGGTCATCCGCCACGACCCGGGTCCCCACCGCATGATCGACGACAACCAGCTCGGCCAGGTTCGTGTACTGGGTCTCCGGAACCTCGTTCGTGACCATGAGCCGGTACTCCCCGTCCACGGAAACCAGATGCTCCAGCTCGCCAAGGTCGTCGCGCTCCAGACCGCGCGTGGTCGAACCGCCGTACGGCTCAGCGTCGAAGACCCACTCGGATCCGTTCCAGGAGTAGATGAACGGGCACGACTGCTGCTGGGGTGTCGTGCTCTCGCTGTCGGTGATCGCCCGAACCACAATAATGGTTGCCGCCACGCCGATTCCAACGGCGATCGTCGTCTTAACGGCGGATATACGTCGGACCCAGAAGTGTTCCACTCGATCGACCGGGAGTTCGTGCACCGCCCCGTCGACCTGATACAAGAGTGTGTCGTTACGAACTACCACCGCTTGCTCGTCGAACCTCACGGCATCACCCTCTACGGTCGTGACGCCAACGATGGTCTCCCGCGGAGGCTCGTCCGACTTCGGCAACTGGTGCGCGCTGTAGCACGCAGCAATCTGAATCGCGAGGGCGATCAGGAGCAGACCCGTTAAAGAGCGCTGAATCAGACTAGGCAAAGGCACCTCCCCCTGCACTGGAGTAGGACTGTATCGTCGCGAAGTAAATCGAGTGTAGTAGCGGCCCAAACATCAAGCAAAGGTATGTGCTGACTCTCCTCGTTTCCCCTTCACGATCTGGAGCACCACCCCTATTTGCCGAACGCTCCACCGCCGGATACGGCAAAAAGCCGGAACTGAACTCGCACACTGACTAGCACACTCTGAAACACACAAAGGCGGTACAAGAAGAAGGGGCGGCCCCAAAGGACAGCCTAGTACGCTATTGCTCCTCAATCGTCAATTATGATCCCTCGCTCGGACAGACCCAG
>JBDHFX010000191.1:0-2442 GCA_039590215.1 Gemmatimonadota bacterium | reverse complement strand
ACCGAAGGTCCCTGGGTGTCCCGTCGCACCGACTAATGTCGTCGGCTCGATCGCCTCGATGACCTCCAGCAAGTCCGTCAGGGGCTCGTGCTCGTGAGCAAACGGGAGCTTGTGAACTTCCAGATCCGTCCGCGAGCGAACGACCAAACCGCGACTATCGATCAACCACGTACGACGACGTGCTTCCGCCTCATCCATACCTTCCTCAACGAGCGCGCGGATGAGAAGGTCGCTGATCCCCGTGTTCGCCGCCCCAGCCCCGAGGAGCACCAACCTCTGATCCGCCAAGTTGCCCCCGGTGATCCTGAGCGCGGCCAGAAGACCCGCCAGACCCACTGCGGCGGTGCCTTGAATGTCGTCGTTGAATGAGCAGTGACGATCACGATACCTCTCGAGGAGCTTGTGCGCGTTGGGCGTCGAGAAGTCCTCGAACTGGATCAGACTGTTCGGGAACGCATTATCAACCGCTTCGAGAAACTCGTCGACAAACTCCAGGTACTCGTCACCCGCCAAGCGCGGTTGGCTCAATCCCAAGTACATCGGGTCGGCGCGTAACGATTCGTTGTTGGTACCGACGTCGAGCAGAATCGGCAACGTCTTGGTGGGATCGATGCCTCCCGCCGCCGTGTACAGCACGAGCTTTCCGATCGGGATCACCATCCCGTTGGCTCCCAGGTCCCCCAAGCCGAGGATCCGTTCGCCATCGCTCACGACGATCACTCGCACCTCACGCTCGGGCCAATTATCGAGCACACGGTCGATCGATCCGCGGTCATCGGCAGTGACGTATAACCCTCGCGCGCTGCGGAAGATGTGACCGTACTCCTGTCCAGCCTGGCCGACCGTCGGCGTGTAAACCAACGGCATGATCTTGCGAAGATGATCGATGATCGTGCGGTAAAAGAGGGCTTCGTTTCTGTCCTGGAGCGCCATCAAGAAGATGTAGCGCTCGATGTCGGACGGTTTCCGATCGCAGTTCTCGATATTGCGCGCGACCTGCTCTTCCTGAGTCTCGACCCGGGGTGGCAACAGACCGTGCAGACCCAAACGATCTCGCTCTTCCCGCGTAAACGCCGTGCCTCGGTTGAGGCTCGGATCGTGGAGAATCTCGCGCCCTCTCATCACTGATAAACCTACCGAGTTGGCCCCCGTTAGGCGACCACTATGTGTGTGGGAATTAACCCTTCGTCCGCGAGTCGCAGTACCGCCTACGCCGTCGCTCGGAGGGGTTCCTCAACCGGTACGTCACCGTTGTCGTGCCGCAGAAACCGCCAGTAGTTGGGTCTCAGTGACGCCAGAAGCTCAGCCCGTGTTTTTATCTCTATCGGCCTGCCGACGTAGATCTTACCCATCTTCGCCAGGACCCCTTCAGACAGGCTTCCAGAGAACATGATCAAGGGCCACGTGAAGTTGGGGCCGTTGGTCTTGCGCAACCGCATCGCCCACAGCGCCAGCGAGCCGACGCGGTAAGCCATCGGCCCCCACCAGCTGTAGAGACCAGGCCGTAGGTTCATCTTCCAGCATTTCATGATCAACTGCCACTGGAGCGGGGAGAGGTCTTGTGTCTTGCGCACTCCCTCGTCCTCCTGCATTCGAGTCCCCTCGAGCGGCGTAAAGACCGAAGGGACAAGAAACGCAAACAGATCGCGACGCTCCATTTCGTAGATCAGGTCCAGCGTTGCCTTCACGTCTTCGTCGGTCTCCCCCGGATTACCGACCATGAGCGTGAGCATCGGGAACCAGTTGTTGCGGTTCAGGACCTCCAGCCCACGAATCACGACGCTTTGCCAATCCTCTATGTTGAATGGAACCGCCTTCGCGGGCATGACTTTCTTCGCCATGCGGATCGAACCCGTCTCCAATCCGATGAGCGGTACGAGAGCTTTCTTCTCCGGATGAGTGCTCAGCGTCGAAAGGTGTATCGGACTCTTGTCCAGAAGGGTCTCCGATAGCCCCCGAATCAGCTCCGGATCGACCACTGACGGGGCCATCGTGCAGTGGCTGAGAACGAACTGACTGACGCCTGGGGAGCTACTGGCCTCCCGGTACAGATCGAGCAAGGCTTCCCGGTTCGGGAAAAAGAACGGTGTGTCCGTGTGGACCTGCCCCCAGATAAACATGTCCTCCGTCGCCAGCGATATCTGCTCGTTGCCGTTGCGCGCGTTGGCTCGCACGGCATCCATAATCCGTTCCTTGGGCAGATCGATCTGCGGGTTGAGGTCCGGCATGCAGAACTTGCAACGGCGCCCACACCCGGTGGTCATCTCCACTACGCCAAACGTCGTTGGCTTGTCGGGAAAGATTATCTCCTCGGCATTGACGGGGTGAGTGTCTTCGATCTCTCCGGGAATGTCCAGTCCATCGAGAGCCTGACGAAAGAGATTCATCGTGTCGATCGACTCACCTCTGCCTTTGACGACGCAATCGACTCCCAGCTTTTCG
>JBDHFX010000190.1:0-2469 GCA_039590215.1 Gemmatimonadota bacterium | reverse complement strand
TGGGGGTGGCTCCAATCCGACCGCCGCCGCGCCGCCACCGATGCCGTCGTCACCGTGACATGCTGCGCAGTTGGTGGCAAATACCGCTTGGCCGTCGGCCGCTTCCATGGCGTCGCCGGCAGGTGCGCCGGCGTCTGGTGTCTCTCCGGCTGGCTCTCCCGCCGGCGCACCGTCGTCTCCGCCCCCACCTCCACAGGCAGCGAGACCAAACACCAGCAGAAGAACAGTCAGCGAGCGAACAAGAATGTGCATCGGCCCTCTCCTATGACCTGGGTTGCCTTGGGGGTACGATCCAGCCCGGTGGTCAACAGCGGGTTGGGACTCGGTTGACAAAGTATAGCGCGTGCGGCGTAAGCGTCAAAAGCCGAGATCGGTGACGGCGATTCGAAAGAGCTCGATTAGGTCGACCAGCGACAACCCGTCCCTGTCGCTCGGGCCAGCGAGGCGTCGGCCCGCGACGATCGTGACGCCCGGTGGGGGTTCTGCCTCGGTCGAGGACGCGCAGACGACGACGGCTGGGAGGTCACGCCGGCGGGCTTCGGCGACAACGTACCCGGTTACCTTCCCGCCGCCGCTCTGGGCGTCGAATCGTCCCTCCCCGGTTATCACCCCGCTGGCGCCTTCCAGCGCGTCACCGAGTCGCGCCAGCCGCGCACACGACAGGGCGCCAGAATCGAGATCAGCACCCAAGAATGCCCGACAGCCAGCCCCCAGCCCACCGGCAGCGCCGGCGCCGGGTGCGCTACGCGCTTCGCTGGCGACGCCGAGATCCGCCACCCACCTCGCACCGAGCTTCGTCAAGCCGGTCTCGAGGCGCTCGATCGTGGCTCGATCGGCACCCTTTTGGGGGCCAAAAACGGACGCCGCCCCGGCCGGGCCCAACAGCGGATTGGTGACGTCGGTGAGGGCGGTGATCTGCAGTCGATCGATCAGCGACCGATCGTCAGAGGGCTCGATCCGCTCCAGGTCCGCCAGGTCGCCAGTCCGGACGATCGACTCGCCGCGCCGGTCCTCGAACCGGTACCCGAGTGCTCGAGCCATCCCAAAACCGCCGTCGACGGTCGCCGACCCGCCCAGGCCGATCACCAGCCGGCGGGCACCCAGACCGGCGGCACAGGCGACCAGCTGGCCCAGACCAAACGTGTCCGCTTCGAGTGGCGCGCGCTCGCTTGGCGATAGGTTCCCCAGCCCCACCGCAGCGGCACTCTCCAAGTAGGCGGTCGCGTGGTCCGGGTCCCAGCCCCACCGAGCATCGATCGGCCGACCGAGCGGACCCCGCACCCTCGCCCTGACCGCCAGCACCTGCGGCCGATAGTACCGAACGACGTCTACAAACCCGTCGCCGCCGTCTGACAGCGGCCGTGCGATGATCTCCAGCTCGGGATCCGAGATCGAAGCCCACGCTTCGGCGACCGCCACCGCGCCGAACGTTCCCTTGAACGCATTGGGTGCTGCAACGACGGTGTTCAGCTGGCCAGCGCGCGGTCGAGGTCGTCGATCAGGTCGGCGGCGGCCTCGACGCCGAGCGCCAGACGGACCGTTTGATCGGGCATCCCGCGCTGAGCGCGTTGGTCGGACGTGAAATGGCGGTGCGACGTCATGGCAGGCATCGAGACCAGCGACTCGACACCGCCCAGGCTGGGCGCCAGCCGAATCCACTCGAACCGTTCGACGATCCGCTGCGCCTCGTCTGGCGTGGCGCGAGGAATGAACGCCACCACGCCGCCGGCGCCGTTCAGCACGCGGGCCGCAACATCGCGATCGGGATGGTCGTCAAGCGTCGGATAGAAGACGCGCTCAACTCTTGGATGCGAAGCGAGATAGTCGGATACCGCGCGCCCGTTCTCGTTGTGTCGCGCCATTCGTAGTGCCAGCGTCTTGATGCCGCGCTCGAGCAGAAAAACGGCGTGCGGATCGGCCGAACCACCGAAGCTCGCCAACTTCTGCGTGGCCTGGTCGATCAGCTCGTCGCCGCCGGCGAGGACGCCGCCAATCAGGTCGGTGTGACCCCCCAGGTATTTAGTGGCGCTGTGCATGACGAGGTCGACGCCAAACTCGAGCGGTCGCTGATTGATCGGCGTCGCGAACGTCGCATCAACGAGCGAGACCAGCCCGCGATCACGCGCTAGTCCGGCCAATGCCTCGCCGTCCGCCACCCGCACCAACGGATTGGTGATCGCCTCCCATATCAACAGCTTGGTGTTCGGCTTGATTGCGGCTTCCCAGGTTTCCGCCTGGTGGCCCGCAGCATAGCTGACTTCGATCCCCAAACCCGGCAGCTCGTCATCGAGCAAGCGGTGGGTGCCACCGTAGAGCTCCGGCGCCGCCACCACGTGATCGCCGGCGCGGCACACAGTGAGGATGGCGGTCGACAGGGCCGCCATGCCGCTCGACAGGATCAACGCCGCGCGAGCACCCTCGAGCGCGGTGATCCGCTTCTGCACCGCGATCTGGGTCGGATTGTTCCCG
>JBDHFX010000189.1:0-3066 GCA_039590215.1 Gemmatimonadota bacterium | reverse complement strand
GATCCCGCCCCATCTGTTTGCCACCCTCAAGGCGGCCTACCACCACAAGGGCTTCGCGTTTGTGCGGATTCTGCAACGCTGTCCGAAATACACCGCGCCGTTGTTCGAAGAGGGGCTCAAGAACCCCGACTCGATCGAGTTGCTGGTGCATGAAGACGGGGTCCTGGTCGACGGTCTCGAGAACGTCTACAAGAACCAGGTGCGTCACGATCCCAGCGATATCCACGCCGCCCGTCGACTGGCCGAAGAGAACGGACGCACGCGGCTCGGTGTCTTCTTCCGCGACGAGTCACGTCCGCGGTACGAAGAGCTGCGCCGGTTGCCGGTGATCACCGCGGAGGAGAAGATGGCACGTCTATCAGAGGAGCTGGATCTGCATGCCGTCTGACGAGCGGATCGAGCAGGCGCTTTCGGCATTCGAGCCGCCACGGGTTGCGTTCCGGTCCGCGATCGCGACCACGATTGGCGAGCTCGACGTGATGCTCACGGCGGGGACCGCCGGCGAGGGCGAAGCGACCGAGCGGACCGCGTCCGAGCTCGGCCGGTTCGCGTCCGGGCACATCGACGCTCAGCGGTTCGCCGCGCTCGTGGCCGAGGAGCCGCGTCTCGACCCGGTGGCGGCCGAGGCGGTAGGTCGGGCACGCAAAGTGTTGGTCGAAATCGAGGCTCGGGAGCCCGAGGATTACTGCGTTCGGGTCTCGTCCGGAGAAGATCTGGCGTCCAAGGTGGCGGTGGTGTGGGCGGATTTCGGGCGCGTGTTCGGTACCGCCCGGTTGGTCGAAGCCGCGCGCTCTGGTCACTACCGCTTGCCCACTCACGAGTCGTTGATGTCGTCGTTCCCGTTCGCAGGGTGGAGTCGCGCCGAGCGAGCGCTCGCGCCGCCCTTGATCGTCGATGTCGACGGTGATGCGCTGCAAGTCGACGGCTTGAGCAGGTTCCTGGACGGTGCGGTCAAGATCGTGCTGCTGGTGCGCGGCGAGTCACCGCCGGCGCCGTTGGCGCGGTTGGTGAGCCCGAGTGTGTTCATCGCCCAGAGCGCCGAGATCGACGTGCTCGATCGGGCCCGCGAAGCGCCGGGACCGGCGATAACCGCGCTCGTAAACGAGTCAGCGGCCCGGTTCATCCATGATCCGACCAAGGGGTCGGCGCTGTCCGATCGTTTGTGGGTCGACTTCGTGCCCGAGGACGATCCGCGGGTGGCGCGCGGTCCGATCTCCGCGTTTCGGCAAACCGAGGACCTGGGTCATCTGCGGACTCTTATCGCGATGGCCGCGACTGGAGCGATCGCGCCGGCCGCCGCGGTCGGTGGCGCCAACGGTGACGAACCGCCGGCCGAGCCAGCCGATCGGCTCGCCGCGTGGCTCCTGCAGCAGGCTGACCTGCCAACCGAGGAAGCCGGATAATGGACCCGGAGACGATTCTCGGTTCGATGGCGATTCTCGGCGGTGTGGGCCTGACGTTTGGCGTCCTGATCGCGGTCGCGCATCGCAAGCTGGCGGTGTGGGAAGACCCGCGTCTCGACAACGTCACCGACATGCTCCCGGGCACTAACTGCGGCGCGTGTGGCTTGGGTGGGTGTCGCGCGTTCGCCGAAGCGACGATCAAGGGCGACATCGAGCCCGCCAAGTGCACCGTGATGGGACAGGAAGAGCGACAGGAGGTGGCACAGTACCTGGGCGTCGAAGCCGGCGAGGCGGTTGAGCTCGTGGCGCGGTTGCTTTGCGCCGGTGGCTCAGACGTGGCGCCCCGAAAGGCCGACTACTTCGGCGTGGAGAGTTGTGGCGCGGCGGTGGCGGTCGGTGGTGGCGGCAAGGCGTGTGCGTGGGGGTGCGTCGGCCTGGCCGATTGCGCCGTGGTGTGCGATTTCGATGCGATCTATATGAATGACGTCGATCTGCCGGTGGTGGACCTCGACAATTGCACTGCGTGCGGTGACTGCGTGGATGCGTGTCCGTTGGATCTGTTTGTGATCATGCCGGTCGAACATCACCTCCTCGTGCAGTGTCGCAACTTGCTAGAAGGGGACGCGGCGACCGACGTTTGTGCGGTGGCGTGCAACGCTTGCGAGCGGTGTGTCGTGGACGCCGCCCCCGGGTTGATCGAGATGCAATCCGGGCTGGCGGTCGTCGATTATGACAAGATTGATCTCGCCGATCCGGCGGCGATTGCGCGGTGCCCGACCGCGTCGATCGTGTGGATTGAGGGCGCGCAGTTTTCGTTGGAGCGTGAAACCGCAGAGAGCATGGTGGCATGATCTTCAAGAAGAAACCGCTGACCGAAGAGGCGCCGCCGTACCCGGGGATCCGGGAAGCGTTGGACGGTGGCACCGCGGTCGTCGAGATGGAGACCGCAGCCGGCGAGGCGCCGGAAGGCGAGCACGCCGCCGCCGCGGTAACCGCCGGCATGAGCATGACCGGGCTGCGGGCGACCAACTTCTCGAGCGGGCAGGGGATCGCGTACATGCACGAGTCGCTCTACGCGGCGGCTGGCAAGCGACTGACGTACGTGCTCAATGTCGCTGCCCGGGCGATGACCAAGCACGCGCTCAACGTTCACGCCGGACACGATGATTACCACGCCATCGACGACACCGGGTTCTTCCAGTTCTTTGCCAAGGACGTCCAGTCGTCTGCCGATCTCAACCTGATTGCGCATCGGGTCGCGGAACTGGCGCTCAACCCCGGCGTTGTCGCGCAGGACGGATTCCTCACCAGCCACGTGATCGAATCGATGTTGCTTCCGGAACGCGAGCTGGTGAAGGAGTACCTCGGGGATCCGAGCGACATCATCGAGTCGCCGACCCCCGCGCAACGATTGGTCTTTGGAAAAGAGCGGCGCCGGATCCCGGAGATGTTTGACCTCGACTACCCGGCCATGCTGGGGGTCGTGCAGAACCAGGATTCCTACGCCCAGGGTGTGGCCGCACAACGCCCGTTCTATTTCGATCATGTTCGCGAGATCACCGATGACGCGATAGCCGAGTACGCGGCCCTGACCGGCCGCCACTACGCCCGGGCCAGCGGCTATCGCATCGACGACGCTGAGTACGTGCTCGCCGGCCAAGGC
>JBDHFX010000188.1:0-2506 GCA_039590215.1 Gemmatimonadota bacterium | reverse complement strand
GCTGGCGGTGGTAGCCGCCGACTATACGCCGGGCGAGGCCGATCAGCTGCGGCGCGACATGGCGGCGTGGCGGAGAGCGGGGCGCATCGAGCGGCATCGGGAGCGTCTCATCTCGCGCATGATCCGCAAGGGCATTCAACGTGAGTTCGCCGAGCGAGTGTTCAAGCAGATCCGGGGGTTTGGCGATTACGGTTTCCCCGAAAGCCACGCCGCCAGCTTCGCGCTGATCGGCTACGCCACCGCGTGGCTAAAGGAGCATTACCCGGCGTCGTTTCTATGCGCGCTGCTGAACGCGCAACCGATGGGCTTCTACAGCCCAGCCACCCTGATCGAAGACGCCAAGCGCCACGATGTCACGATCGGCCCGGTGGACGTTCAACATAGCGATTGGGATTGCACGCTCGAGCCGGCCGACGAGAGTGGCGAGGGGTTTCTCGTTCGCATGGGTTTGCGGTACGTAAAGGGGCTCCAGGAAGTGGACGGCCGGCAGATCGTCGCAGCGCGACAAGTGCGCGAATTCCCATCGCTCGATGATTTCGCCATCCGAACTCGGCTGGACGACGCAATGCTCGCCCGACTCGCCGAGTGCGGCGCACTCGAGGGCTTTGAGGAGGAACGGCGTGACACTTTGTGGGACGTGTTCGGTCTCGACCGAGACGAGGATGCAGGGCTCGACCTCGACCTCGAGCTCGCCGAGCCCGACGCGACGTTTCAAAACTTGAACGAACTGGAGACGATCGGTTGGGATTACGACTTCACGTCGCACAGCCCGCGCGGACATCCGCTCGCCCCGCTGCGGGAAGAGCTCACCCGAAAGCGACTCCCCGATTCAGCGGCGGTCCGCAGCATGAAAGACGGGGACCCCGTGCGTTATGCTGGACTCGTCATCTGTCGCCAACGACCGGGAACAGCCAAGGGCGTGGTCTTCATGACGCTCGAGGACGAAGCCGGTTTTGTGAACGTCGTCATCTGGGAGCGCGTGTTTCAGAAGTATCGCCTGTTGGCAAAAACGGCGTCGTTTCTAGGGGTGACGGGCAAGCTCCAGGTTCAGTCGGGCGTCGTGCATCTGGTAGCGGAAAAGCTGTGGGCGCCCCGGGTGCGCCTGAAGCCCAGCAAGACAAAGAGCCGGAACTTCCACTGACGTGTACTTACGAGGAAGGCTTCATTCAAACGCCTGGGCGGTGGCCTGTTCCAGATTCATCGCCCAGCCTTCCTCCCAAGCTGCAGCAAACGCTTCTTCGCCGAGTCGTTCCCGCACCTCATAGACCGAACGGTCGAGCAATGATGGATCGGCAGCGTACAAAACAGAACCCACGGCTTGCCGCATCGCGTCCGATGCGGCAAACAGCCGTGCCGCTCGTTCGGGTTGACTCTCCCGGTACGCCTGGCCTACCCCCATCAAACAGTATGAGATGATCCACTTGTTGTGCGTAATGGTCCCTAACCGAAGCCCTTCACGATAGCACTTCAAAGCACCGTTCGCGTCACCTGTCTCGATCGCGACCTGCCCCAGATTGAAGTACGCGATTTCGTGGTCTACGATATCGTCGGCCTCGACCAGCACCTGCTCGTACATCTCGCGAGCCAACTCGAGATTGCCCTGTAACCGTGCCGTCTCCCCGAGGTTGTTGAGTGCCACCGCGGCGGTGTGGGAATCGCCAGCCTCCCGCGCCAGCGTGAGAGCTTCCTCGTTGCGAGCCACCGAATCCGTGTAGTTGCCGTCGTCTTGTGCCGCCAGCGCCAGAATCGTCAGCGCTCGGGCGATACCACCCTTGTCGTCCGCTTCACGGGCAATCGAGAGACATTCCGTGCCGGCCGAGCGTGATCGCTCGAGGTCACCTCGAACACGCGACAGATACCCCAGGCCGGTGAGCGCGGTCACCTGCGTTTCAATCGGTGCGTTCCCCCCACAGCGAAGCGCCCTTTCCAGCGCATCGATGCCATCACTCAGGTAGCCGTGCCACAGCCAGAAGCGGTACAGCGCACCCGCCAACTCGAGCCCTGGCTCACACTCTCCTGGCGTTGTCTCGCTCCACTCCAGCGCCGCCCGGAAGTTGCCGTGCTCGGCCTCGAGCCGTTCCAGCCAGACCGCTTTGTCTTTGCCTATCAGTTCCGGATTCGTTCGCTTGGCCAGCGCCAGGAACCACCCGCGATGACGCCGACACATGGTGTCTAGTTCGTCCGAATCCGACAACCGTTCCCGGCAGTACTCGCGCACCGTCTCGAGAAGCCTGTACCGCGCTTCTCCACCACGGTCCTCAACGACAACCAGCGATTTGTCCACGAGCTGGGACAGGAGATCCAGGATCTCACTCTGATCGAGGGTTTCGTCGTCACCGGCGACGACTTGTTCCGCAGCCTCGAGTGTCCAACCACCGACAAAGATCGACAATCGCCGCAGCACCACCCGCTCGGCTTCAGACAGGAGCTCATAGCTCCAATCGAGCACCCCGCTCAGCGCCTGATGTCGTTCCAGCACTGTCCTACCGCCCCCCGTCAGGAGACG
>JBDHFX010000187.1:0-3375 GCA_039590215.1 Gemmatimonadota bacterium | reverse complement strand
CCGCCCAGCAAGACCGTAAGCTCGAACATGATTATGACCGTGACCGGCAACGATGCGATCGACTTCCCACCCACCGGCAGCCCCCACGCGAAGAACGTCCAGAGCGTGAGCGAGAGGCCGGTCACCGCTCCCAGGAATCCACCGATCAACGTCATGAGGCGAACCGGACTAACCGGACGATCGATCGCATCCTCCAGGTGAGGAGTCGGGATCGGCGAGTACACGGTGATGTCATCGGCCGCCACGCCCTCGTCCTCGAGTGCATTGACGGCATCGGCGACCTCGTCCAGCGTCAGGAAGACCCCGCGAACCCCGCCATCCATAACCTCGGCGCTCATCGGTTGTACCCCTCCCTGCTCATGACGCTCCCTCGAGCTCCTCCTGCTGACGCCTGAGCTTCGGCGGCAACAGCTCCTTCAACTCGGAAATCGCCATCGACGGCAGAAACTTCACAAACAGCAGGAACCACATGAAGAACCACGCAAACGAACCCGCGGTGATCGACCACTCGACCCAGCTCGCGCTGTAGTAGTCCCACTGGTACGGCATAAACTCGTGCGCCAGCGACTGGATGATGATCGAGAAGCGCTCGAACCACATCCCGATGTTGACAACGTGCGGATCCGCTTAGACCACAACGACATCGGTATGAAGCAGTTGCAGATGTACATGATCCAGCACGCCCACGCGTACTTGCCCGTCAACCGATCCCAGAAGATCGCCTTTTCGAACTCAGATCCCGAGTACCAGGCGATGAAGAACTCCACCAGGTACGCGTAGAACACGATGAGCGACGTGAGCAGGAGGAGCTTGGCAAGATTGTTTAGATGGTACTCTTCGATGTAATCCTCTAGGTGGAACGAAGTAGGGCGCAAAGATCGTCGAGTGCCAACCGGGCACGATCGCCATCGCGAAGTCCCACGACACGACCGAGTGCACCGAAAGCACCAGCGGCGTGGCCAAACCGGCCATGAACAGGTAGGCACGGTTGTAGTGACGCCACTGGCCGTCGGTCCCCTGCCACCCCAACGACAAGAGCGAGTACAGCCGGTGGCGGAACGACCGGGGCTCGGCCCGGTCGCGAGCGGCGGCGATGTCTGGGATCAGACCCAAGTAGAGGAACAGCGAGCTGATCGTGAAGTACGTCGAGATGGCAAAGAAATCCCACAGCAACGGGCTCCTGAAGTTGGGCCACAAGAGGCGCTCGTTGGGATAAGGGATCAAATAGTAGAAGTACCATACCCGACCCAGATGAATGAGCGGAAAGAGCCCCGCCGTCATCACCGCAAAGACCGTCATCGTTTCCGCTACCCGGTAGACCGCAGTTCGGAACTGCGCTCGAAACAGGAACAGAATGGCTGAGATCAGCGTGCCGGAGTGGGCGATACCGACCCAGAACACGAAGTCCGTGATGTACACACCCCACATGACCGGCGGGACGTAACCGGCCACACCGAGACCGATTTTTATCTGGTAGATCCAAGCGACGATCCCGATGCCGAGAACCGTCAACACCACCGCCATGAGCGCCGCCCAACCGAACCCGGGCCGTCTCAACGTCGCCAGGACGTCGTCGTTTACCCGCCGGAAGACGGTCGCCTGGGCGAGACCGGAGGCGTGACGATTCACGATGGAGGTCGAGTCCGACATCGGTTAGGCTTGCACCGCCGACCCGGTCGATTCGAGCGCTGCCCTGTTGGACGTGCGCTCGGTCACTTGTTTCAGATAGAAGCTCGCTGGTCGCGTGTTCAGTTCCTCCAGCACGCTGTAGGCGAGTGGACCGCCAGCCAACTTCGACACGCGACTCTCGGGATCCTTGAGATTGCCGAACACGATCGCATCGGTGGGACACGTCTGCTGGCAAGCCGTCTGGAAGTACCCGTCCGGCACTACGGCGTCTAGGTCCTCGTCACGAACGGCGTTCTTGGCACCGTTGATGCGTTGCACGCAGTACGTGCACTTCTCCATGACACCCTTCTCACGCAGGGTTACGTCGGGGTTGAGCCCCAGATTCATCGGCTCAGGCCACTCGTAGGTGTAATAGTTGAAGTACCGGACCTTGTAGGGACAGTTGTTCGAACAGTAGCGGGTCCCTACGCACCGGTTGTAGACCTGAACGTTGAGCCCCTCGGGATTGTGATACGTGGCGTATACCGGACAGACCGGTTCGCACGGAGCGGCACCACAGTGCTGGCACATCATCGGTATGTGGCGGGTCTTTACATTTCCGTTTTCTTCGCTCTCCAAGAACCGCTCGATTCGGATCCACGACATTTGGCGGCTCTTGGCGACCCGCTCAGGCCCGACGAATGGGATGTTGTTCTCGGCCGCACACGCCGCCACGCAGGCGTTGCAACCGGTGCAAGCATCAAGACTGATCGCCATGCCCCAGCGATAGGGACTCTCAGCGCCGGAGTCCTCCGCGACACGATCCACCGTGAGGGGTTCGCCGTGACCGTTGCCGTGGTGACCCGGCTCAGCGTGGAGCGCCTCGGCCATCGGGATCGCCTGAGCGATCTCGCGATCGTGCTGAGTGTCCGACCCCTGGTGCTTGAGCGGCGGCACCCACGCCCCGGTGGGCGTCAGCGTGACCCGAACGCCCTGATAGATCGGCCCACCACCATTTAGTTCGACATCGGCGGGCAGCAGCTCAACCGGATTGACACCACCCTTGGCGAAACGACCCATCGCTGTGTGACCGCGTCCGAGCGGCATCGAGACCGTATCGGGCCGGATGCCGACGTAGGTGATCACCGGTGCCGTGACGCTGCCATGGGGTGATGTGACGGTGACCACGTCACCGTCTTTGACATCCAAACCGCTTGCTACATCCGGGTGTACTTCGATCCACGTCTGCCAACAGCTCGTCGTGACGGGGTCCGCCAACTCCTGGAGCGTCGGGCTGTTGGCCGACCGACCGTCGTACATCGCCAGTTGTGGCTGTACGACGAGGTCGAACGCGCCATCGCCTTCGGGACCGTCAAATGAGACCGGACCAAAATCGAGTCCGTCGCTAGCGGCTGCCGGTGTTGTCGCCGTCGGCACAGTCGTCGCGGCCTGCCACACGCCCCCCGCCTTGAGCGCTTCGACCCACGCCTGCTCGCTGCCAGCGACATCGCTCCAGGCCGACCGTAGGTAGTCGTACCAGGTCTCGGCCTGGATCACCGGGGTTCCCCCTTCACCGGCCATCACTCGCGCCGCATCGAGCATGGCATCGGGCGTTGGGCGGGTATCGAAAACCGGACGCATCGCCGGTTGGATCAGGCTCATGACGCCGTCCTCGGGCACCCAGTCGCCCCACGACTCGAGCGGTGTGTGATCGGGCAGCAGCAGATGACAGTGGGACGCGGTCTCGTCGAGCACCGAGCTGAACGA
>JBDHFX010000186.1:0-2514 GCA_039590215.1 Gemmatimonadota bacterium | reverse complement strand
GCAGGTATCCCATTACGAGTACGACAATCGCCATCACGAACAGAAAGACGCCGTTCAGGAGCGCACCGATGATCTCCGCCCGGAACGATCCGAACGTGCGGCGCTCGTCGGCCGGGCGTCTGGCGATCCGAGCCGCGACGATCGCCAGCACCACTCCTCCAACGGCCGAGAACGTGTGCATGGCGTCGGAAATAACGGCCACCGACCCGGTATACAGGCCGATCAGCAGCTCGACGACGAAGTAGACCCCGGTAAGCCACGCGGAGACTCTCAACGCTCGCGCATTGACCGCGGCATGCCCTGCCATCCCGTGTCCCATGTGCTGGCTACTCATTCGTTACACCCCTTCAGTTGACGATGAGGGCGCGCCAACCCCCATCGATCCTCGCAACTGTCGCTCCTTCCAGACGGAGTAAAGCGTCGGAACCACGAGCAGCACCAGCACGGTGGCGGACAACATTCCACCCACCATAGGTGCGGCGATGCGCTGCATCACGCTGGCGCCCGTGCCGTGGCCCCAGAGAATCGGCAACAGACCGCCTATATCGGCGACGACCGTCATCATGACCGGCCTCACCCGCTCCCCCGCTCCCTCCTGCACGGCATCGATGACGTCGGCCGTATCCCGCAGACGCCCGTCACGGCGATGTCGCTCGTGTGCTTCATCTAGATAGACGAGCATCACGACGCCGATCTCGGTTGCTACACCGGCGAGGGCGATGAATCCGACCGCCGACGCGATGCTGCACACTTACTAGCACACCCCCCTACTCCGGCGTTTCTGCCGATTTTCCCCAACCGCATGTTCTGCTTGTGCTTATTACTGGTGGGCGCACGTGGATTCGAACCACGGACCCCCTGCTTGTAAGGCAGGTGCTCTGAACCCCTGAGCTATGCGCCCATACCCGTGTGGCGCGTTGAACGTACGCGCCGTGACCTACAGCTCGTCAAGACCCACGTTGGAAGAGAACGTCGTTTGGTCTCGCATGTGCTTTCGGAGTTTCCAGCGACCCGAAACGAGATCGACCTTGCCCCGCAGGAAGAGCTTCTGCAACTGCCGCTTGATCTTGTGGCTAACCATCAGGATGTAATACGGAAACCCGTGCGGCACTCCATGTTCATCTCTTATAAGTCTCACTTCTCTGCGCATGTTCTCGGCGATTCGCTTATCGGCAGTCTGTCCGAACTCATGAACTCGGTAGTTAGTGAAGATTGCGTTGACGTGACCGACCCTGAAGCCGTTTTTGCCCAAGCGCAGGACCATATCGTAATCGCAACAGTTGCGGAACTTCTCGTACCGCAATCCACCGACCCGATGAAACGTCTCTTGTCGATAGAACAGCGTCTGGTCGCTCACGATATTGACCCCGAAACGGAGAACATCATAGTCGTACTTGGCTTCTTCCCGTCGATAGATCTCATTTCCGTCCGAATCGACGAACCGAATGTCACCAAAAAGAGCGTCCCACTCGGGGTGGGCATCAAAGGCAGCGGCGACCTTGTGAAGTGTTCCAGGTCGGTAACAATCGTCCGAGTTGAGGATCGCGAGCACGTCCCCGGTCGCCAGCTCGGCGCCCTTTTGCATTGCGTGGTAGTGTCCCTCGTCCTTCTCGGATTCCCACGTGAGATGCGGATAGTCTGCCAAAATATCGAGGGTACCGTCTGTGGACCCGCCATCCATCACGATATGCTCGAGGTTTGGGTAGTCCTGCGTCAGCACACTCTCGATCGTATCCCGCACCGTACGAACGCTGTTGTAGGTGGGCGTTACGATCGTGATCATGGGGCTCTCTTGCTGGCTCAAAACCGCACCTAGGCGTTGCCGCCCTCGCCCCACAGCTCCTTCATCGCCTCGGCGTTGGCATCGTCGTCGATGCTGGTCCCGTACGCCCGGTAATCGATACCGGGATGACCCTCGAGCGACGATCTCAGGAAACGCCAGAAGTCGACCACCGTGACCGATCCCTTATCGCCCAGCGCCATCTCAGGCGTCAGAGCCTTGAATTCTGGATCTGGATTGCACACCAGAATGCAGTCGGCATCGGCAACGCAGTCTTCGATCGAATCAACGATTACCGCCTTGTCGCGAAGCTCGGAACGGGCCATGTCGTTCGCTAACGGGTCGTAGCCAACCACGCGTGCGCCTGCAGACGACAGCTCTTTGGCCAAATAAACAGCCTGGGACTCCTCTACGATATGAGACCACGGCTTGTACGACAGACCCAGAATGGCGACGGTGTCTCCGGGGTTGAACTTACCCGCCAGTTTCGACTCTATCCGCCCGGCTAGTGTGCGGTTCGCATTGTCCGTGGTCTCCGCCAACTCCGCGGTGATGCCTCTCGCCCTGGCGAACCAAGAAAGAGCCACATTGTCGCGAGGAAAACACGGGCCTCCATACCCCAGTGCCCCGGTGAGATACCGCCGGCCGATTCGCTTGTCGAGCCCCAGCGCGTCCGAAACCACATCGACGTTGCCTCCCGGGATCATCTCGCAGATCTCGGCCAGCATGTTGGC
>JBDHFX010000185.1:0-2632 GCA_039590215.1 Gemmatimonadota bacterium | reverse complement strand
TCAAAGGACTGCGCTCCGATTGAGAGTCGGTTGGCACCGTGCGCTCGATAGCTGGCCAGCTTGTCGGGCTTGGCGTCGGCCGGATTCAGCTCGATCGTCCACTCGAACTCGTTCACTGTTTGGGCCATACCGAGGCACATCTCGGCCAGCCTCGAAAACCCCGGCTCAGACAGGATCGACGGCGTGCCGCCACCCCAATAGAGCGTCGCCAACTCGGTCCCGTCGAACTCGCCTCGTCGCCGCCAATCATCGATCTCGCGCGCCAGCGCGTCGACGAAGACGGCTTCGCGGCCGTCGTCGTGACCGATGTTGTAGAAATGGCAGTAGGGGCACTTGCGGGCACAAAAAGGGACGTGGACGTAGACGTGGAGGGGACGACGCAATCGCTCAGCCCTTCGTCACGGGGTGGCTGCGCGCGAAGCGGCTACCGGGAAGCGCGCGAGCGAGCCCCAGGATCTCCAGCTGGGTCAAATCAGCCAGCACTTTGGGGAGCGCCAACCCAACGCTGGTGGCCAATTCCTCCGGAGTGGCGGGGTGCTCGGAAAGAGCGTCGAGCAACGATGAGACTGCGGTACCCTTGGTGGCGGTCGGGCTTGGCGGTGCGACCGGCAAGAGCGGCTCGACTCCATCGATCGGCGGGAGCGCGGCCAGCTCGTCCAGCACGTCCTGCGACCCGAAGACCGCGCGCGCGCCATCCGCGATCAGGCGATTCGCGCCTACCGACGTCGGCAAAAGCGGGTGCCCAGGCACCGCCATGACCTCGCGTCCGGCGGCCAACGCGTGCCGTGCTGTAATCAGCGCACCCGACCGGGCCGCGGCTTCAACCACTATCACGACCCTGACGAGCCCGGCGATGATCCGGTTCCGGCGTGGAAAGTGGTGCTTGAGTGGCGGCACGCGTTCGGGATGCTCGCTGATCAGACACCCTCGCGCGGCAATGTCGGCGGCCAGAGCGCGATTGCTGGCCGGCGCCGAGACATCGAGCCCGCCACCCAACACGGCGATCGTGTCGCCGCCCACCTCAAGCGCCCCGCGGTGCGCAGCGGCGTCGACCCCGATCGCACACCCGCTAACCACAACCAGGCCGGCTGCTGCTAGCTGGGCGCCCAACTGTTCGCCCATGGCGACCCCCAGCTCGGTCGTCCTTCGAGCGCCGACGATCGCCACCGCTGTCCGCGCCAGGAGTCGTGCATCACCCTTACAGTAGAGGTGCTGCGGCGGGTCAGGCGAGATCGCTAGCTGACACGGGTAACCGTCGTCGCCCAGCGCCAATCGTTGACGGCCGGCCTCAGCTTTAGCCATCCGCCGCCGCGGCAGTTTCCCGCACCACCCGCCACATCGTTTCGACCAACCCGTCCAGACCCGCGCCAGTCACCGCACTCACCGCGTGCACGGCAACGACATCATCGAAGCTCGCCTCGGGCGGATCACCCAGATCGCCCTTCGACCACACGACGACCTGAGGCAGCTCGAGCAGCGCGGCGGACCAGGTTCCGAGCTCGGATCGCAATGCATTGAGCTCGGCCTCAGGATCGGGGGTAATCACCGGAATGAGAAAACAGAGCACCCGGGTGCGCTCGATGTGGCGCAGAAAACGAGTCCCCAAACCCTTCCCCTCGGCCGCACCCTCAACCAGACCCGGGATGTCGGCGACGACGAACGACCGCCCGGGTTCGATCGACACGACCCCAAGGTTGGGTTGTAATGTGGTAAACGGATAGTCGGCGATCTTGGGGCGTGCGGCGCTGATCCGCGAGAGCAACGTCGACTTGCCGGCATTCGGCGCACCAACCAGTCCCACATCCGCCAAAAGCTTGAGCTCGAGCGACAGCTCGCGCGTCTCGCCGGGGGCGCCCGAATCGGCCCGCCGCGGCGCCTGGTGGGTAGCGGTAGCAAACGTCGCGTTACCCCGTCCGCCGCGGCCGCCGGCAGCGACTACCGCATTTGTTCCCGGGCTAGTCAGATCCGCCACCACCTCCCCCGTCACCCGGTCTCGGACAATCGTTCCCGGAGGCACACGCAGACAGACGTGTGCACCGTTTGCGCCGGCCCGGTTGTTCCCCGAACCGTGCTTGCCACGACCGGCGCGGTACTGTTTCCGATAGCGAAAGTCCTGAAGCGTAGACAGGTTCGCGTCGACGGCCAGCACTACATCGCCACCCCGCCCACCATTGCCTCCGTCGGGCCCGCCGCGCGGCACAAACTTCTCCCGTCGGAACGAAACGCAGCCGTCGCCGCCAGCCCCTGCTTCGACGCTGATCGTGGCTTCGTCAACAAACTGCACGTCGTGCCCGCCGCTCTATCACGACGTCCTCATGCTTCTGGCTAGGGGCCAAAAAACAACCCACGAAGCAGCCGCGACGACGTAGAGACCCCACCCCGACGGAATCGCTTCGGCGACGGCAAAGACGATGCTTGCAAAGAAAACGATCCAACCCAAACCGGTCGGTAGCAACCCACGCCAGCGAATTGTCGCCGTCAACGCGATCAAGCCGACGCTAAAGCTCGCTGCGCCGATGACAAAAACCGGGACAACGTAGCGACCGCTGCGATCGAAGAACTCAACTGGAGACGCCGCCGCAACGGGACCGATGCCGTCGGCACCGAGACCGGCTGCATGCAGGCCGGCCCC
>JBDHFX010000184.1:0-2642 GCA_039590215.1 Gemmatimonadota bacterium | reverse complement strand
TCGAACCGCCGAGTAGATGTCGGGCAGCTTCTCTGGATCGAATTCGACGTCGACCACCGGACCGATGACCTGTACCACTCTGCCGATATTGTCTGCCATGATCGTCTTTTTGCTAAGCGTTTAGTGGCGGTCCTCAGCCTTTTTGGGCCTCGACTCCGCCGGAAATCTCCGTAAGCTCCGAAGTGATCTGTGCCTGACGCGCCTTGTTGTACTCCAGCGTCAGAGTCTTCACCAGATCGTCCGCATTGTCCGTCGCGTTCTTCATCGCGGTCATCCTCGCGCCCTGCTCAGATGCCACATTCTCCACCAGCGCCCGGTACACCGAGTTCCTCACGTACAGCGGCAAGACCACCGTCAGGATCTCTTCCGCCGCCGGCCTGAAGATGTAGTTGGCCGGTCGCGTCTGACCCTCCGTCGGCGTGACCGGCAGGATTCGTGTGCACTGTGGCGGCGTCGAGAGTGGGCTCTGAAAACGGGAGTACACGATGTCTACAGCGTCCAGCTCTCCCGCCACGAACCGTTCGATCAACGGATCGACGATCGAGCGGGCATCCTCGGCGCTGGGGCGATCGGTGATATCGGTGCGCTCGCTCACCATCTCCACATGTCGGTACCTATAGTAGGCGATGCCCTTGCGGCCGATCGCCTGGAACTCGACATCGACACCCGACTCCTTAAACTCCTCCAGCCTGGACCGCGCCGTGCGGATCAGGTTCACGTTGAACCCACCCGCCAGGCCCCTGTTGCTGGTCAGAAGAATCAGGGCGGACCGTTTAATCTCCTTCGGCTGCCGCAGAATCGGATACTTCTCGGCCAGCTCGGGCGTGAATAGGCCGGCGATCACCTCGGTGAGCTTGGCCGCGTACGGCCGGGCCGCGTTCACCCGGTCCTGGGCACGGCGCAGCTTCGATGCCGCCACCATCTCCATCGTGTGGGTGATCTGGCGAGTACTCTGGACGGACTTGATCCGTCGTCGAATGTCACGCGCTTGCGCCATGGTCTATCCAGATCTATCCAGCCGCCGCAGCGGCGTGATCTCTCTTGCTGGCGGCGAACATTCCTTTGAACTCTTCGATCGCCGCCCGCAACTGCTCCTCGTTCTCCTCGGTGATCTTTCCCGTGTCGAGGATATCCGCTCCGATCTCCGGGTGGCTGCCCTTCATGAAATCGTAGAACTCGGTCTCGAATTCCTTGATGTCGCTGACTTCGATATCGTCCAGGTACCCGTTCGCGCCGGTGAAGATGATCATCACCTGGTTCTCGACGGGAAGCGGCACGTACTGGCCTTGTTTCAACACTTCGACCATCCGCTCACCCCGACCCAGCTGCTGCCGCGTCGCGGCGTCCAACTCGGCGGCGAACTGCGCGAAGGCTTCCAACTCGCGAAACTGGGCCAGGTCGAGGCGCAACCGCCCCGCGACCTGTCGCATCGCTCTCAACTGGGCCGAACCACCGACGCGCGATACCGAGATGCCGACATTCATGGCCGGGCGAATACCGGCATAGAACAGGTCGCCCTCCAGGTAGATCTGGCCGTCGGTGATCGAGATCACGTTGGTGGGGATGTATGCGGATACGTCGCCGGCCTGCGTCTCGATGATCGGCAACGCGGTCAGCGAACCGCCGGGCTTCTCGATGTCCGAATGCCCTTCGATGATCTCGGCATCGTCGGTGATCTTCGCGGCTCGCTCGAGCAGCCGGGAGTGGTTGTAGAAGATGTCTCCCGGATACGCTTCACGGCCCGGAGGCCGCCGCAGGACCAGCGAAAGCTGGCGGTAGGCCTGGGCCTGCTTGGACAGGTCGTCGTACACGCACAGCGTGTGCTTTCCTTCCTTGTACATGAAGTACTCGGCCATCGTGCAGCCGCAGTACGGCGCGATGAACTGAAGAGTCGCCGGATCGCTGGCATTCGCCACGACGACGATCGAGTGCTCCATCGCACCCTCTTCCTCCAGCTTCGCCACCAGCTGGGCGATGGTGGACGCCTTCTGGCCAATCCCGACATACACGCAGATGACGTCGCCATCTTTCTGATTGATGATCGTGTCGACGGCGATGGCGGTCTTCCCGGTCCGGCGATCGCCAATGATCAGCTCGCGCTGGCCGCGGCCGATGGGAGTCATCGCGTCGACGGACTTAAGACCGGTCTGCAACGGCTCTTTCACCGGCTGCCGGTAGACGATGCCCGGCGCTTTGCGCTCCACACGCATCCGCTGCTTGCAATCGATGGGGCCCTTGCCGTCTAGCGGCTCGCCCAACGGGCCCACCACTCGACCGATTAGTTCGGGACCCACGGGGATCGACAGCACCTGGCCCGTGCGGCGAACGGGATCGCCTTCTTTAAGCTTCAGGTAATCACCGAGCACGATGGCGCCGATGTTGTCTTCCTCGAGGTTGGCCGCCAACGCGACCACGACATCGCCCGTTTCGCGCGACTCGATCTCGAGCATCTCGTTGTACATCGTCGACCCAAGACCCCAGATACGCGCCACGCCGTCTGAGATCTGTAGAACTTCTCCGACCTCTTCGGCGTGGATCTCTTCCCCGTAACGCTCGATCTGCGTAACGAGTGCTTTCTTGATCTCGCTGGCCGTCAGTTGCGTTCCCGTTCTTGCCATAGAATCACCGTATGTGTTCCGCTC
>JBDHFX010000183.1:0-3750 GCA_039590215.1 Gemmatimonadota bacterium | reverse complement strand
TGCGGCGGCGGCAAGACGGTTCACCCGTGGCAGTACGAGGCCACACCGTTCGCCGACACGTTGGCGATCGTCGAGCCGGAAGAACAGAAGATCCCACTCTTCTACGAGGTGGTGAACAGCAGCCTCTTTGGCGGCGGGTCGAGTGGCGGTGATGCGTGGAACGCGGACCCGTTCGACGGTGTCGTCAACTCGACGTGGTTTCAGCACAGGAACAGCGTCTCCCCGCTAACCCCAGACGAAATCCGGCGGGGACCCCAGCGGCTGGATGGTCCGGACACGTCGGGTCCGTTGACGGTGACGTCGATCAAAGCCGAGGGCGTGACGCCGGGATTCAACGCCAAGGACGCCGCCGGCGCGCGTTGGATCATCAAGTTCGATCCACCCGACAAACCCGAGCTCGCCAGCGGCGCCGAGGTCGTGGCCACCAATCTGACGTGGGCCGCTGGCTACAACACTCCCGAGAACTACGTCTTCTTGCTCAACCCGGACAATCTTGCGCTGGATGACGACCTGGAGATGGTCCTCGTCGACGAGCTGGATTACCCGGTCGTGTACTCGGTGGCCGGCGACAGCGACCGGCGGTTGACCAAAGCCCTCTTCCTCCAGCAGGTGCTAGAGCGCTACCCGCGGCGACCGGATGGCACGATTCGAGCTCTGGCGAGCCGGTTCCTTGACGGGGTCCCGCTCGGGCCGTTCAGCTACTCCGGAGTCCGTTTTGACGACCCCAACGACGTAATTCCCCACGAGCATCGCCGCGAGCTCCGCGGTCTCTCTATTCGGTCGCCGCCTGGCTCAACCACACCGACGTCAAGGCCGGGAACTCGCTCGACATGTTCATCCCGGCGGCCCGACAACCGGCAGGCGGCACACGGATCGGGTACGTCAAGCATCATCTGATCGACTTTGGGTCGACGCTTGGTTCGGCGGCCTTTGACCGCCACATCGTCCGCGACGGTGACGAGCACATGCTCGACCTCAACATGATGAAACGCCGACTCTTCTCATTCGGGTTGTACCGCGCGTATTGGCAGAAGAACCCCACCCCGGAAACATCGCCTGCGCTCGGCTACTATTCGCTCGACAACTACGACCCGGGGCAGCGCGACGCCTGCCGACGCCTACTGGGGCGCGAAGCTCGTAATGTCGTTTACCGACCAACAGCTCGCCGGCGCGGTCGATGCAGCCCAGTATTCCGACCCCGCCAATGCTCGTCAGCTACTCGAAGTCTTGCGTCAGCGGCGAGACGCCACCGGGCGATACTGGTTCGCCCACGTGTCACCGCTCGAGAACGTCGTGATTGACAACGGTGCGTTGACGTTCGATGACAACTGGATCAAGCACTTTGGGGGAAACGGCGAATACCGCTACGAGTTTGATTGGGATGCCCCCGATCCGGATCTCGAGGACAAGGGGACCGTGACCCGTCAGCGGATTCCGCTTCCATCCCCGAGCGGTGACGTCGAACGGCGCGGCGAACCCAAGGACGACCTCGCAATCCTGAAGGTGTGGAGCCGGAGCCCGCTCGGCGGCTGGGTATCCAACCCTGCTACGGTGTGGCTGGCGTGGAATCAGGGATTGCGCGAGTGGCGCATCGTCGGTATTCGGCACTGAGCGCCTAGCACCGACTCCACCTCGGGTCAGGACCGCCCGACACCAAAATCCCGACTAGATTAATGCCTCGAAATGGCTCCTCGAGTGCAACTCGGTCGTTTGTCGCGACGCGCCAACGTCTTAACCCTCGTGACGCTGCTGTTCGCCTGTCTCGGGATCGGCGCCTTCCTCGGCGTCTACCAGCGCGTGCGAGAAGACCTGCCCTCGATAGCGCGCCTCGAGAACTGGCAACCCAGCTTGATTACTAAGGTCTATTCGCGAGATGGTGAGATCATCGCCGAGTTCGCTAGCGAGCGCCGCGAAGTGATCCCGCTGGAGCAAGTTCCTCAGCATTTCATCCGGGCCATTCTGGCGACCGAGGATCGGGCCTTCTACAAACACGACGGGATCAACCCGCGGCGCGTCTTGAGCGCTGCGTGGAACAACCTGATCACGGGCCGGCCGACGGGTCAGGGCGCGTCTACGATCAGTATGCAGCTCTCCCGGAATCTTTTTCTGACTCCCGAGAAACGGTTCGTGCGGAAGTTCAAGGAGATGATTCTGGCGCAAGAGATCGAGCGCCGCTACGCCAAGAACCGGATTCTCGAGATGTACATCAATCAGGTGTACTTCGGAAGCGGCGCCTACGGCATCGAGTCGGCGGCGCAGTTGTACTTCAACAAGCCTGCGACCGAGCTGACCTTGCCGGAAGCGGCGCTGTTGGCGGGGATCGTCCAAGCTCCCTCTCGGCAGAGCCCGCGGGTCAGCATGGATGCCGCTCAGACCCGACGTTCCGTCGTGCTGAACAATCTGGTCGCGGTGGGTGCGGTCGATCGCGACGCGGCACAGGTCGCCAAACAAGAGCCGATCGAACTGGCTCCGCGACAGCCAATGGAGGGCCCACGGTCGTACTTCGCCGAGCACGTGCGCCGCGAGCTCGAGGAGATGCTGGGCACCGACGAGGTCTGGAGAGGCGGCTACCGCGTGTACACCACGCTCGACAGCCAGCTGCAGGCCGAGGCCGAGGAAGTGCTCGAGGCCCAAGTGACAACCATCGAGCAATCGCTCGGCCGGTCGAGAGTCCGACGTGCCGAGTGGCAAGCCGAGCACGCGGACGAGTTGGCGTTGGGCGAAGACGCGGTCGCACCGACAATCGTAAACGATTCTCTGCAAACCGCGACGCCCTACCTGCAGGGCGCGTTCGTCGCGATGGACCTCGACACCGGTGGGATCGTGGCGATGATCGGCGGGCGATCGTTCGAGGAGTCCAAGTTCAACCGCGTCACACAGGCCCTGCGTCAGCCGGGGTCGGTCTTCAAGCCATTCGTCTACACCGCCGCCATCCGGAACGGGTACCCGGCCAGCTACGTGGTAGATGACGATTCGCTCTCCATGGAGACCGGGGACGGAGAGACCTGGGAACCTGGCAACTTCGATGGAAAGTTTCGCGGGCCGGTCACGCTGCGTCGAGCGCTGACCAGTTCGATCAATGTTCCCACCGTCCGGTTGCTGCTCGACGTCGGTGCTCAAGCGGTGATCGACTACGCGCGCGATGCCGGAATCAGTACCCCCTTGCCACCGTACCCAGCTCTGGCTCTTGGCGCGGCCGAGCTGATCCCGCTCGAAGTGCTTCGCGCGTACACGATCTTCCCGACCGGTGGAATGCGAATCAGCCCGATCTCGATCACTCGCATCGAAGACCGCAACGGCTCGGTCGTACGCACCTTTCAGTCGCCGACGACGCGCGTTCTGACGCCTCAAGAGACGTACATCGTCACCTCGATCCTGACCGACGTCGTAGATCGGGGCACCGGCCGGTGGGGCGTGCGGGGTCAAGGCTTTCAGTGGCCGGCGGGTGGAAAGACGGGCACGACCAACGATTTCACCGATGCCTGGTTCGTGGGCTTCACGCCGGAGTTTGTGGGGCTCGCGTGGGTCGGGTTCGACATCAAGCAGACGATCCGCCACAACGGCACTGGGGGCGTCCTGGCGGCGCCGATCTGGACCGGGTTCATGAAGGCCGCCCACGCGGGGCTGGAGATCCCAGAAGTCGGGTTTCCCAAGCCGCTCGGGCTGGAACACGAATGGGTAACCACGGAGACCGGCATGCGGGCGGCTGACTTCTGTGGCATGCCCGCCTACGAGGAGATCTTCCTACCG
>JBDHFX010000182.1:0-3688 GCA_039590215.1 Gemmatimonadota bacterium | reverse complement strand
GCTCCAGCTCGAACAGACCCCAATCCGGGGAGGCTCGATGAGCGAAGACGTCCTCGCCACGCCGGAACCGACAACCCGCCAGGGCAAGGGCTTGCCGCCCGAGGCCTACGAGGAAATCCCGGGTAGCGACTACCAACCGTACGTCCCACCTGAAGCCGATCTGCGTGAGTTCACACTGCGAGCCGTCATTATCGGCGTGCTCGTCGGGGTCGTGTTTGGCGCCGCCAACGCGTACTTGGGTCTCAAGGTTGGCCTGACCGTTAGCGCGTCGATCCCGGCGGCTGTCATGGGCGTGGCGTTTTTCCGCGCGCTCAAGGGTGGCACGATCCTCGAGGGCAACATGGTCCAGACTGTCGGTTCGGCGGGGGAATCGCTCGCCGCCGGGGTGATCTTCACGCTGCCTGCGTTGTTCATCTTCGGAATGTCGCCGAGCCAACTGTTGATCTTCACGCTGGCCTCGCTCGGTGGACTGTTGGGGGTCTTGTTCATGATCCCGCTGCGCCGTTACCTGATCCGCGACGAGCACGGCAGGTTGCCCTACCCGGAGGGGACGGCGTGCGCAGAAGTGCTGGCTGCCGGCGACACCGGTGGGGCCAAGGCGCGGCTCTTGTTCAGCGGTCTCGGGGTGGGAGCGGTCTACCAGTATTTCGTCAACAACAACGCGCTCTCGTTTTGGCGCGGCGACCCGTCTTTCCGGATCCGAGGTTATCCCAAGGCCGAGTTCGGCATCGATGCCACCCCCGAGCTGCTCGGCGTCGGTTACATCATCGGACCGCGGATCTCGGCGATCCTGTTCATGGGCAGTGCGGTCTCGTGGCTCGTGTTGATCCCACTGATCGCGACCTTCGGGGCTTCCGCCGGGACGCCGCTCTACCCCGAGACAGAAGCGCTGATCCGCGACATGGAGCCGGGCGACATCTGGAATCGCTACATCCGATACGTTGGCGCCGGTGCGGTTGCGTTCGGCGGCATCATCACGCTGGTGCGAGCGCTGCCGACGATCGTCGGCTCGTTCCGCATGGGCGTTCGCGGCATCCGTGAGAGCGCCGATCAAGGCACGATCAAGCGGACCGAGAGGGATCTCCCGTTCACCACCGTGTTGGTCGGGGCGCTCGGCATCGCCGTGATTCTGGCGCTCTTGCCGGCTTCGTTCGCGCCCGCCGGCGCGCTCGGAGCGATCCTGATGGTCATCTTCTCGTTCTTCTTCGTCACGGTTTCGTCGCGCATCGTCGGGTTGGTCGGCACATCGTCCAATCCGGTCAGCGGTATGACGATCGCCACGTTGCTCCTGACAGCGCTGCTCTACGTCGCCCTCGGGCGGACCGAGAACGCGGTTGGTGATCCACGCATGGCGATCCTGCTGGTCGGTGCGATCATCGCGATCAGCGCCGCGATCGCCGGCGACACATCACAGGATCTCAAGACCGGCTTCTTGCTCGGGGCGACGCCGCGGCGACAGCAGATCGGCGAAATGATCGGAGTGCTGACAGCGGCCACCGTCATGGGCTCGGTATTGATGGTGCTGCATGGCGGGATCGGGATCGGCTCAGAAGAGTTGCCCGCTCCACAGGCGACGCTGATGGCGCTGGTTATCGATGGTGTCGTTAACGCCGACCTCCCGTGGGCGCTCGTGGTCGCCGGGATATTCTTGGCTGCGATGTTCGAGATGGTCGGGCTTCCGTCGCTGGTCGTTGCCGTGGGTCTCTATTTGCCGCTCTCGCTCATGTCGCCGATTCTCGTCGGCGGGATCGTCCGGTTGGCGATCGAGAAACGGCACGCGGCTCGGATCGACGTCCTGCGGGAGAAACGCGAAAACGGTGTACTGTTCGCTTCGGGGTTGATCGCCGGGGCCGCGCTGGTCGGCGTCATCATCGCCGGCCTGGTGTTTTTCGGCGAGCAGTCGGCGCTGATAAGCGCTTTCCAGACCGCCGTCACTGGGGTTACCGACGGCGCCGGCACGGCCGTTTCATTGATCGTTTTTGGTGCGTTGGCGGGACTGCTTTGGTACGTAGCCGAGCGCGCCCATTCCGGTGGCGAGGTCACCGAGGATTTGCGACGAGCCGAAGAGATGTAGGCTCGATAGCATAGAGAAAGGAGATGTCATGAACGTCTACGACAGCGCACACATAAGGAATCTCGCCTTGGTTGGCCACGGCGCGTCGGGCAAGAGCACGCTGGTGAACGCGATGGCGTGGTTGGCCGGCTCTTGCAGTCGCATGGGTTCGGTCGAGGATGGCACCTCGTTGACTGACTTCACGCCTGACGAAACGGAGCACCAGATTTCGATCAGCCTGGGGATGGCCTACGCCGAGTTCATGGACACCAAGGTCAACTTGATCGACACGCCGGGTTATCTCGATTTTGCCGGTGAGGTCGTGTCCGGTCTACGAGTCGCAGATAGCGCGTGCCTGGTGGTAAACGCGGTTGCTGGCGTTGAGGTCGGCACCGAGCGTGTGTGGGAGTACGCCGAAGCCGAGAAGCTCCCTCGGATGATCTTCATCAACATGATGGATAAAATCCCGGTCGAGATCCCGATCGGGCAGGGATCCGATTTTCACGGCATCTGCAATTTGTTCAGCGAGAACGCGCACCTCTACCAGGATGGCGCGACCGGCAAGCGCGAGATCGGAGAGATCCCGGATGAAGTGCGCGCCGACTATGATCGCTACCGGCGGGAATTGGTCGAAACAGTCGCCGAGACTGACGACACACTGATCGAGCGCTATCTGGAAGGCGAGAAGTTCAATCGCGACGAGGTAACGGAAGCGATGAAAGCGGGAATGGCAAAGGGGGAGCTGTTCCCGGTTTTCTGCGGTGCAGCCGAGCAGCTCAAGGGTGTGCGTTCGCTGCTCAAAGAGGTCGTGGAGCTGTGCCCGAGCCCGCCCGAGCGTCCGGAGATTAGGGCAACCCGGCCAGGTGATAGCGAGAAGGTGTTTGTGACCCCCAACGATGTCGCACCTCTATCGGCGCTCATCTTCAAAACCACGACCGAGCCGCACGTAGGTGAGCTATCGTACTTCCGCGTCTTCAGCGGACAAGTCGAGAGCGGCCAAGATGTCTACAACTCGACGCAACAGCACGACGAGCGACTGGCACACGTCGGCGTCATGCAAGGGCGTGAGCGGACCGAGGTCAAAAGCCTGAACAGCGGTGACATCGGGGTCGTGCCCAAGCTCAAGGCATCGCATACCGGAGATTCGTTCTGTAAGCGAAACGATCCGATCGTTCTACGCGGGATCGACTTCCCGAAGCCAGTGATCTCAGTGGCGATCGAGCCGACGAGAGAAGGCGAGGAGGAGAAGATCGGAAGCGCGATGTCGAAGCTCCACGAAGAAGATCCGACGTTCGTTCACGCCTACAACCCGGAGCTCGGTCAGACGATCATTCGCGGGATGGGCGAACTGCACCTGCAGGTCGTGCTCGAACGCATGAAACGCAAGTTCAACGTTTCAGCGAACATGCTGCAGCCGAAGATCGCCTACCGCGAGACGATCAAGCGGACCGGTCAGGCCCAGGGACGTTACAAAAAGCAGACCGGTGGACGTGGTCAGTTCGGCGACTGCAAGGTGCGGCTGATCCCGCAGGGCCGCGGTGAGGGGTACGAGTTCGTAAATCACATCACCGGTGGCGTCATTCCCCACAAGTTCATTCCGGCGGTGAACAAGGGGATCCAGGAAACGATGAGCAA
>JBDHFX010000181.1:0-3670 GCA_039590215.1 Gemmatimonadota bacterium | reverse complement strand
AAGGCTTCCGACGAACACCACGACAAGCCGAGCCAGGTCTTCCATCCGGGCACCGAGCAGTTGGCAGCGGGTTACGTGCTATACGGGCCCCAAACGATGCTCGTCTACGCCGCCGGCGGCTCCGTTCACGGCTTCACGCTCGACACCGCGGTGGGCGAGTTCTTCCTCTCCCACCCTGATATCCGAATTCCCGACTGCGGCAGCGAATTCTCCGGAAACCTGTCGCGATTGGCGGCGTGGAACCCGGCGTTCAAAACGTTTGTCGGGCATCATAGCCACGGCGGCGACGGCGAACCGTATTCGCTGCGCTATATCGGCGCGCTGGTTGGAGATTTTCACCGCATCCTGTTGCGCGGCGGTGTGTTCTTCTACCCCGGCGACGCAAAGAACCCGAACGGCAAACTGCGGCTTCTCTACGAGGCCGCACCGCTAGCCCATTTGGCCGAGGCCGCCGGTGGAGCAGCCACCGACGGCGCTCAGCGCATCCTGGAAGTCGTGCCCAGCGCGCTCCATCAACGGACGCCGCTGGTTATAGGGAGTCGAGACGAAGTAAACACCATCCAATCGCTGCTGGCCGATGGTGCGCCGGCAGCCACAGCATCGAAAGGAGCCGGCTGATGAACCCCGAGACAGCCACCATGACGCCCGCTCAGGCCGCTGACAAAACCGCTGCGCCCGGTGGGCGCGTGGAAGAGATCCTGTCGTACTACCCGAGTGATAACGCCGGGACCAGGACCAACATCCGGCGGCTGCTCAACCACGGTCGATTGGGTGGTGTCGGGCGCCTGGTGATCTTGCCGGTCGATCAGGGATTCGAGCACGGCCCGCACCGGTCGTTCGCCGTCAACCCGCCGGCCTATGATCCCGAGTACCACCCCAGGTTCGCACTCGCCGCTGGGATGTCGGGGTACGCCGCGCCGCTCGGCTTCATCGAAGCGATAGCCGGCAACTACTCCGGTCATTTACCGCTCATCTTGAAGCTCAACAACCACGATCTGCTGTTCGCCGAAAATGACCGCATCCCAGCAGTGACGAGCTCGGTCGAGGCCGCGGTGCGTCTCGGGTGCGTGGCGATCGGGTACACGATCTACCCTGGATCGGCGTACCGGAACGAGATGTACGAGAAGCTCCAGTACCTGGCCGAGGACGCGAAAAGCGCCGGCCTCGCCGTAGTAGTGTGGTCGTATCCGCGTGGATCGGGTGTTACAAAAGACGGCGAAACGGCGCTCGACGTTATCGCCTACGCCGCACACCTGGCCTGTCAGATGGGGGCCCACATCATCAAGGTCAAGCTCCCAAACAGCCACCTCGAGCAAGAAAAAGCCAAGGAGGCCTACGTCGAAGCCGGGGTCGCGACCGAATCGGTCATCGACCGCGTGCGTGTCATCACCCAGGCGGCGTTCGCCGGCAAGCGCATCATCATCTTCTCCGGCGGCTCCAAGCGTGGCGACGAACCGTTTTTCGATGACATCCGCGGCATTCGCGACGGCGGCGGTTTTGGTTCGATCATCGGCCGCAACACGTTCCAGCGCCCATGGGACGACTCGCTCAAGTTCATCGGCAACGTGATCGATATTTACCGGGGGGAAGCGTAGGACACGCGAGCCGCTTGACGGGCGCTTTCCAGGATAAGATCCCCGACAACTTGTGTTTCGGGTGCGGGCCGGGGAATACCGACGGGCTCCAGATCAAGAGCGTCTGGGCGGGAGCCGGTGAGTCGATGTGCACCTACCAGCCCCAACCGCATCACGCAGCCGGACCGCCTCAGTTCGTGAACGGTGGCATCATCGCCACGCTGATCGATTGTCACGCGGTGTGCACGGCGATCGCCTTCGCTTACGAATCGGAAGGGCGAGAGATCGGCTCGGACCCGCCGATCTGGTACGCGACCGCGTCGCTCGAGGTGCGTTACCTGCAACCGACGCCGATCGAGGTGCCGGTCGAAGTCCGAGCTCGGATCGTCGACTCCGATGATCGCAAAACACGACTCGCTTGCTCGGTCTCCTCGCGCGGGAAAACCTGCGCCGAAGGTGAGGTCGCCGCCGTTCGGGTGCCGAATGAGTGGCGGGAAACCAACTAGGGTGGCCAAGGCGCTCGGTATCGGCGGCGCGTTCTTCAAGAGCCCGGACCCGAAGGCACTCGCGGCTTGGTATTCGACGTGGCTGGGCATTCCCGTAGACGAGCAGACGCAATCGGTCGCCTTCAAGCCCGATCAGCTCCCGGACGGGGCATTCTCGGTGTGGGCGCCGTTCGACGCCGAGACCGAGTACTTCGCACCCTCGGAGAAACCGTTCATGATCAATCTGATCGTCGATGATCTCGACGGCGCGTTATCACAGGTCGCCGAGGGCGGGGCGGAGATCGTGGGTGAAATTGAAGAGTACGAGTTCGGCCGTTTCGGTTGGTTTATCGATCCCGACGGCAACAAGATCGAACTGTGGCAGCCGGCATCGGCCACGTCATAGCAAGGATCGTGGCTGCGAATCAGAGCAGGTGGATGGCCACCTGACCGAGCAGCCACGCACAGGCCAACCCGCCGTAGATCCCCAACACGTAGCCCGACACCCCCATCAGCAAGCCGATGGGTGCCATCGCCGGGTGGTAGACGCCGGCCACCGCCATCGATCCGGTCGCTACGAAAAACAACGGTGCCCGAATGAGGCGTGCAACCAGCAGCAGCAGCCCGACGTGGATCGCGATCCAGAGCGCACCCGTCGCCAAGAACAGCGGTGCGTCGATGATCGCCCTTAGGTCGCCCTGGGCGCCGATCGCGGTCACCAAGAGATAGAGCGCGACAAACCCCACGCTCGACGCTCCGGGCCCCTCGAGATCGTTTATCCGCGTGAACGAGAGCGTCAGGCCCAGGGTCGTGACGAGCACTACCGCCCAAGTGGTGTGACTGATGATTCTCGGATCGCCGAGCTCTGGCATCCGCTCGCCGAGCAGAACACACGCGTAAGCAGCCACAAACCCGACGCCGACGATCATCGCCAAATCACGGATCGTGATCGGCCTGCGGATCGCTTCGTACTTGGCGGCCAGCGCGGCGTTGGTCTCTTCGATCAGCGATGTATCGGCGTTGTTCCAGCGATCGAAGCGCAGTTGGTAGGCCGACAGGAACAGCAGCACACCCATCCAACCGTAACCGACCACCGTGTCGACGACGATGATCGGTCCAAACATGGCATCGGGTGTCCCGATCGACTCGGCGACCGCCACCAGGTTCGCCGTCCCGCCGATCCATGAGCCCGACAGCGCGCCTAATCCCTTCCAAGCATCTGCGGGCAACCATGTGCCGAACACCGCCAGCGCGATCGGCCCGCCGATAATGATACCAACGGTGCCGGTGAGCATCATGATCGTCGCCGGTCGGCCGAGCTTTAGCAGCGCGGGTACGTCGACGGTGACCATGAGCAAGAACAGCGACACGGGTAGCAGGTGCCGCACCATCCAATCGTAGGCGGGAGAATCTGCGGGCGTGATGCCGAGCGTGGTCGACACCATCGGCACGAAGTATGCCCATAGGATCGCCGGCGCGATCTCGAACACTCGCGCTAGCGGCTTGAGCCCAGAGAGCCAGTACACCGCGCCCAGTACACCGGCAAGATAGACAAAGACAGCGGTCGGATCGCTGATCACGGGATGATCACTCAGCCCGGGTAGCGCAGCG
>JBDHFX010000180.1:0-2749 GCA_039590215.1 Gemmatimonadota bacterium | reverse complement strand
GAGCTGAGGGCCAGAATCGTGCAAAAGACAGAGATACTCGGGTGCGCCTTCTCGGCGCTCTTTGTGTCGACATTGTGCGTCTCGGTGGTATTGGGCCAAACCGCCCAGAAGCCGGTTGCCGAACTTACCTGCATAAAGCAGGAGACTGGGGGCGGGCGAGACGCCAAGTCGGTCAAAGCCCCGGTATCGAGCGTCCGCTTCGAGCGGGAGGCGACGACCAAGCCAGCAGCCCGCGATCAAAGGCTGATGCTCGACGATGGTCTGTTGCTGAACGCCGGTCTCCACGTCGGGGCCAAAGTCGATCGGTCGGGCCAGGCCGGAAGGCTGGTCTTCTTCCCGCAGATCCGCAATCGCGATCTGGACGAAGAGTTGGGGGGGCGCACACTAGGCGTTGGACAAGGCGCGGAGTACAAGCTGTTGAGCGACCCGTTTCGGCCCGGCAACATCGCGGTTGATGTGCTGCGGGGCAGCTTGGTAGCCCGATGGACCGAGGGTAGGCTCACCACCTATGTAGCAAACAACCCAGTCTCCGTGCTTGACGCCAGGGTCTTGGTCAAGACCTCATCGGACGGCGAGCGCGGCATCGTCTTCTTGGGCGAGGGCACCGTCGTTTTCCCGCTCGCGCGAACATTCAGAATGCGGCCCGGGCAAGTAGTCGAACTCCACCGCAACAGGATCGTGCCTACACTCGTAAGCTCCTTGTCGCCGGATCAGATCGCGGCGCTACACAGAGAGCTTGAATACAACGACGAAGATCTGTGCGGTGGATCGATTTGGAGTCAGCCGCTCTGGTACGTGGGGATCGGCGCTGGTGCTATTGTTGGTGGTGTCTTGGGCTCGGGTGGTGACGGCGGCGGCAATGGCAATGGCAACGGCGGTCCCGAGACGGTGACCGGCACTGTGACCGGAGAACCGATCCCATGATCAATCCGCGAACGACGCCGATTCTCGCGCTGCTGGGGGCTCTCGCTGTGGTGGGAGTCTCGTGTGGCCGGGAAAACCCGAGTGCTCCTGCATCCGCAGTTGATAGTGACGTGCGTATCGATCTGGGACTCGCCCAGGGATTGGAATGTACGGTGTACGAGACCGCGTCTCTGAGCGTCAATGGTCGGCCTGAGAGGACAAAGCAACTCGAATCGACCGGCACCGTCACATTCGAAAACGTCAACGTCGAGGTGGGCAGCGTCACTTTCGAAGTGAGCATTCTGAGTAACAGTGGTTCATTCCTTCTAAGGGGAACCGAAGTCACAACAGTGAGCCAAGATGGTTTCGAGGTGTCCGTGCCTCTGGATCCGGTGACTGGGATCCTGGTTCTCGACACGTGTTCCGTATCGCTATCGGCGCGCAACGATTTTCGAGGCTCCGTTGAGGTTCGCAACGTCGGGTCGGCCACGCTCCGCTGGACGACCGACGGGTTGACCACGCCACTAGAGTTCTCCCCTGTAACGGGGACCCTGGGACCGGGTGAAACGGCGACCCTCGAGGTCAGTTTCCCGATCGAGGCCGGGGTGCCAACTGACGACACGACTTTCTCGGTTGGCCTCAACCAACAGAACCTGGCCGGCTCGTTAATGGGCAACCTCGATCTGCAGGTCCCGACCGCGGGGTCTGAGAAGATCGGCTTTGACGGCATCCCGCCGGGGACAATGGATCCCGTCGTAACCGTCGAGACGGGGACGGTCTCGACGGCGGCCACCGGGTGTACGGATACCGCCACGATCTACGACACCTCGGCCGGTCACACGGCGGATGCCGACCTGAATGCCCAATCGGGTCAAGCCGAGGTACTCATCATCGAGGAGGATTTCGATGATGTCGCTGGCGATGGTTTTCCGGACGACTGCGAAGGAGGCGGCACGCTGGTCCTCGATTTCTCGGACGTTGGACCCCTAGGAACTGTTACCCTGGTGTCGTACCGGGTCCTAGATGTTGAACTGGATGCAAATACGTTCGACCTCTTTGGTCCCGACGACACACCGATCGCGCTTGGGATTCCCATCCCTCCACCCGGCAACGCGATGCTCAGTCCGCCCATCAGCTTTGGTCTCACGTCGGGCGTGGCGAAGATCGTGTTCAACCTCGTGGGGTCGGGCGCAGTCGACGACATCATTTTCGTACCCGATCTGTAACCGGTTGCAGCACACTGCCCGCCGCTGCCCCTACATCGAATCAGGTTTCTCCCCACAGACTGCATTAGTTAGTTCCTCCTATGCTGGAATCGATGGGCAGATTGTGTCCACGTAGGGCCCGAAGCCTGATCATGGGTGGGACGGTCCTTGCCACGCACGCCCTTGTCGCCTGCGATGGGGACAACGGCGACTTGACCGGTCCATGCTGCGACGCTGAAGCAGCGGCGAGCTTCAACCTCCAGCTGGACGCCACCAACCGGGTTCAGTTTCGACTCATTGGGGTCAATGGAAGGATGCTCATAACCGGCGTCTCCGCTGGCGAGCAGTTTATCGTGCGCGGTGAGCGACGGGTTCAATCGTCCAGCCAAGCGGACGCTGAGGCGAGGCTGAACGATCTCCAGGTCGATATCACCGAAACTGCCAATGAGATCGTCGTCCGTACGGTCCAACCGACCAACACCGGGGGCCGCAACTTCATCGTCGATTACGAGCTTCTCGTTCCCGAACGGCTGGTGGCAAACATCACCAACGTCAATGGCGAGATCACTGTAGACGATTTTGATAGCGGGGCCTTTGTGACCAACGTCAACGGACTCGTCATCGTCCGCGACATCGAGGGT
>JBDHFX010000179.1:0-3692 GCA_039590215.1 Gemmatimonadota bacterium | reverse complement strand
TGACCCGGCGAGCACGATCCTGGTCGGCTCCAGGTACCGAGCCCCAAAGCCCGGCACTCCGAACCGGTCCTTGAATCCGAGCTCGATCGTTTCCCCGCCTTCGATCGGACCGCCCGGCGGATAGTTGATCGCGTCGTCGGCAAACACCGCCATGAGCCCTTGGGCGTCCCCACCCATGACCTTCGTCTGGCCCAGCGAATCGGCAGACCGGAGGGCGGCGATTTCGGTGTCCAGATCGGTGCCGGCGCAACCGATCGTTACGACAAGTAGGAAAAGCAGCGCGCGAGACACGCTAACCTCCCAACAATCGGTACGATCCGATCTCCGTTACGTCATCCTCCAGTCTGAAGGACGCGTAGTGCAGACCGAACGGCTGGTCTGTCTTCAACTGCTCAAAGACTTTCTCGATCAGTGCCTGGTTCTCGTCGGCTCGACCGGGTTTAACGCTGTATCGTACCAGAACGCGCTTCATCTCCAAGCTCCTTTAAGAGTCACTAATCCACAGGAGGCATCCATGAATCCGGACACGATAGAAGGCGGTCGGGGTCGGCTACAAGAGCTGACCCCGGATGTGATACGTGCGCTGAACCAGTTACGAAAGGCTTCCTACGGTGAGGGCGTGCTACCGAGCCGGATCAAGATCGGGGTTGGTCTCGCGATCTCGGCGGCGATCCGGTGCGAGCCATGCATCGAGGGGTACGCTCGTTCAGCCGCCAAATCGGGCTTGAGCCTGGAGGAGCTGGTCGAGCTCTTGAACGTCGTCATCACGATGCAGGGGTGCGCCGGGGAACCATGGGCTCGCAAGGCGCTGACGGCCTTCGAACGAGGCGCCTAGCCCCTCCGGGCCGCCGGCAGTACGGAATACCCGCGTCCCACATGTACGTATCAGCTTTCGAACGCGGTCCCCCGACGGTGTCGGGACTCGATGATCGTGATCGCCAAGACGCAAGGAGAGCTGATTGTGCCGACGCGATTTCGACTCCATACAGCCGCACCGTTGCTCGCACTGCCTCTCATCCTGGGAGCGTGCGCCGCCCGAAGCCAACTCTCGCCATCCCAATCTGTCAATCGCGTGGATGGTAACCCCAATGCCGCGGTCGTCTCGACCGGCGGGGTAGAAATACTGACCAACACCGACGCCTGGTCGGGGGATCCGCGACAATTCAACCGATTGCTCCCGATCCTGGTCGTGATCACCAACGATAGCGACGTACCGCTGCGCGTTCGTCACAGCGACTTCTCGCTGGTGACCTCGGCTGGCGAGCGGGTTACTGCGACGACGCCGTTCGATCTCGACATCGTCGAGGTCGAGGCGTACGACACACCGATCTACCCGTACGCTGCCTTGTCGCACCGTGCGTACTCTCCGTACCGCGTCAGCAGCTTCAGCCGCTTCGGGCACTATGGCCGGTTTGGGCACTCCGGAGGATTTGGATACCACTTCGGGAGCCTCTATTACTCCCCATTTCGCCGGATCGAGCTGCCGACGACCGACATGGTCGCCAAAGCACTGCCTGAACGGATCCTGGAGCCTGGCGAGCGAACCTCCGGGTTTCTGTTCTTCAAGGAGTTCAGCCACGACTTCGACCGAGTCGAGTTCGAGGTCGAGCTGGTAAACGCCGAGACCCGACACCGGTTCGCCACGCTGGAGATCCCGTTCACAACCGACGATTCCATCGATGCCGCCTCGCGACGCGGCCGGATGGTCGAGATCGAGGGCGTGGGAGTCGACACCCCCGCGGCTAGAGAGTTCGACTACTAACAATGAGGTACCCGATGAATACGCGTGCGAAAACGATCTTCTGGAGTGCTGTCGGCCTGACGCTGCTGGCTGCTCAGACCGCCCATGGCCAAACTGCGCCCGACCCGCAAATCGTAGCGGCAGCGGCCACGCTCGTCCCGACCGGCAGGGTGCATTACGGCTTTCGTGGTGACGTCGTTCTGGTGGAGCTTACAACGCAGAAGTGCGCACACTGCGAAGAGGTCGCCGCCTGGACCCGCCATCAGTATGACTCACTCGGTGGATTCGGACTGGTAACCGTGAACGTCGACGCACTTCCGGCCCAGGAGTGGGGCGACCCTTACTTGGTCGAAACGCTACGTGCCAACGGCCTGGTGTGGCCGGCCGAAACCGGCGATCAGCTTAGGGCATGGCGCGCCTCGGGGATCACCGATGATTGGCCGGCAATGCTCGTCTTCGACCGTGATGGTGAGCTGCTCTATGCTGGCATCGGCGAACGCGCTTCGAGCGACGCGGGACACGCGATCCGCAAGGTGGTCGACGCACCCGAGGTATACGTGGACGCGCCCAGCCGCTCCGAGCCCAGGTACTAGAGGGCAGCTCTTGGCGAGGGTCGAGACGCCATCGTAGACTCGATGCCGTGTCAGTTACGCACTACGCCAAGAGTGGGGATCTGAACATCGCGTACCAGGTTGCGGGTGAAGGGCCGCCCGACCTGGTCTATGTACCGGGTTGGATATCCAATGTCGAGGTGCAATGGGATGATCCTTCGATGGCGCGCTTCCTCCGCCGGTTGGCGTCTTTCTCTCGCCTGATCTTATTCGACAAGCGCGGAACCGGGATGTCAGATCCAGTACCGCTGGACCAGTTGCCAACGCTCGAAGAGCGGATGGACGACGTGCGAGCGGTTATGGACGCAGTCGGATCGGAAAAGGCAACCCTCTTTGGACACTCCGAGGGCGGAAACATGTGCATCCTCTTCTCGGCGACGTACCCGGAGAGGACGGAGGGGCTGATACTCACCGGCTGCTACGCCAAGAGAATCTGGTCTGAAGATTACCCTTGGGCGCCCCGTCCACAGGATCGCGAGGCCCAGGCTGACGAGATGGAGCGAACCTGGGGTGATCCTGACGCCGTCCCGGAATGGGTCGCACCCAGCCGCATCAATGACGAGGCGTTTCGGAATTGGGTGGCAAAGTATTTTCGGCTCGGCGCGAGCCCCAGGGCAGCCGCCAACCTGCTGCGAATGAACAGTCAGATAGACACCAGATCGGTGCTTCCCACGATCCAAGTCCCGACGCTATGTCTCTACCGTACCGACGACACCGACGTCAACGTAGAAGAGGGGCGATGGATCGCCTCTCAGATTCCCAACGCCAAGTTTGTCGAGCTCCCCGGAGCAGATCACTTCCTTGCTGCCAGTGACCCCGAGTTGATGCTGGCCGAAATCGAGGAGTTCGTGACCGGCCACCGGACGAGCCTCGAGCCAGAACGAGTCCTAACAACCGTCCTGTTCACGGACATCGTCGCTTCGACAGAGAGAGCTGCCGCGATGGGAGACCGGCCGTGGCGGGATCTGCTCGAACGACACAATGCCACGGTCCGCGCCGAACTCCACCGTTACCGGGGCCAAGAAGTGGACACAGCAGGCGACGGGTTTCTGGCGACGTTTGATGGCCCAGCTCGGGCGATCAGTGCTGCGCATGCGATCGCCGAGGCCGTAAAGCCGCTCGGCCTGCAGGTTCGTGCCGGCCTTCACACCGGCGAAATCGAGATCGTCCGAGGCGACGTCGCAGGGGTCGCGGTCCACATCGGAGCGCGAATCGCTGCACTAGCAGGACCGGGTGAGGTCTTGACGTCCCGAACGGTCAAGGATCTCGTCGCAGGATCGGGAATCGAATTCGAAGATCGCGGGTTGCACACGCTGAAAGGCGTTCCAGATGAGTGGAAT
>JBDHFX010000178.1:0-3827 GCA_039590215.1 Gemmatimonadota bacterium | reverse complement strand
CGTATCGACCCAGGGCGATGCGCCAGCGACGTGGCCGCGTTTCAGACCGCGATCGAGTCGGGGGATCTAGAACGAGCGGTAGAGTTATACGGGGGAGGGTTCCTGGATGGGCTCTTTCTAAAGGATGCCCTGGAGTTCGAAGAGTGGGCGCGTGAGGAGCGGGATCGGTTCTCCCGCGCTTACGCGCAGGCGCTGGATGAACTAGCGGAAAACGCGATCCAGCGCGGTGACCATCCACAGGCGGTGTCGCGGTGGCGCGATTTGGTCGCGCACGATCCGTACAGTGGCCGCGCCACAGTGCGGTTAATGGAATCGCTGGCTGCGGCGGGAGATCGGGCGGAAGCGCTGCGCCAGGCGGACGCGCACGCGGTGCAAATGCGAGAGGCATTCGATGCGGCTCCTGACGGGGCGGTGACCGAGCTGGCGAATCGATTGCGGGAGAAGTCGACGGAGGAAGCCAGGGCCGGGACCGTAGAGACGGCAGCGGGCACGGAGGCGTCTCTTCCGCGTTCAATCGGTCGTCGCTGGCTGAGCGCCGCGGTCGTTGTTGCGATCCTGGGTCTGGCGGGGTGGTACATAGCGCTCAAGGACCAGGGGGCCGGGCCCGAACATGCGCCAGGCGCAACCGCCGCGCCGGCAATCGCGGTTCTCCCCTTCAGCGTACGGGGCGAGGAGTTGGCGGTTCTGCGTGAGGGGATGGTCGACCTCCTCTCCACAGGTCTGGACGGAGTTGGTGGTCTGCGGACGATTCCGGCGAGCACTCTCTTGGTGCGGTGGCATGAGCATGTACCTGGCGAAGAGGCACCTGAGCTGACCACCGCACTAGAGGTCGCGCGCCGAGCTCGCGCACAGTACGCACTGGTTGGTTCGGTGGTGGCGGTCGACTCAGACGTGCGGATCGTGGTCGATATCTACGATGCGAATACGGATGAGCGTCTCGGTAAAGCACAGGTTGAGGGATCTCCGGACGATGTATTGCCGCTCGTCGATCGTTTGGCGGTCGAGGTACTCCAGGTCATCCTCGAGAAGGGAGAGGAGGCACTCCCCGAAATCGACCTCTCGAACATCATGAGCGACACCACAGCGGCTGTGAAGGCGTACCTGGATGGTGAGGTCCACTCCCGACACTGGGATCTGCCCGCGGCAGTGGAAGCGTACAAACGGGCGGTAGAGGCGGACTCCGCTTTCGCGCTGGCACACTACCGGCTTTCCAACGTCTACGGGTGGGGGGACTGGGGGGGGATCGAAAACGCAACGTTGGCAATTCACCACAGGGGGCGAGCGGTGCAGTTGGCCGATCGACTCCCAGCGCGTCAGGCGTTGATCGTTCGGGCAGTCCATGCCGTGCGGCTTCAGACTCTGGATGCGGTGGAACCCTTGCGCCAAGCAGTCCAGACGTACCCAGACGACGCGGAGGCTTGGTATCAGCTGGGCGACATGCTCTATCACTATTACGCGGCGTGGGCTACGGCGGAGGAGATCGATCAGGCGTTCGACCGAGCGGTTGAGTTGGACCCCAGAAACGCGCATTACTTGGTCCACTACCTGGAGTTTGCCTGGCGTCTCTATGGCGACAGTGCGGTTGCTGCAGAGCGACTCGAGATGTTCGAGCGGATCGCTCCCGGTGCCCAGTGGGTTCGTGCAGGGCGGTTAGCGCTTGACCTCGCATTCGGGGATAGCGTGGCACAGGACGGGGCGATGACCCAACTGCGCTCGGAGCAGGACACGCGGGTCGTCCGTTATGCGTGGTCGCTTCTGGTTCATCCGCGCTACGCCGCTCATCAGCAAATCGCGCGCCTATTGTACGAGCAGGGCGATGATAATGTAAGAAGCGCTCAGGCTGGAGACCTGTTCAATATCACTGCCGGATGGTACGGCCGGTTACGGGAGGCCCTGCCGTATTTGGACGATCCCGCGATTACCACCGATTCGAGAGCCTATGCTGCCTACCGTGCATTTGAAGTCGGTTTGCCGATCCCCAAGGAGACACTCGATCGGGCGCTCGATCCGGCCTTGATCGACAGCGTCGCAACGCGGTGGACGCTTTTTCACGCGGGTGCCTTTGCGGTCGACCACGATCGCTGGTCCGATCACGCGGACGCGATCGAGGAGTTAGAACGACGGACGGAGCGCGCGTTCGCAGAGGCAGATTCCTTTGCTGCACTGCGCTATCAGGGGACAGTCCGAGCTCTGGAGGGGTACGCGCTCTGGCGGCAGGGCCAACCGACGGCCGCGCTTTCCATGCTAGAGGACCCACAGGCACTACGGAACCTGTACGTGGTAAAGCTGTGGCTGGGTCGGCTCTACCAGGAGCTGGGTCGGTTTCGGGACGCCGAGCGGGTGTACCGCTCACACGATCCCTTCTCCGGTCAGAAGCGCCTTTCGACCGAACCACTGAGCCAACGCCAGTTGGGCAAGATCTACGAGCAGCTCGAAGAGTACGAGAAAGCGCTCGAGTCGTACGAGTACTTCGTTCACTACTGGCGGGATGCGGACCCCGAACTCCAGCCGATGGTGGAGGAAGCGCGGCGAGCGATCGTCCGGCTGGAGGGTCTGCGGCGGGAATAGGGCCGGTGTCTTGGTGGTGACAAAAACCCACCGGCACCGGCCGGCGCTGACCGGCGCTACGTCGAGGCCTTCGGCGCCGGTTCTCGATTGACAGTTCCCCCCTCTGATACCGGACGATCGTTGAAAGGAGCTCATAGCATGATTTGGAACCGGTCGCGTGATCGGCTGGCGGTCATTCTCGCCACGTGTGTCATCGGACTGACTTGCGGCAAGGAGAACGCGGTCGAGGCGGACGTCCCCGAGGGGGTCGAGACCAAGGCGGTGGCGATGGCGCTCCCCGCGGGCGCGCAGGTGGTCATCTCCGGCCACGACCTCGAGAGCTTCTGGTCGCGCCTCAAGTCGACCCTTCTCTACACGGAGCTGACCGCGATCGAGGGTGCCGCCGACGGGTTGGCCGAGATGCAGAGCAAGTTCCTGGCGGAGACCGGGTTGCCGCTCGACGAAACGACCGTCCTGTCGGTGTTCGGCCGCAAGTTCGATCTTGGCTATTACGGCCCGTTGTCCGAGGACCGCGCGGACCTGGCGCTCATCGCCGAGGTCCAGAACGAGGACCGGGTCAGGGAGATCTTGGCGGCCGTCGAGCAGCAGGTGATCGAGGAAGAGGGAGCGACGTTCCGCGATATCGAGTACGAGGGGACGACCGTTCGCGTTGCGACCAGCCCGGAACAACAAGACGTCTTTTTTCACACGCTGGTTGACGAACGGCTCGTCATGGGCACCACCGAAAGCCGTTTCAAGGAAACGCTAGACCTGGCGGCCAATCGGGGCGCCGGATCGACGATGGGCGACAACCAGGACTACATGACCGTGTTGGGCAAGCTGCCAGCCTCGGATATCGTCGTGTTCGTCGACCAGCGGGCGATGCAAGAGACCGCGATGCGTGCGGCCGAGGAGCAAGCTGGCATGGAGCCCGAGGAGGCCGAACGGGTGCGTGCGGTGACGACGGCTTTTCAGGATTTCAACTATGCGCGCGCCTTTGCGGCCGGCGCCTACTGGACCGATGCGGGCATCCGATCGACCACATACACGCTGCTCGAGCCCGGACCCCGGCGCGGGTTTGCACGCATCATGGAGACCTCGTCCGAGCCGGCTCGAACGCTCGACCTGCAGCCCACCGCCACGCTCCTCTATTTCGCGCTCAACACGATCGTTCCAGACGCGGTCTATGAGGAGCTGCTGAGCTTCGCGATCAACGCGACTCGCGTTCAGATGGACGTGGTCGGGACGCCCGATTCGCTGCGTGCCAACGAGGCTGTGGC
>JBDHFX010000177.1:0-2898 GCA_039590215.1 Gemmatimonadota bacterium | reverse complement strand
TGTCGACGTCCTTCTCGTACCCCTCGGTCAGGAAGCTGAGCGCCCGCACGACCCGCTCGGGAGTCGCGAGTAGCCCTTCGCGGTCGGGATCCTCGCCCACGAACTTGAGCAGCTGGTAGATGTGATTCTCCGCGGCCTCTCTGGTGGCCGGTCGACCGTCACCGGTCTCTGAAGGGGTTATCGAATGGATGTTTTTGGCGTCGCTCATGGATCCTCAAATCGTCGATATTGTAACAGGTGTCGAAATCTTGACGGGAATCTAGGCTGAGAAGCTAATCACCCAACCCCAGGCTATCGAATGATCCGGATGTCGAGCCCCGAGGCCTGCATCTGGAGCACCAGGATCGCCACCCAGACCAACGCCAGGAGCCAGCTCACCACTCGCATGAGTCCGCCCAGCCGCCTCGTTTCGGGTTTCAGCTTGGACAGGAGCTCGAGCCCAGTTTGCGTCTCGATCCGCGGGATTTCGCGCCGCCAGAGCGCGTGCCAGCGAAGCTCCCATTCGGTCGTCAGCGCATAGAACACGTTGCCCAGCACGCCGATCGCAGGCGGTAACCACCCTAAAACACCACCGCTCGGCAACCGCCACGCCAATCCAGCCAAGACCAGATTCGCCGATACGTACATCGCGTTCCCGCGCATGAACCGGCGCCGGCTCGCCTCGAGCTGCACGGCGAGCGTTTCGGTGAGTCGTGTCAGATCGTGTTGGGGCGTGGGAACCGTCATCGGCGCCGGAATATAGCGCTGCCGTGCTCCGCGGATCTCAGTCTCCGGGCCTGAAACCGCGTTCCGTCCGATCCGTTGGCGCGTGACAACGGTTGCCCGGACTTCGGTCCATCAGCAGATTCCGTCCGCGGACAGATATTTGAAGGGGGTTTCGATGCGACGACTGATCTTGTTCCCCGTCGTGGTATTCATCTTCTCCACCACGCCGGGGCCGACCATAGCGCAGGAGTCCGAAATGGACGATACGATCCACTACCGGCTCGGGTGGAATAACCCAGCCAGTCAACTGTTCACAGTCAGCGTAACCGCTTCCGCTGACAGTGGCCCAATGATCTTCTCTCTCCCCGCCTGGCGGCCGGGCCGATACATCGTCCAGAACTACGCCGCCAACGTGCAAGCGATCCGCGCTCGTGACGAGAACGGGCGGCCGCTCGACGCCGAGTGGATCGATCTCGACTCCTGGCGGGTCGAACCGGACGGCGCCGCTGAGGTGACGCTCGAGTACGAGTACTACGCTAGTACGCTCGATGCCGGTTCATCGACGCTACGACCGGACGTGGCGTACTTCAACCCCGTCAACCTGTTTCCGTGGATCGACGGACGGACCGATCACCCGGTCGTGTTGACGTTCGAGGTTCCACCGAAGTGGGCGATCGCAACCCAACTGGAGCGCGTCGATCGTCGCGATCCCCTCGAGCGGAGAGGCGCTCGGGAGGTTTTGCTGACCCAGTTCCACGCGCCCGATTATCACCGTTTCGCCGACTCACCGACGTTCGCCGCACCCGATCTGACCCAATGGAGCTTTACCGTCGACGACGTTCCATATCACGTCGTCATGCGCGGCGATGTGCGACTCGGTGACCGCACACAGGAGTCGATTCTGGCCGACTTCGAGGCCATGACGCGGGAACAGGTGGCGTTTTTCGGCGGCACCCCGTTCGACGAGTACTGGCACTTGTATCAGCTCATTCCCCACCCCTTTGGTCACGCCGTCGAGCACGAGGCGAGCGCGTCGTACGTCATGCACGACGGGGTGTTCATGAACGACTTCGCGTACATGGGGTTCCTGGCCACGACATCACACGAGTTCTTTCACGCCTGGAACGTCAAGCGACTCCGCCCGGCTGCGCTGTGGCCATACGACTACTCGACGCCACAGCTGACCCGTCTCCATTGGGTCACCGAGGGCGTGACATCGTACTACGACAAGCTGTTTCTGGCGCGATCAGGGGTGGCTGACGAGGAGCAGTACTATGAAGCCCTCGGCAATACCATCCGTTCGCTGCAACGCTCGCCGGGACGCAAGGTGACCAGCGCGTCGCTGGCGTCGCTGACGTCATGGCACTCGGGGTACGGGGACGGCAACCCCAACCAATCGATCTCGTTCTACACCAAGGGATCGCTGTTGGGGCTGTTGATCGACATGCGGATCCGCGACTTGACGGACGGTGAGAAGAGCCTGGACGACGCGATCCGATACCTGTGGCGTGAGTACTACGAGCAGGATCGCGGCTATCCCGAAGACGGCTTGCAGCAGGCGGTCGAGGCGATCGCTGGCGAGTCGTTCGACGACTTCTTCGATCGCTACGTCCACGGCGTCGAAGAGCTGCCCTACGATGAATACCTCAGCGTCATCGGGCTACAGGCCCGTGAAGCGGTCGACGAGACGCGGCCCGCGGCAACGATCGGTCTGGCGCCTCGCCCCACAGGTCAGCGAGTGGCGATCGACAACGTGTTCCCGGATTCACCGTCGTTGACGGCCGGTCTCATGCGCGGCGACGTCCTGGTAGCGATCGCCGGCACGGAGATCTCGACCAGCGCTGACATCATGGAGGCGATGAAAACAAACCAGCCCGGTGAGGTGATAGAGGTCGTCTACGAACGTGGCGGTAAGGAGAGCACCGTCTCGGTAACGCTCGACGGCGGCGCCAACCTCATGTGGGTCGTAGAATCGGTGGCTGAGCCAACGGAGCGCCAGCTACGACTCAGGAGCGGGTGGTTGGCATCGTCGGCTGAGTAAAAGGAAGCCCTTAGGGGTAGTTCTCCTCGACCGTCCCGCGGATCGCATTCAGCAACGCCCCTTTCGCCCGATCGTCTTCGCGGCACCGTTCGTTCATCTCGATCAAGACCGCCCGGTCGTTGAACCGTTCCATCTCCGAGCCGTGCGGAACG
>JBDHFX010000176.1:0-2902 GCA_039590215.1 Gemmatimonadota bacterium | reverse complement strand
CGATATGACTCCAGGGGCGTGGGAGGTTCGACCGGTGAGGCCTTTCAGTACACGCTTTCAGATGTTGCCGGAGATGCTCTGGCCGCCGTTCGCTACCTGAAGGCCCGGAGCGATGTCGATTCCGCCCGGATCGGACTCTGCGGGCACAGCCAGGGAGGAATTGTCGCTCCCATGTGCGCCGCGCGATCAGAGGATGTGGCATTCATCATCTGTATCTCGGGGATCGGCAACACCGGCGAGGAGATGTTTCTCGCTCAGACCAGGCTGATCGCCGAGGTCGATGGCGCAACGGAAGATGAAGTCGAGGATCGCGTTCAATCCATGAAGCGTATTGTCAACCTCGTTCGTGATGGAGCCGGCCGGGCCGAACTCGAACCCGAGATCGTGAGGATGGTTCAGGAGCAAAAGTCGCCGTGGTCTGAAGTGGAGGAGAAAACATGGAGCGATAAGAATCTTGATATGGACGGCGATACGGATCGCGAATCGGCCCGCACTACGGAAAGCAGTGCCGACAGCGATACGGACGATGATACCGCCGCTGAGGTCAACTGCCATCTGACCCTGTTCAGCAGCCTCTGGTTCAGGTCGTTCCTCGATCACGACGCCCAACCCGTTCTGGAATCAGTGAAATGCCCCGCGCTGCTGATATTCGGTGGGCTCGACCGGCAGGTTCCGCAGGAAATGAACCGTGAGGCCATGGTCGGCGCGCTGGAAAGGGGCAATAATAGCGATTATTCCGTCAGGACATTCCCCACCGCGAACCATGGATTCCAGAGCGCGAAGACCGGCAGCCCCTCCGAGTACGGCACTCTCGGAGAGGGGTTCGTGCCGGGGTTTCTTGAGCTCATGTCGGAGTGGATCCTCGAAAGGTGCTGAACCTGGTTCAGGTGGCTGGTGCGATGGGACGTGTGCTCGGGTTACCTCAACGTTAGATGGGCGACCGCTTGTTACCGTTTTTGTTACCACGCCCCCCCGAACGCCCCGAGACTACCTACCCCCTGAACCCAAGGAAGCCCCGCCGTGACGGGGCTTCCTCATGGTGGGCCTGGGTGGAGTTGAACCACCGACCTCCGTTCTGGCGAACAGCGGGGTCAACTCCGCAAGCTGTCGCGGACGATCACGAGCACCAGGAAACAGGATGCGAAGAATCCGACATGGGTCCAGAACGGGAGCCCCAACGAGGTATTCAGACCCGGGAGCGAGTCCGGAATTCCCTGGCCGGCGAGCACGCTGATCTTCGCGCTGATGGCAGGGGCTGTGATGAGCGTAGCTAACCACCCCAGGACGACCGCCACGAGGGCTGCGGCGCCCCACCTCGGGGCACGGGCTTTCGGGAAGCCGGGTAGCTTGATGACCAGCGCAAACAGGGTGGCGTAGGCGAGCGCGACAGCCAAGTGCACCCCCCATCCAATGACGCCTGCCAGCGACTCGCTGTAACCACCTCTCCTTACGATCTGAGCGCCCATGAACTCGGCGATGTGCTGTGGGGACCCCGCGAGGGTCTGTATGGCAACGAAGACGATCGCCCCAACCGCACCGGCTAGCACCACCCAAGGCACATGCGCTCCAGGGCTACTGCCCTTCGTTTCAAGAGCTTCTGCGGCCATCCTTCACACCTCCAGCCGGCGCCGGGCTAGAAAGCCTCTCCCCTTAGGGGCGGGTACCCCTCGACGTACGTCCAGTCAGTTTGCCGGGCGGGCACGTGACACTGGATGCACTCGGCCTTGTAGTTCTCGGTGACCGTCTGCGTCGGGTCCTCGGCGTTGAACAGCGCCCACCCCCAGCCATCGCCCCACAGAGGGTTGTCCGCGAAGCGACCCTCAGTGTCCTTGATCATGACGAACCATCCCTCGATCGCTTCTCCGCGACTTACTTGACCGGTCGTCATCGATCCGGTCTGGGTCGACAGCAGCTCCTTCACGAGCACCGCGCCGTCGGGAAATGCTCCCGTCTCGCGATACGCCTCGATAGTGCCTGGTTGCGTATAGACGGTATGTAACCCCTTCGCACCGGGCGGCTGACCGCTGTCGCTGGCGACCGACCACGTGCCCAAAAACGCCCACTCGGTTCGATAGTTCCGCGGCACGGTAATGTTCCCCATCTCGTCCACGTACGGCGAGAAGGCGGCCTGCTCCGGCTCCGTATCATCCGTGTCCGTGGCCTGACACGCCGTGCCGAGCGCGATCCCAGCGGCAACGACACCTGCGACGATTAGCTTTCCCATCTTCGATCTCCTTCCTGAGAGACGCCGAGGACCGACCATGCGTTCTTTAGTCGGTTGACCGTCCACGGCGAACGCTTCCAGCCTACCAGACACCTCAGTTCTCCGGCGATCCCTCTCCAAATCCCTTCGCGGCCTTCAACACTGGGTAGTATTGAGTGAAGACCCAGTCATCTGCCGCATTCTGCATGTGGCAGGCGTTGCACACGACTTTGTTGACCGGTGTAGCCACGTTCTCCAGCGGACCTTTGTCGCTCGTGAAGCTGAAGTAGGCCCAGTTCCCGGGCTCGTTCGGGAAGTGCTTGGAGCTCTTGATCGTAGCTTCAGCAAAAAACCCCGAAGATTCCGGTCATCCTCGACCAGCAAGATTCGCATCACAGAAACGTATGATCTGGTGCCAGCGTGCAGCAACGCTGAACGCCGTTTGTGAGAAGATTCTAACGCTGCGGCGGAGTCCTCAAGCTATCAGCCTCTGTTACCGTCTTTGTCACCGCGCCCTCCCTGCCCCACCAAATCACCTACGCTCTAAACCCAAAGAAGCCCCGCCGTGACGGGGCTTCCTCATGGTGGGCTCATTTCTTCCCGATCACGATCTCGGACGTAAAACCGTGGTGGATCAACTCACGTCGAACCTCGCGGAAGCCGGCTTGTCTAGCTGATTCCTCCGTGAAGACGGGGCGG
>JBDHFX010000175.1:0-5749 GCA_039590215.1 Gemmatimonadota bacterium | reverse complement strand
GTTTCGGAACTACTTCCAGAAATCGGCCGCGCGGCCCGGTGTTACCGGTGAGAATCTGCTGGTTATGCTCGAGCGGCGACTCGACAATGTCGTGTATCGATTGGGACTCGCGCCCTCTCGGAAGGCCGCTCGACAGCTGGTTCGACACCGCCATATCCAGGTTAATGATCGTATCGTGGATATACCGTCGTACCAGGTGTCACCCGGCGATGAGATTCGGGTGAGGGAGAAAAGCCGTGAGATGCCGCTGATTCTTGGCGCCATCGAGAGCCGCGGCAAAGAAGGCACGCTTCCGTGGTTAGAAGTTGACTTCAAGTCGATGGAAGGCCGCATGCTGGAGCTGCCGACCCGGGAGACAATTCCGATCGCGGCCGAGGAACAGTTGATTGTCGAGCTCTACTCTAAGTAGCAACATCCCATGTATCGATCGCAGGAGGACCTGATGGCTTTGGAGAACTTCGTATTGCCGAGGCGTGTTGAGAAAGACACCACCTCTTTAACCGAGACTTTTGGCCAGTTCACAATCCAACCCCTCGAGCGCGGCTTTGGTCTTACACTCGGCAACGCGATGCGCCGGGTGCTGTTGTCGTCGCTGGAAGGAGCTGCCGTTTCAGGCGTCAAAATCGACAACGTGTTGCACGAATTCTCCACGATTCCAGGGAGCGTAAACGACACCGCCGAGCTAGTCATGAACCTGAAACGGTTGGTGATCTCCCTGGCGGATGATGTGGAGGAGAGCACGCTCAGGCTGAGCAAGAGCAAGCGGGGTGTGGTTACCGCCGAGGCTTTCGAGAAGAACCCTCAGGTTCAGATCTTGAACCCGGAGCTGGAGCTCCTCGCGCTCGACGAGAACAAGAAGTTCGAGATGGAGATTTTCGTCCAGCGCGGTCGTGGCTACGTATCCGCAGATCAACACGACAGCGAGCGGCGGCAGGAGATCGGCTTCATTCCGGTCGACTCGATATTTAGCCCGGTCGTAAGGGCAAACTTCGAGGTTGAGAATACGCGAGTCGGCCGACGCACCGACTATGATCGATTGACACTTCACATCACGACCAACGGTGCCCTTGGGATGCAGTCGCGCAGGCAGCAGAGATCCTGCGAACCCACTGCGAGTACTTCCTGTCGTTTGACGAGCCGCAGCAAGAGCTCGAGGGTGAGTTGGAGGAGAAGCACAATCGGTTGAAGGAGCTGTTCGCGCGACCGGTCGAGGAGCTCGAGCTGTCTGTCCGATCGAGCAACTGCCTTAAGGCCTCGAACATCCGAACGCTCGGCGACTTGGTTCAGCGGAGCGTACCCGAAATGCTGCAGTTTAGGAATTTCGGCAAAAAGTCGTTGGACGAGATCTCAGACATCTTAGGACGCCACGGTCTGCACTTTGATATGAAGGTGAGCGGATCGCCGGAGTCGGGCTACGTACTACAAGACGTTGAGGAGTTGCGACGCCTGCCAGACATCGAGCTCGACGAAGATGGCGACGAGGAAACCGAGGGCTAGCGGCGGCACAGCTCGACCGCGAGGTAGATCACATGAAGCATCGGAAGAAAGGCAATCAACTCGGCCGTGACGCGGCCCATCGGTTGGCGATGACCCGAAACCTGGTTACGAGCCTGTTCCAGCACGGGCGGGTGGAGACCACCCTCACTCGAGCCAAGGGGGTGAAACCGGTAGCCGAGAAGTTGGTGACACTGGCTAAACGTGGCGATCTCCACGCTCGTCGTCAGGCCGCCCGGTACATTCAGAACAAGAAGGTCCTGCGAGGCCTTTTCGACTACTGGGCCGGGATGTACGCTGACCGGCCAGGCGGTTATACGCGAATTCTGAAGGGCGACTTCCGTCACGGTGATGGTGCCGAGACCGCCTACCTGGAGTTGATCGGACCCGACGGAGGCGCCGCGCCGCCCCCCCACGGTGAAGCGATCGCCACCGAGTAGCTACCACTTACAAGCGACCTAGCGGCCGATCATTGGCTCGCTAGTTTCCCGTGTCGTGTTGCACACAATGACTCTGAAGTCGATCTGGGCCCCGATGTTGGCGTTGGTGATTCTGGCGCATCCGGCCCAGTCGCAATCGTCCCCTCCGCCCGCTGTCCGCGGCAACATCGACGCGGTCCTTGAGATCGTCGAGTTCAGCGATTTCCAATGTCAGTTTTGCGGGCGTGCGAAACCGGTCATCGACTCACTGTTCGCGCGCTACGGCGATCAGGTTCGACTCGAGTACCGCCACTACCCTCTGCCGGTTCACGCGTACGCCGGGCGGGCGGCGCAAGCTGCCGTCGAAGCCCAGGGGCAAGGAGCGTTTTGGCGCTACCACGATCTGCTCTTCGCGCATCAGGATCGATTAACCGACGTTGACCTAATCGGCTATGCGGACTCGCTGGAACTGGACACAGAACGTTTCGCGAGTGCGCTCTCGACCGGCAGACATGCGGAGGTCGTCGAGCGTGACATCGCGCTAGGTCTCTCATTGGCGGTTACTGGCACGCCAACGTTCTTTGTCAACGGCTATCGGCTGGTTGGCGTGCCGCCACTCTGGGTTTTTGAGACGGCTCTCGAGATGTTCCGGGCGGGACAGACAACGAAGCGAACTCTGGAGGCGGTCAGGGAGGCGGACGGATAGCCGCCTGCTAGGCGGCGTCCGACTGCTCGTCCTGGGGCCCAGGGTCGGGCGTCCGGATCGTCTGCGCGTCTTTGCAGTGGGGGCTCAGGAAAACCTGGCGGAGCTCATCGCGGCCGGCACAGATCTGGAGTCGCGTGCCGCCCGTGTCGCGGACTTGGTCAGCATCCGGGCCAGCAGCACGCGCATGTTCCGGGTTGAGTACCGTTCCCGAAGCGTTTCTAGGTCGAAATTAGCCACATTTGACTCCGAAGAGATATGAAATTGTCGGAAACCTATAATCTACAGCAACCTCGGAGAATCGTCCACCGGTGCGGTCTGATTGGGGCGGTTGTTCTAGGTGCCATTTTGGCAGGGGCAGCACCGGTCGTGGCGCAGCGCAGCGCTTTTCTCTCTACACCGTGCGCGGTTTGGGTTGTTCGAAACGCCCTTAGTAGTCGTGCGACGTGGCAGAAGGCGCTCGCCGAGGTCGAGCGCGTCGGGTGTCGGCGGATCTATCTGCAGGTGTCGGGTCGATGGGACGCGTATTACCCGAGTCGCGTCTTTCCAGCGCCCGCCCGAGACCCGACCCAACCGGGTTGGGAGGATCCATTTGGGGAGGCCGTCGAATCCGCCCAGTCTCGCGGGCTCGAGGTCCACGCCTGGATCAACGCGATGTTGGCGTGGTCAGCCCCTGATCCTCCAGCAAACCCCTTGCACGTGTACCGTCGTCGACCGGAGTGGTTTGTCACGGATCGTTCCGGGCGCTCGATTCGTGATCTGAGTCGACGCGAACTTGATCGCGCTGGACTCACCGGTGAAGGATGGTTCCTCGATCCCTCTCAAATGGAGGTCCGGACTCAGTTGCGCCGGTTCGTGTTGGAGCTGGCGCTACGCTACCCGGTTGAAGGCGTACACCTGGACTACATCCGATACCCTAGCGGTTGGGCGCCCGAATCGGGCAGCGCTACGCTGACATATCTTGTGGGACTCATTCATGATGATCTGGCTCTGGTGAGACCCGAGGTGGTTCTGTCAACCGCGGTTTTACCGATCCCGGCGGAAGCCGATCGGTCGTTTGGCCAAGATTGGAGCGGGTGGCTCGAGCGAGGCCTGGTTGCCGAAGTCGTCCCAATGGCCTACAGGGACCGGCCCGAGGACGTTCTGCAAATCGTCCGTGGTTATCCCCCGACCCTGCCGCGAGCCAAGTTATGGGTCGGCGTGCGTCTCGATCGGCTGGACCCGACTGAGACCCAACAAGTGGCAAACGCACTGGCGCGAGACGGAGTGGCTGGTCAGGCACTGTTTAGCCACAACCTGCTACTCGAGGACCCGGCCTGGCGGCGATGACCTGCGTGGAGCTAGCTCTGTGGTGTGGCGGTATCCGTCGAGTCGGGGAGCCGAGCCCGGCGACGCTTCATGTACGGCGAAACCAGGATCAGCACCAGCCCCAAGACGACACCGGCCCCTTGCCCCCAGCCGAATCCTGGATTCCGCCCCACGCCGATTTGGTCCGCGAAGAACGAAACCACGATCAGCAGCAATCCACCGATTGTGAGGAGATTCCACGCCTTTGTCACTATACACCTCCTTGGCTAGATCGCCTTGCGAACCTTGTTGGCCCGGATACAACTGGCGCAAACACGAACGCGCTTGACGCCGCCATTATCTCGCACCCGCACGCTCTGTAGGTTGGGGAGGAATCGGCGACGCCGCTTGTTGTGGGCGTGACTGACAGTGTTGCCTGAGCGGGGCGCTTTGCTGCAGACGTAGCATACTTTTGCCATGGTATTATCCTGACGCGATCGACAAGATTAGACTCTATCCGAGAAGGAAAACAAAAATATAGAAGGCCCGACAATTCGGGACAAGCTGGATCGATCTTATATTGAGGCGCCCGATGCCTATGAGCGAATCATTTTCCCCCCGGCGCGTGCTGGTTACCGGAGGGGCCGGCTTTATCGGCTCCCATGTTGCCGATCGCTACTTGGCTGAGGGTTGCGAGGTCACGGTCTTAGACGACTTGTCGAACGGCAAGCGGGACCGGGTACCTGAAGCAGCCGAATTCGTGCAACTGGAACTCAACAGCCACGAAGTCGACTCGGTTTTCGAGCGTGGTGGGTTCGATCTGGTTAACCACCACGCGGCTCAAATGGATGTCAGGGTGTCGGTTGCCCATCCCGCCCTCGATGCCCGCACGAACGTTCTCGGCCTGCTCAACGTGCTCGAGTGCGCTCGGCGCCACGGGACAAGGCGGGTCGTGTATATCTCGTCGGGTGGTGTCGTGTATGGAGAGCCGACGGTTATCCCGACGCCAGAGGACCATCCTCTCCGGCCGTTGTCGCCCTATGGGGTGACCAAGCTGGTTGGGGAGCAGTACCTACATTATTACGCCTGCGTACACGGGATGGACTATGCCGCCCTCCGGTACAGCAACGTTTACGGGCCGCGCCAAGAGCCAGGCGGCGAGGCCGGGGTCATAGCGATCTTCGCCGCACAGATCCTCAAGGAGGAGTCGATCACGCTATTTGGTGACGGTAAGCAGGAACGGGACTACGTCCACGTCGCCGACGTTGTTGAAGCCAACTGGCGGGCCAGTACTCGGTCACTACCCGCGCCGGACACCATCGTCGCAAGAGCGTGGAACATCGGCACCGGTCGGGGTACCAGCGTCGGTGAGCTCGCGGACGTGTTGATGGCTGGGGCCGGATGCGAAGTCGAGCGGGTGTTTGCAGCCGCCCGGGCCGGCGAGCTCGCGCGCAGCGTTCTCGATATCGCCAAAGCCGAGCAGGAGCTCGAGTGGCGGCCGGCCGTACCTCTCAAAGATGGTCTGGAGCAGACGATGAGATACATCGAGCGGCGGATCAACTCTCAGCGCGTGGCGGACTCTCCATGATCGAGCTCCTTCAGCTCGGGTCACGGTCGCTACCTGCCGAGCCATCGATATGGACGATGGTCGTGACCAGCGGTTGGTTCGCGAAAGGGATTCTCCTCATCTTGCTCGGTTTCTCGCTCGTTTCTTGGGCCATCATCTTCCGCAAGCTAGTTGTTTTCCGCAAACTGAAGGGAAAGCGGCAGCAGTTCTTCCACGCCTTTGAGCGGCGATCCGGAATGGCCGAGGCGTACCAGACTGCCCTGGCGATCCCCGCCAACC
>JBDHFX010000174.1:0-4272 GCA_039590215.1 Gemmatimonadota bacterium | reverse complement strand
ACCACCGCACCCGATCGCGCCGCCCATCAAAACCGCTCCAACAATCCAGCTGATTCGGCGCATCGCCGCCGACTGTCGTTCCTCCATTAGAGCCTCCTAAGCTGCTACGCCGCCTTTAGCGCGCGTGTACGGTAACACCCCGCCGGCTTTTAGTAGCCTGCGCTCGCGCTCGGTGAGGTCGATCACCGTCTCGAACTCGGTACCGCGGGTCTGGTTGTGAATGGTGATTCGGCCAGCGTCGATTCCCCCATGAACGTCGTTTGCCAGCAGCTCGTCGCCCGGCTCGACCGAGTCGTAGTCGGATCGGTCGGCGAACACCAGTGGCACGACGCCAAAGTTCACCAGATTCGCCTTATGGATTCGGGCGAATGACTTCGCTATCACGCCCTTGATGCCCATGTACATCGGAGCCATCGCGGCGTGCTCGCGCGACGATCCCTGGCCATAGTTCGCCCCACCGACGATCCATCCACCACCCTTGGCAAAAGTCCGCTCCGGAAAGTCGGCGTCCAAACGCTTGAAGATAAACCTCGAAACCGCGTCGATGTTGGCCCAGTTGGAGAGCATCTCGGCGGTGGCCGGAACGATATCATCGGTCGTGATATCGTCGCCGGTAACGATCAACACCTCGCCGGCCAGCGTGTCGGCGGGCGGACCGGAAAGCGGTATGTCGGTGATGTGCGAAGCGCGCATGACCGCAACCCCCGCTGGATCCTCGGCCGGTGCGATCAGACCGGCCCTCGTTCCGGTGAACTTCTCCGGCAAGCGCTTCTCAGGCGCCTGACTGCTCCAATCGCGGGGATCGGTAAGCTCACCGGTGATCGCCGCCACCGTGCACACCTCCGGGCTCGCAAGGTATACCTGATCGTCCTTGAGCCCGCTGCGTGCCGGGAAGTTGCGATTGAACGACCGCAAGCTGCGTTGGCCCGGCGCCGGGACGTGCCCGACCCCGATGCATGCCCCACAGGTCGACTCGCTCAGGTTGGCGCCACTGGCGAGGATGTCGGCGATCAACCCGTCGCGAGCGATCATCTCGAGTGCCTGCTTGGATGACGGCGAGATGACGAAGTTCGTGCTCGGGTTTACTTGGTGGCCGGCCAGAATTCGAGCCACCGCGACCAGATCCTCGTACCCCCCATTGGTACACGACCCCACGATGACCTGATCAATCGGGGTGCCAGCCACTTCGCGTACCGGGACGACGTTGTCTGGCATCGAGGGGCACGCGACCAATGGCTCGAGCGCCGATAAATCGACCGTCATGTGGTCATCGTACTCGGCGTCGGCGTCGGGCTCTACCAATCGGAAATCGTCACCACGGCCCAACCGCTCGAAATAGTCGCCGGTCTTCTCATCAGACGCGAAGATCGATGTCGTAGCGCCGAGCTCGGTTCCCATGTTGCAAATCGTGCATCGCTCGTAAGGCGACAGCGATGCCGCACCCGAACCCGTGTACTCAAAGATCTTGCCGCGTCCACCTTTCACCGTCACCCGCCGCATCATCTCGAGAATGACGTCCTTGGCGGTCACCCACTCTGGTAGCTGCCCCTCCAATCGCACCTCGACGATGGCTGGCATCGGGAAGTAGTACGGTCCCCCGCCCATAGCAACGGTGACATCGAGTCCGCCGGCACCGATAGCCAACATCCCGACCCCACCTTGTGTGGGTGTGTGCGAGTCGGAGCCCAGCAGCGTGTCGCCGGGCACGGCGAACCGCTCTTGATGCACTTGGTGGCACACGCCGTTTCCGGGCAAGCTGAACCACGATCCGTACTTGTGGGCTGCCGTTTCCAAGTACTTGTGATCGGCCGCGTTCTTGGGATCGAAGTGATAAACGACATGGTCGGCGTAAGCGACGGCGCGCTTCACCTGCACGCGGTCCAATCCCATGGATTCGAACTGCAAGTAACAAAGGACACCGGTCGCGTCAGGGGTGATCACTTGATCGATCCGTATCCCGATCTCGTTTCCGAGACCAGAAGGATCCCCTTCAGCGAGGTGCTCCTCGATGATCTTTCGCGTCAGATTGAGGCCCATTTTTGCATCCTCTTGGATCGGTGGGGAATGGTATGCATTCGCTATGTATAGCGCGGCGAATGTACCCTGGGCCGATCGGCGACGCTAACGATCAGCGCCCGTCTCACGATCATACGGGATGATGTTCTCCCACTCGGCGGCGTCGGAACGAGCCACGACAGCGATCACGGGCTTCGAATCACTGCGGTTGAACACTTCGTGAGGAACACCCGGTTCGATGTAGATGAAGTCGCCGGCCTGATTGTCGACGACGCTTGAGAGCCCGGGCCCGTACTCGTGTCGTACGCGTCCCTCGAGGATAAAGAGCATGACCTCGAACCCGACATGGATGTGAGCCTTGGCCACACCACTCGGCGGAATCGTGGCCACGTTCATCGACAAGCTCGTCGATCCGACATTGTGAGCCGCCATTCCGGTCTTGTAGCGGATTCCGTTCCAGCCACGGCAATCACCGCTGGCACGGATCACCGAGATGCCTGAGAGCGCTTCGACGGGGGTGGCACTGGTGTCGGTCATTGGACCTCCCGGGGTAGAGGCAGCTTTGGCTCGGACGAGCAGGGTTGGGGGGAAAATAAAAACCGGGCGGGTTGCCCCGCCCGGTACCCCTCACCAGCACCGCTGTTCGGCGCCAGCCATCATCCGATCAGACGGACGCCGGCTTGGGAAGATGGTACTCTCCCTCTATGGACAACAAATGGCCCGAGCCCGTTCATCGTTTAACCACTCACCAGGCCCGACCCAGGCTCAGACGCCGGGACGGGGGGAGGTAATTCCATGACCGCGCTTTTTCACGCCCATTCGGGTATCCGGTACCTGGTGCTCGCCGCCGGCCTACTCGCCCTGGGCACCAGGACCAGCGGTCCTGGCCACGTTTACGGGTCTGGTGGATCTACAGGTCTTGCTGGGGCTCGTGCTTTATGCCACCGGTGGGCGAGCGGCGGGGATCATAGGCCACCTGACGCTCATGCTCTTGGCTCTGGTCACGCTCCACGTGACGTCGGTCGTCCGCAAGCGGCGGCCGCAACCCGCTGGAAACGGGCTCCCGCTGTTGGGCGTAGTGGTGACAGCTGGGTTGATCGTTCTCGGGATTCTGTCGATCGGACGCAGCGTGGTGTGACTAGCTCACTCGCCGGTTTCGATTTCCACGTACAGATGGAACAGGCTCCCGGGACCGCAGCGCGGTAGCCACAGATCGACGTATGGCTCGGTCGCGAAGGCGTTCACGTAAACCGGGATACCGTCGTACTCGCCGATCAGAATCAGATTGTCGATGGTGATCGGCTCCGGCCGACCCAGCGGGCGCCAGTCACGGTCATCGAACTGGATCGGAGTACCGCTGTCGAACCACTCCCGACCGTCGACGCACATCAGCGGGCCGCGATCCTCTTCGACCGGCGGCTCGGCCTCCCCCAACACGTCTTCGAGCCTGGGGGGCGGTGGCCCCGGCGGTTCGTCGATTGGGGGCTCGGCCTCGTCCACGGGGAGGCCGTCAGGAGCTGGCGGCCCGGGTTCCGGGCGCTCCGGCTGAGTCTCTCGCGTTTCGCCGCCACCACCGAACAAGAACGAGATCCCGGCCGACAGCTCCCAGTTGTGGCGCGCTTCGTCGTTCTCGGCTCCGGTTACGGGATCGAAAACGGTGCGCACGATAATGTTGTCACGAACGTCGAGGCGAAACGCCCACGAGGGGTCGACCTCACGGTTCAGCAGCTTGACCCCGCCGCCGATCGGGACCAGCGTGCCGGTGCTGCTCTGTATGTCGGCAGCATCGAACTGGACCGTCGCTGCGCCAAGCCCACCGCCGAAGAAGAAGTCGGCCCGCGGTGAGACTCGCGTCGCGTAGTCGATCTCGAAGCTGTACATGAGGATACTCGCGCTCAAGCCGTCCAAACCGGACCGGATGAGGATGTTGTCCGCGGTCGCCCAGTCGAGATTGCCGCCAAAGGCGAAACCGCTGTTCGTGCGGTAGAGCACCCGGGCGCCAAACTGGAGCGCGGTGCCACTCTCCTCGAACAGGTCTCCGACCAACGTCGCGCCGTGGACGTTGAACTCGCCGTAGCCGGTCTGACCGAGGACTCTGGCGGGAGCGCCCAAAACGAGGCACGCGATAATGAGGTAAAGGCAAAAACGCATCGTTTTGATCGAGTGTAGCCGCCTTTCGGAAGCGGGTCAATTCCGTGCGCAAACGCCCAAAACCCGCTAGAATCGTGCCAATAATGAGCCCCCCGGCAACCCATC
>JBDHFX010000173.1:0-3465 GCA_039590215.1 Gemmatimonadota bacterium | reverse complement strand
GGTTTCGCTGCGAAAGATCCGCGGGTTTCCGTTGTCAGGATTGTTCAACCAGTTGAACGCGACTCCCGGAACCTGGTCAGCCGCTGGCCCAACGGGTTGCTGTTGGCAGCTCACAGCCAGGAACAGTGCGAGTATTCCGACGATTGCGATACGCCAGCGCATGAGAAGCCTCCTTACACAGGTGAGTAGCAAAACGGAGCAAGCCCTTCGGCAGCTCAGCGGTCTTGGGGTCCTTCGTGGCGTTGGGAGGCAAGCGTCGGGGAGGAGACGAGGACCCGCAGCGTTGCGTCCCCGATATTCGGCGCGTTTGGTGTGGATCAAGACGCCGTCTTGCATGCGCCCAACGAAGCGTTCATGTTGATTTTAGGTAGGGGCCATCTAGCGGATTTCGATTAGGCGTCATGCCGATGTCGATACCCCTGGGTGGCGCATCGATCGAGGGCCCGGAGGGTCCGGTTGTTGGACCCGCGGTCCAGGCGCGTCGCCTAGCCTTCCTGGCCTGTCTGGCCGTTGCAAGGGGCCAGCCGGTCTCTCGTGACAAGCTGATCGGCATGCTTTGGCCTGAGAGCGCGCCCGAGAGTGCTCGCCATTCGGTGAGTGATACGATCTACGTGTTGAATCATGAGCTAGACCACGAACTCGTGGAAGTGGTCGGAAATGCTTTGCGCATCGACCCGGAGCGTTGCGTTAGTGACGTGGCCGCGTTTCAAACCGCGATCGAGTCGGGAGATCTGGAACGAGCGGTGGAGTTATACAGGGGTGGGTTCCTGGACGGACTCTTTCTAAAGGATGCGCTGGAGTTCGAGGAGTGGGCGCGTGAGGAACGGGACCGGTTCTCCCGCGCTTACGCGCAGGCCCTGGATGAACTAGCGGAGAACGCGACCCAGCGTGGTGATCACCTGCAGGCCGTGTCGTGGTGGCGCGATCTGGTCGCACACGATCCCTACAGTGGCCGCGCCACGGTACGCCTGATGGAATCGCTGGCCGCGGCGGGTGATCGGGCGGAAGCGTTGCGCCAGGCGGACGCGCACGCGGTGCAAATGCGAGAGGCATTCGACGCAGCTCCTGACGGGGCGGTGACCGAGCTGGCAGATCGGTTGCGGGAGGAGTCGACGGAGGGAGCCAGGGCTGGGATAGCAGCGACGGTAGCAGGCAGGGGGGCGCCTCTTCCGCGGTCAATCGGTCGCCACTGGCTGCGGGCCGCTATTGTCGCTCCGATCTTGGGTCTGGCGGTGTGGTATGTGGCGCTCAAAGACAGCGGGGCCGGGCCCGAACAGGCGCCAGGTGCAACCGCCGCGCCGGCAATCGCGGTGCTGCCCTTTAGCGTACGGGGCGAGGAGTTGGCGGTTCTGCGCGAGGGGATGGTCGACCTCCTTTCCACAGGTCTGGATGGCGCGGGTGGTCTGCGAGCGATTCCGGCGAGCACTCTCTTGGTGCGGTGGCGTGAACATGTACCTGGCGACGATGCGCCCGAGCTTACTACCGCACTGGAGGTCGCACGCCGCACTCGCGCCCAGTACGCACTGGTTGGTTCGGTGGTGGCGATCGACTCAGACGTGCGGATCGTAGTGGGTATCTATGATGTGGATACGAATGAACGTCTCGGCCAAGCACAGGTCGAGGGATCTCCGGATGACGTATTGCCACTCGTCGATCGGCTGGCGGTCGATGCCCTCCGCGTCATCCTCCAGCGCGGCGAGGAGGAACTGCCCGAGATCGACCTGGCTAGTCTGACAACGGAGTCTCCCACAGCTCTTCAGGCGTACCTCGAGGGCGAGGTCCACTTCCGACACTTCGACTTGACCGCAGCCGAGGACGCATACAAGCGCGCGGTCGAAGCCGACTCCACCTTCGCACTGGCCCATTACCGGCTTGGCTACGTTTACGCGTGGACGGTGGGACGGGCGACCTTAGCGGTCCACCATTTCCGCCGCGCAATTAGGCTGGCCGACCGACTGCCCGCTCGTCAGGCTCTGTTCATGCGGGCCCACGGCGCCGGGTTCCGGCTTAATCAAAACTCGCTCGAATTGACGCGCCGGGCCGTGGAGACGTATCCGGACGACCCGCAGGCATGGCACCGGCTCGGCGAGATGTACCTGCACGCTCGTAACGCCCTGGCTACTGCAGAGGAGATGGAACAGGCATTCGAGCGAGCGGTTGAGCTCGATCCACAGAACGCGGAGTATCGCTATCACTATGTCCAGTTCGCGTGGTGGCTCCCCGACAGTGCCCGCGCCGAGCAGCGGTTGGCAATGTTCGAGAGGCTCGCCCCTGACAACGTGTTGGCTCGTGTAGGGCGACTTGCGCTCGATCTTGCATTTGGTGATTCCACGGCGCAGAAGGAGGCGATGCCCCGTTTGCAAACAATGGACTTGAAAGCCATCCAATTGGTTTCCGAGCTCTTGGATCATCCGCGGGAATCTGCGCACCAGTCCCTGATTCTCGAACTTTACGAGCGTGGCGACGAGAACCAAAGAGGGGCGGCAGCTTATCGCTTGTTCCACAACACTGCGCTTTGGTACGGTCGCTTGCGGGAGAGCCTTCCCCGCCTGGACGATCCTGCGATGTCCGCTGGCCGGCGAGCCTCAAGCGCCTACTGGGCCCTTACTGTGGGGCTACCGATCCCCGAGGAGACGCTCGCCGAGGCGCTCGATCCGACCGCAATCGATAGCGTTGCTTCCGTAGCGACGGTTTTTTACGCAGGTGCCTTCGCAGCTGATCGAGGTCGCTGGCCTGATCACGCACGCGCGACCGTGGAGTTGGAGCGACGGGTGGAGCGCGCGTTCGCAGAGGCGGATACCACTGATGGATTTATGCCGTATAGTGGACGGTACTCGGCTGCGCGCGCGAAGGCCCTGGAGGGGTACGCCCTCTGGCGGCGAGGCCAGCGAAAGGCCGCACTGGCTCTCCTCAGTGTCTCCAAGACAAGAGGAGTCCCGATCGTCCACCTATGGCTGGGGCAGCTCTACCAGGAACTGGGCCGCCTTCAGGACGCGGAGCGGGTGTACCGGTCCTTCGGTGATGGCAGTGCGCCGGCGCGCCTATCGACCGAACCGCTGGCCCAGCGTGAATTGGGCAAGATCTACGAGCAGCTCGAGGAGTACGATAAGGCGGTCGAGTCGTACGAGTACTTCGTTCACTACTGGCAGGACGCCGACCCCGAGCTACAGCCGATGGTGGAGGAGGCGCGGCGGGCGATTATTCGGCTGAAGAGTTTGCGGCGGGAATAGGGCTCGTGCTTCCGTGGTGCCAACGGCGGTGACAAAACCCACCAGCGCCAGCCGGCGCTGAGTGGTGATCGACCTGCTCAGTTCTCTCACAATCGGCGCGAATCAGCGCTGACCAGCGCCCGGTCGAGTCCTTTGGAGCCGAGAGTCCAGGTTCGAATCCTGGGGGCCCAACCACTGCATAAGTAAGTAATAACAATGACGAACGTCGGCCTGCCGAGCCAACTTGCTTGTCGAG
>JBDHFX010000172.1:0-5595 GCA_039590215.1 Gemmatimonadota bacterium | reverse complement strand
CGTACCATCTGGCAGGAAGGGCATGTCTTCCTCCGGTACGACACGCGCCACGATACCCTTGTTCCCGTGCCGCCCAGCCATCTTGTCACCGACGGAGACCTTACGCTTCTGAGCTACGTACACTTTGACCAGTTGCACCACGCCAGGCGGTAAATCGTCGCGTTGGTGGATCTTCTCGATGCGCTCGACGGTCTTTTCGCGAATGTTGTCGGCCTTTTCCTTCGCCGCGGCAACGACTTCTTGCAACTGTCCGTTTGCTCTTTTCTCCTTGAGCTCGGCCGTGCGCCATTCGATCGTCGACAGGTTCAGTTCTTCGACGTCTTTTGCCTTCAGCTTGGTGCCGATCTTGAAGATGTTCTGACGTTCACTCTTGCCATGCTTGAGCGACTGAACCGTTGCGCCCTTGAGAATCTCTGACAACTGTTCGTTGCGGCTGGCCGTTACCTTGGCCACCTCGCGTTCCTCGTAGCGCTTGGCGCGATCGATCTCGAGTTGCTTGTCGCGTTCCGTCAGCGGATCGTTCTCGTCGCGGCTGAAGACCTTGGCATCAATGACCACGCCTTCCAACCCCGGCGATGCCTTCAGCGAGGTGTCCTTGACATCCTTGGCTTTCTCACCGAAGATCGCGGTCAACAGCCGCTCCTCGGGGGACAGCTCCTTTTCACCCTTGGGACTGACTTTGCCTACCAAGATGTCGCCCGGCTTGATCGACGCCCCAATCCGAACGATCCCGCGATCATCCAGGTTGACCAGCGCTTCCTCGGCGACGTTGGGAATCTCGCGCGTAATCTCTTCCTGACCGCGCTTGGTATCCCGAACGTGGAGCTCAAGTTCCTGGATGTGGACGGAAGTAAAGGTGTCGTCCTTGACAAGCTTCTCGCTGAGGATGATGGCATCTTCGAAATTGCTGCCGTACCAAGGCATGAACGCCACCAGCGTGTTGACACCCAGCGCCAGCCGGCCGCCCGAAGTCGCGGCCCCATCCGCGAGGACCTGCCCCGCCTTCACAGTTGCTCCGCGAGTCACAATTGGACGCTGGTTGATGCACGTGTCCTGATTGGTACGACGGAATTTCATGAGCTCGTAAATGTCTGCGTTGGCGAAATCGATTTTGCCGTTGCCGTCTGTTGGGCCGCTCTTGCCCTTGCGTCGTACGATGATCCGATCTGAGGTGACGCTCTCGACTACGCCGTCACGCAATGCGATCACTACTGCGCCGGAGTCGATCGCCACCCGATTCTCGAGCCCGGTTCCGACGACCGGTGCCTGCGGCTCCAACAGTGGCACCGCTTGTCGTTGCATGTTCGAGCCCATCAGCGCGCGGTTGGCGTCGTCATGGTCGAGGAACGGAATCAATGCCGCCGCGATCGAGACCAGCTGCTCCGGCGAGACGTCCATGAAGTCGATTTCGGCCGGCTTCATCAGTGGAAAGTCGCCACGCTTTCGGCACAAGACGTAGTCGTTCTTGAACCGCCCCTTGCTGTCGAGCTCAGCGTTCGCCTGGGCGATTACGTAATGGTCCTCTTCGCTCGCAGACAGATAGACGATCTGGTCCGTAACCCTACCCTTGACAACTTTTCGGTACGGGGTCTCGATGAAGCCCAGATCGTTGATCCGCGCGTAGGTCGACAGGCTCGTGATGAGACCGATATTCGGCCCCTCCGGCGTCTCGATCGGGCACATCCGGCCGTAGTGGGAGTAGTGAACATCGCGCACCTCGAAACCAGCCCGTTCGCGTGTCAGGCCGCCAGGTCCCAGCGCCGACAAGCGCCGTTTGTGCGTCATCTCAGCCAACGGGTTCGTCTGGTCCATGAACTGCGACAGCTGGCTCGAGCCAAAGAAAGCGTTGATAACCGCGCTCACCGTTCGAGCGTTCACCAGGTCATCGAGCGACATCTTCTCCGGATCCTGCGTTGTCATCCGCTCCCGCACGAGCCGCGCCATACGCGACAGGCCAAGCGAGAATTGATTGGCGATCAGCTCGCCAATAGATCGCACACGACGGTTACCCAAGTGATCGATGTCGTCAACGTAGCCAACGCTGTTTCTCAACTGGATCAAGTACTTGATGATTTCGACAAAGTCCTCACGCCTGAGAACCGTCACGTCGGCGGCGTCGTCGACCTTCAACCGCTGGTTGAGCTTGTAACGTCCGACCCGGCCCAAGTCGTAGCGCTTGGAGTCGAAGAACAAACGCTCGAGGTGTTCGCGAGCGATTGTCAGATTTGGGGCATCGCCCGATCGCATGAGGCTGTAGATCTTCTGCAAAGCGTCGTTCTGATCGGTAGTGGGATCTTTCCGAAGCGTGTTTGCGATCAGATGCGCTTCGGTCCGCGGCAGCCCTAGCTCACTCGCGTAAATCGCGAATTTCTTTATTCCCTTCTTACGAAGGAGCTTATAGACGTCCGCGTTGATCTCCGTATTGGCCTCGAACAAGATCTCGCCGGTCTTCTTGTCGATGATGTCGTCAGCTAGCGGAGCACCCAACAAGTCGTGCCTCCGTTCGCGGTCCTTGGTATCGGAGATGTCGACTTTCTTCTTCTTGTAGAAGAGCTTGAGAATCTCCTCGTTCGTTTCGTAGCCGAATGCGCGCAGCAGTGCCGTGACAGGGAACTTCTTCTTCTTGTCGATGTGCACGTTGATTACGTCGTGAATGTCGACGTTGAACTCAACCCACGACCCACGGAACGGGATGATCCGGGCGCTATAGATCTTTTGCCCGTTGGGATGAATGTTCTCCTCGAAAACGACGCCGGGTGAACGATGGAGCTGGCTGACAATCACTCGCTCGGCCCCGTTTATGACAAAAGTCCCAAGCTCGGTAAGCAGAGGTACCTCACCCAAGAAGACTTCTTTCTCGGTCACCGCCTTGATCTTCTTCTCGCCCTCCACCTCCTCCTTCATGACCAGAACGTCATGTCACGCTCCTGGCACTCTTCAACGGTGTATTTCGGGTCACCGATCGAGTACTGGACAAACTCCAGCGAGTAGTTCTCCTTGACGTCGGTAATCGGAAAAACGTCTTGAAAAACAGCCTGGAGTCCGTCGGCTACCCGCTTATTGGGCGCCAGGTCGGCCTGAAGAAGCTTGGCGAACGACTCCTTCTGGACCGCCAGCAGGTCGGGCATGTCCATCGATTCGCCGAGCTTGCCGAATGAGTGTTGCTTCTCGAGCGTCTTGGGGCTCAAATGCGACTCCTTTTCGCTGGGCTGACTAGAAGAAAGTCCTTGTCTACTTGAGTTCGACTGACCCGCCAGCCTCTTCGATCTTCTTCTGGACCTCCTCGGCTTCCGCCTTGGTCACATCTTCCTTGATCGGATTGGGGGCGCCGTCGACCAATTCCTTGGCCTCCTTGAGGCCTAGTGAAGTCAGCTCGCGGACCACCTTGATAACCTGAATCTTCTTATCACCAGCCGCTGTTAGGACGACATCGAAAGAGTCTTTCTCTTCCTCTGCTTCTGAAGCGGCAGCACCACCGGCGGCGGGCGCAACCGCAACCGGTGCAGCCGCCGTAACGCCGAATTTGTCCTCCATGTCCTTGACCATCTCGGCCAGCTCGAGAACCGACATGTTACCGATCGCCTCGAGAATCTCATCCTTCTTTAAGGTCGCTTTGGCCATACTACTCTCCTTAACGGGTTACGGTGAATGCCTTGCTAGCTTTCCGGGTCTGGTTCTTCAACATCAGCTGGTGGAGATCCCTCTTCCTCCGCGGGTACCTCCTGATCTGCCATCGCGACGTCTTCGACCGGCGTCTCTTCTTCGACAGTTGCGGCTTTTTCCGTTGGCGCGGGCTCGCTTTGTTCGCGTTGAGCGCGCACCGCATCCATAGTCCGGACGAACTGCGACAGCAGCCCGTTCAGCGTATATACGAGTCCAGCGATCGGCGCACGAGCATACCCAACGATCTGACCGAGCAGCGCTTCTCGGCCCGGGAGCTTCGCGATGCGCCGAATCTCCTCCAGAGAGACGACCTGCCCCTCGATTGCGCCGGCCTTGATCTGTGGCCGATCGGAGGCTTTGGCGAAGTCAGTCAGCACCTTAGCTGGGCTCACCACATCCTCGGTCGAAAACGCAAACGCATTCGGGCCTTCCAGGTACTCGGCCAACGCGGCGTACGGGGTATCCTCGAGCGCGCGTTTGGCGAGCGTGTTCTTCACGACCACGAAGTCAACGTTGGCGTCCGATAGGTGACGACGGAGATCGGTTATCTCAGCTACGCCGAGACCGGTAAAATCCGCCAGGTACAGACACTTGACCCCATTCAAACGGGCTCCGAGCCCGGTTACGATCTTTTTCTTCTCAGCCGTAGCCATCGAATCTTCGCTCCCGTTATGCGCGGAACAGGTTGGCGTCCAGCGAGACACCCGGACCCATGGTGCTCGAGATCGTTACCGATCGCACGTACTGCCCCTTCGACGTAGCCGGCTTGGCCCGCACTATCGTTTCCATGAACACCTGGATATTCTCGACCAGTTGATCCTTGGTAAACGAACGTTTGCCGACTGGTACGTGGATATTCCCAGTCTTGTCGGTCCGGAACTCGATCTTCCCAGCCTTGACCTCGCGCACCGCCTTCCCGACGTCGAAGGTTACCGTGCCGCTCTTTGGGTTCGGCATTAGACCTCGGGGTCCAAGCAGACGTCCGAGCTTCCCGACCTCACTCATCATGTCAGGCGTAGCGATGATGACGTCCATCTCCAACCAACCGTCTTGGATCTTCTCCACGATCTCCTTGCCACCTACGACATCAGCGCCCGCGTCCTCGGCCTCGCGCTGCTTCTCGCCTTGAGCGACGACGGTTACGTTTACGCTCCGACCCGTGCCATGCGGGAGGACAACAGTCCCGCGCACGATTTGATCGGCGTGCCGCGGATCCACCCCAAGGCGCGCGGCCAGCTCGATGGTTTCCTCGAACTTGGCCGCCGGCATCGCCAACAGCGCTTCAACCGCTCCCGCCACTGTGTGCCGCTGATCGTTCTCTCGCTTCTCGGCCGCCTCCCGGTAACGACGACCGCGGCTCGCCAGTTTTGGACTCATTCGCTCGTCACCTCGATGCCCATCGACCGAGCGGTGCCCGCGATCATGTTGGCCGCTGCCTCGATGTCGACTGCGTTCAGGTCCGCCATCTTGGTTCGCGCGATCTCTCGGCATTGCTCACGGGTCACGCTGGCTACCTTGTCCCGATTCGGCTCGGATGAGGCTTTTTCCAACCCCGCCGCCTTCTTCAACAGCACCGCAGCAGGCGGCGTCTTGGTGATGAAGGTGAACGAACGATCGGCATAGACGGTGATGACCACTGGAATGATGAGACCCGCCTGCTGCGCGGTCTTCGAGTTGAAGGTCTTGCAAAACTCCATGATGTTCACGCTGTGCTGACCCAAAGCTGGTCCAACCGGCGGAGCGGGATTCGCCTGCCCAGCCGGGATCTGGAGCTTTATCTGCGCGATGATCTTCTTGGCCATTGTCTATCCTATTGCCATCTTCAGTTGGTTTTCTTGAGCTGCAAGTAATCGAGCTCAACGGCGGTCGGCCGCCCGAACAGACTTACCGTTACCTTGACTTTCCCCTTCTCGGGATACACCTCTTCGACCA
>JBDHFX010000171.1:0-3074 GCA_039590215.1 Gemmatimonadota bacterium | reverse complement strand
ATCCGAGTTGGTGCTGAACAGGAACACGCGGTCGTGCTCCGGGTCCCAGTCCTCGCCTTCTCCCAGGACGACGAAGCCGCCGTACAGGCCCGCGCTCTGCTGGCGGATGTCGTTGACGTGCGTGTGGTACATGTAGCTGCCTGGCCGGGGCGGGGTGATCCGCATCTCGAACGAGTCGCCGGGCATGATTGCTGGTGTGACGTTGCCCGGATAGCCTCCGATCCCCGCTACGCCGTCGAAGTAGCTCTCGATCTCAAGCCCGTGCCAGTGAATTTGGCTCGCCTCGGCGATCCGGTTGATGACCTTGACGCTGGTCGGTTCGCCCTGCCAGGTGACGATCGTCGGCCCAGGCCAGTCGATCCGATCCCTCGGCGGCTCGGGATCGCCGGGCTCCTGGAGCGCGTAGCCGAACCGTCGCCGCTCGCCGGGGATCGAGTCCGACTGAATGTAGAGCCGGAGCTCACGCCGCTTCGGCTCGTCGGGCACGTACCCTTCCGGTGGCCGGACGTAAAACCCCATCATGAGCCCGCCCATGCCGGTGACTACGTGCCGGTTCATGTCGCCATCGTGATGGCCGTGGAGGAGCGCCTCATCGCGCTCGGCGCCGGTCTCGTATTCGCCCGGCAGCGCGTTCGCGACGACGTGGTAGCTGATGTGGCAATGGAAGATCCAGCCGCCGGGCCGGTCGGGTGTGAACGCGAGCCGGGCGGTAGTCCCGAGCGCCATCCTCTCGGTGACCCCGAGCCGGCGGTCGGCCGGCCAGAGCTCGTGGTCGCGCGCGTTGTCGCCTTTGGCCTCCAGCTCGAAGAAAAACCCGTGCAAGTGCATGGGGTGCGTCCGGTCGGTCGTGTTGATCAGCCGCCACCGCACGGTGTCGCCCAGGTTGTACTCGAATCGTTCGGTGTGTGGCCACGGCCGGCCGTTGATGGCAAAGGTCTCGGCCGCCCAGTTGGGCTCTCCGTCCTCGTCGGCCTCAGCGAACCAGATCGACAGGATCATCACTCGCTCTGTCGGCGTCGGCGCACTCCCGGGTATGTCCACGATCAACGCGCCGTTCAGCTGGCTGTGCTCGTAGATCCGCTCGTCCATCGGTACGCCGGGACGCGTGCCCCAGTAGTAGAATGTGCCCGCGGCGTCGGCGACGAAGCGCACCTCGCGGGTCTCCCCTGCAGGGACGAGCAGGCTGTCCATGACCGCCACTTGGCGGCTCGATAGACCGTGGATGACGAGCGCGTGGTCTAGCGGGTTGGAGATCGAGACACGGACCCCGGTGCCGAGCGGAACACGGATCATCGGCCCCGGGTTCTCGGGGGCGCGGCCGACCTCGCGGAAGGCGAGTGTCTCCACGCCCGGCTTGTCCTCGCCGAGCAGTTGCCACGCGCCCCGCACGACCTCGAGCTGCAGGGTGAGCGCGCCGTCCGCAAGCTCGCCGCTGACGCGGTCGTTGTCGTTCCACTGGATGACGGGGAGGTCGTCTCCAGCGCGGGCAACCGGTTCGGGTCCGGCGGTCGGGCCGAGAAAGGACGCCGCGAGAAGAACCAGGGGGAAACCAAATCCGAAGAGCACTGTCGCGGGATGATTCCTGCGCTTCATTCGAGCAGTTCCTTTACTTAGGGGGCAGGTGAATAACCGACGATGATAGCTGCGTTGCCCGCTGCCCGCTATCGGCATGAGTCTTTGAGTCAATAGGTTGCGGCTACGGCGCCCACCACTTAGAAGCCCCGTTACGGCGGGGCTTCTTTGGGTTTAGGGAGGTGGGTGTCTGATGGGGTAGGGAGGGCGTGGTAACAAGAGCGGTTACAAGCGTGATTATTTCAGATACCGTTCGAGTCGTGCACCGCCCACCAGGTTCAATCTCAGTCACAACGAGAGTCGGGGTTCGCGGTCGGAACACCGCTGTAATAACACCCACCGACGTCAGTTGGCACAGGCTGGCGCGTGCAGTAATCTTGCTTCGCCGGATCCTGAGCGCGTGCGTGGCGTCGATCCAGCGCCGCAGTAGGAATGGGCAAACCCACTGCGGGTCCCAGACAGCTATCCATGGATGAGGTGCCGCATGAGTGGATCACTCCCCACCGGAAGCTTGGCCGACGAACCCTCCGCCGTAGGACCCAAACAGAGGCCGTTTGATCTTGCCCGAAGCGGACCGTACTTCGCCGGCCTCCTGCTGGTGGCGCTGGTTGCGTTTTGGCCCAGCTATCTTTCGCAACTCGGCGCGAACAGCGCCTATACTCATCTTCATGCGTTCACGGCGACGTTGTGGATGCTGATGCTGATCGCACAACCCGTCGCGATCCGCACGCGACGACGAGCTTGGCATCGCGCGCTAGGTCGTGCCTCCTACGGGCTCGTGCCGGTAATCCTCGCCAGCATGATCTTGCTTGCCCACAACCGGATCGAAGGGCTCGATGGCGAGGCCTTCGCTCGCCAGACCTATGTGCTGTATCTGCAGGTCTCTCTCGTGACGCTGTTCGGCTTCTCCTATGCTCTGGCCGTGCTGAAGCGGCGAGATATGGTGCTACATGCGCGTTTCATGATCTGTACGGGTTTCACACTGATCGATCCGGTGGTCATTCGACTGATGCTTTGGATTAATTCGGCGCCAAGTTGGAACTATCAGTGGTTCACCTTCGGACTCACAGATCTCGTGATCCTGACCTTCATCTGGCTCGAGCGCGACACGCGGAGAGGGCGCTGGGTATTCCCCGTGATGCTACCTGTGTTCGCGCTCGCGCAAATGCCGGCCGTGCTCCAGCTGACCAACGCCCCGTGGTGGCAGGCCTTCGCCCGCTGGTTCGCGGCGCTGCCGTTGACCTGAGAGCGAGACGGCACCAGCCGACTCGGCAGGCACACTTTGTTATCTATGACAGATACAAGAGCGTGAGGTCGGTGGTTCAACTCCACCCAGGCCCACCAGTAAGAAGCCCCGTTACGGCGGGGCTTCTTTGGGTTAGGAGGGTGGTGGGATACAGGTCTCGGGCGGTGCGGTAACAAAGACGGTAACAAGGTGCTACGTCATCGCCTCGCGGAATCCCTGCTGGTTTCCGTCTATTCTGCGCCCAGGGCGGGTACCA
>JBDHFX010000170.1:0-4113 GCA_039590215.1 Gemmatimonadota bacterium | reverse complement strand
GGCTGGGCGGCACGGGAACAAGGGTATCGTGGCGCGTGTCGTACCGGAGGAAGACATGCCCTTCCTGCCAGATGGTACGCCGGTCCAGATCGTGCTCAACCCGCTTGGCGTACCAAGCCGCATGAACGTGGGCCAGGTCCTGGAGACGCATCTCGGTTGGGCGGCCAAGATGCTGGGGTTCACAGTCGAGACGCCAGTCTTCCACGGCGCCACCGAGACAGAGATCGATCAGTGGCTCGAAGAAGCCGGCCTACCCGAGGGTGGCAAGACCAAGCTCTTCGACGGGACGACCGGCAAGCCGTTCGATCACGAGGTGACGGTCGGATACATCTACATGCTCAAGCTGTCGCACCTCGTCGATGACAAGATCCACGCTCGGTCAATCGGGCCGTACTCGCTCGTAACGCAGCTTGAGGCGTACGGTGCCGCGCACACGCTTCAAGAGATGCTGACCGTCAAATCGGACGACGTGCAAGGTCGCTCGCGCGTCTACGAAGCCATCGTAAAGGGCGACAACCTGCCTGAGCCTGGCGTCCCGGAATCGTTTCGGGTGCTGGTCAAGGAGCTGCAGAGTCTCGGACTATCGGTGGAGCTGGGCCGGAACGATGAAGAGTGAAGCGGCGATATCAGAATTGCATTTCGCATGGATGTCAGTCGGTAGAGGAGGCGCCAAGACGTGATTGAGTTTCGGACGCAGCGTGATGATCGAGCGACGAACTTCGAGTACATCTCCGTAGGGATCGCATCACCCGAGCAGATTCGGGACTGGTCCTACGGTGAGGTCACGAAGCCGGAGACGATCAACTACCGTTCGTTCAAGCCCGAGAAAGACGGTCTTTTCTGCGAGAAGATCTTTGGTCCAGTCAAGGACTGGGAATGCCACTGCGGAAAGTACAAGCGCATCCGCTACCGCGGGGTGATTTGCGACCGCTGTGGAGTGGAGGTGACGCTATCTAAGGTGCGTCGAGAGCGGATGGGGCACATCGAGCTAGCGGTTCCGGTGGCCCACATCTGGTTCTTCAAGACGCTGCCGAGCCGGATGGGGTATCTGCTCGACATGACCCTCCGGGATCTCGAGAAGGTGATCTACTACGCCAATTACGTGGTGATCGAGCCCGGTAAGACCGAGTTCGAGAGGAGACAGTTGCTCACCGAAGACGAGTACCTCGACACGTTAGAGCAAGGGGCCGAAGGTTTCGTCGCCAAGATCGGTGCTGAAGCGGTGCGTGATCTTCTGGCGGAGATCGACATCGAGGATCTGTCCGAAGAACTCCGTGCGCGAGCCAAGATCGAGACGTCCATCCACCGCAAGAAGAACATTCTCAAGCGGCTCAAGGTGATCGAGGCATTGCGCCAGTCTCAGAACCGGCCCGAGTGGATGATCATGACGGTTATTCCGGTAATCCCGCCCGACCTGAGGCCACTAGTTCCGCTTGAGGGCGGCCGCTTTGCGACGTCGGATCTCAACGACCTCTATCGGCGGGTGATCAACCGCAACAACCGCCTCAAGAAGTTGATCGAGATGCGGGCCCCAGAGGTAATCCTGCGTAACGAGAAGCGGATGCTGCAGGAGGCGGTCGATGCGTTGTTCGACAATGGCCGTCGGTCGCGAGCGGTGCGCGGTCGCGGTAAGCGACCGCTCAAGTCTCTCTCCGACATGCTCAAGGGCAAGCAGGGGCGATTCCGCCAGAACTTGCTCGGGAAGCGTGTCGACTACTCAGCTCGATCGGTCATTGTTGTCGGACCCGAGCTGAAGCTCCACCAGTGCGGGATTCCGAAGACGATGGCGCTCGAGCTCTTCAAGCCGTTCATCATTCGCAAGCTCGAGGAGAAGGGCCACGTCCAGACGGTGAAGAGCGCCAAGAAGATGGTGGAGGGCGAGGAGCCGGTGGTTTGGGACATCCTCGAAGAGGTGATCCGCGATCACCCGGTGCTCCTGAACCGCGCGCCGACGCTGCACCGGCTTGGCATCCAAGCATTCGAGCCAATCCTGATCGAGGGCAAGGCGATCAAGATCCACCCGCTCGTCTGTCAGGCGTTCAATGCCGATTTCGACGGCGACCAGATGGCGGTGCACCTCCCGCTCTCGTACGAGTCGCAACTCGAGGCGCGCGTTCTCATGTTGTCGTCGAACAACATCCTGAAGCCGGCCGACGGCAAGCCGATCGCGAGCCCCAGCCAGGACATCGTTCTCGGGTGCTACTACCTCACACACGAGCCCAAAAACTGGGATGCGACGCGTGAAGTGGCCGGGGAAGACGTGCCTAACGTCAGGGTTTTTTCTTCCGACGATGAAGTCGACATGGCCTACGAGTCAGGCATAGTGGGCCTTCACGACAAGATTCGGATCAAGAAGGACAACCGTTTGATCGACACGACTGTCGGTCGGATCATCTTCAACGGCATCGTGCCGCGTGGCGATGATGACGACATCCCGTTCATCAACAAGCAGATGTCGAAGGGTGCGCTCAACGAGGTTGTCTCGATGGTCTACAACCGTGCTGGACTCAAGAGCTGCGTCGAGTTTCTTGACAACTTGAAGATGTTGGGGTTCAGGTACGCGACGTTGGCCGGTACGTCGGTGGGCATCAAAGATATGTTGATCCCGGAGACTAAGAGGGACATCCTGTCGGAGGCCGACCAGCAAGTCGAGAAGATTACCAGTCAGTACAAGAAGGGAATCATCACCGACGGTGAGCGCTACAACAAAGTGATCGACGTTTGGACACACGCCAACACGGATGTGTCACAGGCGATGTTTGAAGGGCTCAAGAACCAGGCTCGGGGCTTCAACCCGATCTTCATGATGGCCGATTCGGGTTCGCGCGGCTCCCGCGACCAGATCCGCCAGCTTGCTGGGATGCGTGGCCTGATGGCGAAGCCACAGAAGAAGATCACCGGGCAGATCGGTGAGATCATCGAGAGTCCGATCAAGTCGAACTTCCGCGAAGGGCTGTCGGTGCTCGAGTACTTTATCTCGACACACGGTGCGCGGAAGGGTCTCGCCGATACCGCGCTCAAGACGGCTGACGCCGGATACCTGACTCGGCGCCTGGTCGACGTTGCTCAGGATGTGACGATCCTCGAGGAGGACTGCGGAACGATCCTCGGTCTCGACATCTCGGCCCTGAAGGAGGGTGAAGAGGTGATCGAACCCCTTGGCGATCGGATCGTGGGCTCGGTAGCGCTGGATGATGTCGTCGACCCCATTCAGGGAGACGTGCTCGTCGAAGCTGGAGATGAGATCCCGGATGAAGCCGCTCAAGCGATCGAGGACGCTGGCATCGAGAGCGTCCGAATTCGCTCCGTTCTGACATGTGAACCCGGCACTCAGTTGACCCTGAGGACGTTTCATATCGGCGGCACCGCCAGCCGGATCGCGGCCCAGTCGCGCAAGACGGCGGCGTACGCGGGCAAGGTGGAGTACGACCGGATCCAGACCGTCGAGACACCCGACGGGGATCACATTGTAACCGGTCGTGAGGGTCAGCTCCTCGCCAAGGACACCGAGGGCCGCCTTCGGAGCCGCCTCACTGTCCCGTACGGAGCGTACATCCGAGTCGAGGATGGGCAGCAAATCGAGGACGGCGATCTTCTGTTCGAGTGGGACCCCTACTCAACACCGATCTTGACCGATAGGGCCGGGAAGATCGAGTTCCACGACATCGAGGAAGAGATCACCGTTCGAGAAGAGCTCGACGAGTCGACCGGTCTGAGGCAGCGCGTGATAGTGGAGGATCGTGTAAAAGCGCTGCACCCACGGATCACGATTCTCGACGCGAAGGGCAAGAAGGTCCGCGACTACATCATCCCCACCGGAGCACACCTGCTGGTGCACGATCACGAAGAAGTGACCGCCGGTCAAACGATGGTCAAGATCTCGCGAGAGATTTACAAGACTCGCGACATCACCGGGGGCCTGCCCCGGGTCGCCGAGCTGTTCGAGGCTCGAAAGCCGAAGGACCCAGCGGTTATTACCGAAATCGACGGTCGCGTCGAATTCGGGAAGATCGTGCGCGGCAATCGTCAGCTAATCGTCGTGCCCGATCAGGGTGACCCGCACGAGTACCTGATCCCCCACGGCAAGCACCTTCGAGTCCACGAAGGCGACGT
>JBDHFX010000169.1:0-3228 GCA_039590215.1 Gemmatimonadota bacterium | reverse complement strand
ACTGCCGCGCCAGAGCGTCGGTGACGTTCTTCGAGATGTCCATCGCTGGTTGAGACCGCAGGGGTTGCTGGTCAACCTGCAGCCCTGCTCGAGTCCCATGCCTTTGGTAGCGCGTGTCGGCGACGATGGCCGATCGATCGGGAATGCCTGGGACAGCGCCGAGATGCGGAAGAACATGCTCTCGTCGCTTGCGAACATCGATGCCGCGGTTGACGCTGGCCTGTTCAGGCTGGTCGATTCCGCGAAGTGGGTCTTTTCGATGGTGTTCGAATCGCCAGAGGATTGGCACGACTTCATGGAGAGCACCGGGTGCGGCGGCGCGGATGCGGCCCCCGGGGTGATCGCGGCCACATTGGCCAACCCCCACGGTCGCATCGTTGTGACCGAGGACGACGTGGCCCAGGTGCTGGTGCGCGCCTAGCTCGACCTGGGTGTCACCGAGCCTACGCTACCTTCTCCCCGCCGTATGTAGAAATAGGCCGCTATGAACCAGTCGTACGCCGCACAGAAGGCGCCGTAGGCCAGGGGGACCTCGGTGGCTCGCTGGAAACCGAAGACGTCGACTCCATGAAGCTGCATCTCGTGCAACACGTCCCAGAGGCCGTGCAAGAAATACCCGAGGATGAGCGCGACGGGTACTCGAACACCGAGGAGACCCAAGACGGTGAAGGCGATCACGCCTCCGGTTTCGAATCCCCACGCACCTTCATCACCGAAGTACGCGGTGAAGGCCAGATAGAATCCCGCGATTGGAAGGAGGAACAGGGCGAAGAAGGTCTGCTCTGCCCTTTTTGAGAATATCCTCTTTGCCAGGAACACCGACCCGGTCGCTGACAGGAATCCGATACTCAGATAGAGGATGAGGATCACAAACAACGCCATATCGTTGGTCTCCCTTCAGGCCTGGTTGAAATCGATGTTTGAGGCGAACGTCTCGGCCCCAGAATATCCCGACTGAAGGTACGAATCCAGGTGTCCGCTCGTCGACATGATTTTGCGGAGCTCCTTGGCTCTCGGTAGCACAGGGTGCATCGGATAACGTGCGGAACTAGCGTGTCCAAAATCCCGGGTAAAGGAGTGCGGATGGCGATCCGGCCATGCTCGTCTGGAATTGTGAGATGCAGGCAATGGTGTGTGCCGGGTCCGCAGACCTAGGTGGCGGGAACCGGAAAGTACGCAGGCATCAGCGACAGCAAGCATTCTGAAATCCGGTCGGATCTTCCGGAATCTCGGGCTTGCCTGATAGACCGTTCTCCTGTATGTCTCATCCCGTGATGTGTGAGGCCGTCAAATTGAGGGCATTGGGCGCCGCGTCGCTCGTTCTCTGTCTGAGTTGCGGAGATGACCCTACCGCACCTCCGCCGAGCGTGGCCGGCACCTATGATATGGTACAGCAGTCGGTAGGCGGCACGTGCGATTTCGAAGACGATCCGTTGCCAACCGTGCTCGAGGTGGTGCAGGACGGTGATGAGCTGACGCTGACCGTGCTTGTGCCCGGCACGGGACAGGCCTTCGGGTACATCGGCGTGATTGACAAGGACGGCGATTTTCGCGCGACATTAACTGAACTTCCCCCTGGTCTTACATTTAGTGCGGAATCGACGGTAGAGGGGATGTTCATCGGTTCTATTCTGACGGCGACCGAACGGTTCGAGATCCGTGACGCCGGGGAATTTGGCTTGCCGGACTGCACGGATATTGCCCGATGGGAAGGAACCCGACGTTGAGTAGACGGAGCCGTAGCGTTGTAGCATTAGGTGTTGTAGGGCGGATGGGTTCGCAGGCGCGCGTCGTCGACCGCCCCCCCATCGTGAACTGGTAAAAGCACCTGGAAGCGATCAGCCTCAAGCCCAAAGACGCGATGGGTCAGGTCGTCGAAAAATCTCGCTCGACTTAAAGCCGGCCGCATCGAGGCAGACGCAGGATGACCCTTGAGGCCCGATTCCTCCCCCGACGGAGCCGTTCTGTGCCTTTGACTACAAAAGAGTTAACCTACCTTCGATTCAGGCGGTAGCACGAACTTCACCCCTGCAGAACCGGAGGTTGGTAATGCGCAAGACGTTGTTGTTGCTAGTGGTTTTGATGATGGCCGGTGTCACGAGCACCGCCTGGGCCCAAGAAGTGGAGGAGGAGGAAGCGCCCGCGGTCCTTCGCCTATCGTGGTTCATGTGTGACTTCTCAGATGGGGCTGGTGATGCGGTCGAGGAGCAGGCCAAGACGCAGGTCATGCCGATTTGGGAAGAGTTGATTGCAGAGGGGACAGGGATCCAGAACCACGGCTACATCTATCACTGGTGGGCCGATGAGTGGAATCTTGGGATCTACACAATCGGCGAGAGCATCCCGGCGATTCTTGCGGCCGTGGACGAAGCGGGTGATCGAGCGGACGAGCGGTACGGGGAGGACGGCCCCGACGCTTTCGGTGATGCTTGTGGGCCCCACAAAGATGGTTTCTACACCCTAGGTCCCAGCGCAGGCGGGAACGGGGAATAGGGTTCAAAGACGAGGGGCTGCGCAGCCCTCTCGGAGGTTGAAAAGGGGGCGGCTTCGCTGAGGCCGCCCTTCTTTATGGACGGAGGTTGACATGGCTAAAGGTTCTTGTCTCTGTGGGGCAGTGCAGTTCGAAGTCACGCCGCCAAGCAGGTACTGTGGGCACTGCCATTGCTCGCTGTGCCGTCGCGCGCACGGCGCGCCATTTGTCACCTGGGCGGGGTTCCCTGCCGAGCAGGTAGATGTCAAAGCCGGACGCGAACAATTGATTCGTTATCTCACCGTGTCGGGTTCGACCCGCACCTTCTGTAACCGCTGCGGCAGTACGCTTTTTTTCGAGGGTCCCGCATACGGGGGCGAGACCCACGTGACTTTGGCCAACATCGACGAGCCGATCGACCGCGTGCCCGAGGCGCACTTTTTCGTCGACCACGGCGCTGAGTGGTGGACGATTGACGATTCGCTACCGCAGTACGGTGGTGAAACGGGATTCGAGCGAAAGGAATGAGCCAAGGCCAGTTCCGTCGAGCGCTGAGTCTGCGCGATGTCGTTCTGTTCAACGTCGTAGCGATCGTGGGGCTGCGCTGGCTCTCGACGTCGGCTCAGATGGGGCCGTCAAGCCTCGTTCTGTGGGTTCTCGCGCTGCTCGTCTTCTTCGTGCCGTCGGGGCTGGCGGTCATGGAGCTCAGCACGCGTCTACCCGGCCAGGGGGGCGTCTATCAATGGGCCAAGCACGCT
>JBDHFX010000168.1:0-3258 GCA_039590215.1 Gemmatimonadota bacterium | reverse complement strand
GGCGTCGTTAGACGCTGAATTGTGTTCGTTTTGTTATCCGGAACGATCCCCGTAGTGGATCTCCCCACACCGTATCAGCCAATCCCTTACATAAGGACGAGACTACTTGCCACCATACTCAAGATGTCGGAATAGCCTCAATATGAGCTTGTATTCGTTATGTACGTCTTGCGATTCCTGGGTGGCGCATCGATCGAGGGTCCCGAAGGCCCGGTTGTTGGCCCCGCCGCCCAGCCCCGCCGCCTAGCTTTCCTGGCCTTCCTAGCAGCTGCAAGAGGCCAGCCCTTCTCGCGTGACAAGCTGATCGGGGTTCTCTGGCCCGAGAGCACGCCCGAGAGTGCTCGCCATGCAGTGCGCGATTCGATCTACGTGCTGAACCACGTGTTGGACGATGCACCCATAGAGGTGGTGGGGGATGCGCTGCGCATCGACCCAGCGCGATGCGCCAGTGACGTGGCCGCGTTTCAGACAGCCATCGAGTCTGGGGATCTAGAGCAAGCGGTGGAGCTGTACGGCGGTGGGTTCCTGGACGGGCTGTTTCTAAAAGGCGCTCTGGAGTTCGAGGAGTGGGTGCGCGAGGAGCGGGATCGGTACTCCCGCGCCTATGCACAAGCCCTGGAGGAACTGGCGGAACGAGCCAGTCTACACGGGGATCATTTGCAGGCAGCGTCGTGGTGGCGCGATCTGGTCGCGCACGATCCCTGCAGCGACCGTACCGTGACACGTTTGATGGAAGCGTTGGCCGCGGCGGGTGATAGGGCGGAAGCGCTGCGCCAGGCGGACGCCTACGCCGTCCTCATGCGAGAGACATTTGATGCGGCTCCTGACGAAACAGTGATGGAGCTGGTGGGTCGGTTGCGGGAGGAACCGGCTAAGAGAACCAGGACCGGCGGTGCGGAGACGGTACTAAAACCGCGGGGGGATACAGCTGCATGGATAAGCCGTCGCCGTTGGTCATCGGCCGCCGTTGTCGCCGTGATCCTGGGCTTCGCGGCGTGGTACATCGGGCTAAAGGACGATGGGCCGGGGCCTGAGCGGGCGCCAGGAATCCCGGCCGTGCGTTCAATCGCGGTCCTCCCGTTCAACGTGCAAGGCGAGAACATCGAGTTTCTCCGCGAGGGGATGGTCGATCTCCTTTCTAGGAACGTCGATATCTTCTCCGGAGTGCGTGCCGTCCCTAGTCGTACGGTCCTTGCACGCTGGCACGAAACCGGAACGAATGGCCCGACGGATCTAGCCCGGGCGCTCGACGTTGCGCGCAGCATCGGAGCTCACTACGCCGTTACCGGAAGCGTGTTGGCGAGACAGAACGAGCTGCTCATTCGCGGTGAAGTGTTCGATCTCCAAGGCAGTACCAAGCTCGGTGATGCAGTGGCCGAGGGCTCGCCCGACTCGTTATTGATGATCGTCGACCGCCTATCTCTCGGTCTTCTCAGCCCATTGCTGATACCGTCAACCGGGGGCAGGCGCTGGCCGGGGCTTGCCAGTGTTACGACATCGTCTCCAGCCGCACTGCGCGCATTCCTCGAGGGCGAGAGGCTCTTTCGCGCCGCTGAGTATCAATCCGCCATAGAAGCGTACGAAAGGGCTGTCGACACCGACTCGACCTTCGCACTTGCCCACTACAGGCTTGCCGACGCCTTTGGTTGGACCACAGGGTCCAGGGACTCCCGCGACTCCGCTCGGCTTGCCGCTCGCTACGCCGATCGCCTGCCGGAACGCGAGGCCCGACTCATGGAGGCCATGCATTTCGCCCAAGAGGGGCTGAACCTAGAGTGGATCGAGACATTGCGAGAGGCCATCCGGCGGCACCCACTGGATGCCGAGGCCTGGTACTGGCTGGGTGAAGCTTATTTTCACGTTGGCGGCGAGATGCTGATTCGGCCGTGGGAATTTGTCGAAACGTTCGAGCGAGCGATCACTCTGGATCCGTCGTTCGCCCCAGCCTATGAGCATCTCATCGACGAATCGTTTCTGCACGAGCCCGACAGCGTTCGTGCCTCCGCTCTCATCGAGCGCCAGAAAAGCGCGGGAGGGGTTCACGAGATTAGCGGTGCAGCGTTTGGGCTAGCGTTCGGTGACCCGGCCATGCAAGAGGAGGTCCGCGCCAAGCTCCGGGATCTGTCGCCCTTCGAGCTCCGGGGTCTGGCCACGAATAATCTCTCCCACCCTCGCTTTCTGGGGATCAGAGAGACGGTCTTGAGGGCTGCCCTCGATCGTACTCCGGAGAACTGGGATCGAACGCTCAGCGTTTATCTCCTCTGGACGCTTTTCGCCAGAGGACACGTGGCCGAGGCGATTGAGTTCTCCGACGTCCCTGCGATCAGTCGCGACAAAGCGACTGCGCTCTACAAGGCACGTGTGTATGGGTACGCGATTCCCGATCAGGTAATAGAGGCGGCGCTCGCCGAAGAGCCGACGCAGGATCCCGTTGATGATATAGATAGCCTCTTAGCGAACATTCCGGCGATCTTCGAGCGAGGAGCGGATGCCGCCGATCGAGGGGCATGGTCGGATCACACTCGTGCGCGCGATACCTTGCGAGCGCTGTTTACCACAAGCTCGCCGGGAGACGCGAGGGACACCCTGTGGGTCCAGGGTCTGGTCGATGCTTTGGACGGGTACGCAGCCTGGAGGCGTGGAGATCACAAAGCAGCCTTGACACTTCTTCGCCGCGCCCAAGTGCGCACGAGGGGAGGGAACCCGATTGATCGAGACCCCCTGTTCGAGCGGAATGGGGTGATCCGAGCGTGGTTGGCAAAGTTGCTTGTGGAGATGGGGCGGCCCCAGGAAGCGCTGCTCTTCTACGAGTCGTTGGGTCCCGGTTGGCCCACCGGACAGGATCCCATGATCTACTTTCAGCTGGGCCGGGTTCGGGACCAACTGGGCGATTGGGAGGGCGCTCGATACGCGTACGAGCTTGCCGCCGTTGCTTGGCAGGACACGGACCCCGAACTCCAGCGAATGGTGGAGGAGACGCGGCAGGCGATCATTCGGCTCGAGGGTCTCCGGAGCGAGTGAGTTCGGTCGTTCGCGGTGACAACGGTGGTGACAAAGCCCACCAGTGCCAGCCGGCGCTGACCGGCGTTCAACCTGTTCAGTTCTTTCACAATCAGCGCGTATCAGCGCTAGCCAGCACCAGGTCGAGTCCTTTGGAGCCGAGAGTCCAGGTTCGAATCCTGGGGGCCGAACCAGTACTTGAAGCATACAAGGCAGGAACCCAGGCCTGCCGGGCCAAGTCCTGCCTGACTAACTGCC
>JBDHFX010000167.1:0-3359 GCA_039590215.1 Gemmatimonadota bacterium | reverse complement strand
CGAGAGCTGGGGGCAGAGCTGCCATACAGCGTCCATGCAGCGGTCACGGACTGGGTTGAACCGAGCGGCAAGAAGGAGAAGACCGCGCTGGAGGCTACGTTGTATGTCGAACGCGAGAGCCAGAAGGGAATGGTGATCGGGCAGGGAGGCAAGAAGATAAAGGCGATCGGCATCCGGGCCCGTCAGAAGATCGAAGAGTTGATCGCGGGACCGGTCCACCTGTCGCTGCGGGTCAAGGTTCGGAAAAAGTGGTCGCGACGGGAAGCGGACCTCAAGTTCTTTGGCTACAAGCCGTAACCGATCGACTGATCTAACGATAGCACAGAAAGGAGCCTTCAATGGCGCTGGACAAGGAGTTGCTGGAGATCCTGGCCTGCCCAAAATGTAAGGGCGACCTGGAGTACAAGGAGAGCGAGCAGGTTCTCGAGTGCGCAGCCTGTAAGCTGCGTTATCCGATCAAAGACGACATCCCGATCATGTTGATTGACGAAGCAGAATCCTTTTGAGCGTTGACGCTCTCGAACGTCGGATCGTTCAGCACCTCGGCGAGCACGCAAAGCGACCGCTCAAGTTAAAAGAGATCGCTCGCGGACTCGAGATCGGAGACGAGGGGTATCAAGCGCTCAAGACCGAGCTCGTTCGGTTGACCGACGAAGGCTCGATCTACCGGATCAAAGGCCAGCGGTACGCGTTACCCGAGCAGATCAACCTGGTGGTGGGTCGGCTCGATGGCACTCGCGGCGGAGCCGGGTTCGTGGTCGCGGAGCGGCGCATCCCCGGCGCCGATGTGTTCGTGCCTTCCCACCGGCTGGCCGGGGCGCGACACGGGGATCGCGTCGTGGCGCGGACCGAGCACCGCCGACGGGAAGGCAATCCCGAGGGTCAGGTGATCCGCGTTCTGGAGCGCGCCAGGACCCAGGTCGTCGGGACGCTTCAGCACGGGAAGCACTTCGGTTTTGTGCGCCCCGACAATCCACGCCTCCGGTTCGACGTGTTCGTGGCCGGAGAACACCTGAAAGACGCCGGCGAGGGACAAAAAGTCGTCGCTACGATCGACGATTGGGGCGACGGAAAAAAGAGCCCCGAGGGCCGGATCACAGAAGTGCTGGGCGATGCCGACACCCCGGGGGTCGATATCCTATCGATCATCATGGGGCATGGGCTCGACACCGAGTTTCCCGCTGATGTTGAATCTGCCGCCTCGGAGATCACCGTGGACCTCGAGCTCGAGGCCGGCCGGCGTCTTGACCTGCGGGATAGACCCGCGTTCACGATCGACCCGGCGGACGCCAAGGATTTTGACGATGCGCTATCGATTCGGCGTCTCGATGACGATCTATATGAGGTCGGGATCCACATCGCGGATGTGGGCCACTATGTGGAGATGGACAGCGACATCGACGAGGAGGCCTACGAGCGCGCGACGTCGATCTATTTGGTAGACCGCGTTATCCCCATGCTCCCCGAGCGCCTCTCCAATGACTTGTGCTCGCTCGTGCCGAACAAGGACCGCCTTACGTACTCGGTGATCGCGACCGTCGATAGCGATGCCAATATCCAGGATTACCAAATCGCCGAGACGGTGATCCGGAGTCGATTCCGGCTGACTTATATGGAGGCTCAAGCGATGATTCAGAGCGAGCCCGAAGCCGAGGAGCACAAAGAGATTCTGTGGGAGCTCCAGACGCTGAGACGGCTCGCCAAGATGCTACGCAGCCGCCGCGCCGAGCGGGGTAGCCTCGACTTTGATCTACCGGAGGCAGGTGTCGAGCTGGATCAGGATGGGTTTCCAATAGACATCAAAGAGAAAGTTCGCCTGGACAGCATGCGGTTGATCGAGGAGTTCATGCTGCTGGCCAACGAGATCGTGGCCCGGCACGCCAGCGAACAGAAAATCCCGTTTATCTACCGCGTTCACGAGCGTCCATCGCCGGAGAAACTCGATCGCGTTCGTCGTTTTGCGGCCGTTTGTGGTTGCTCGCTCACCGGTCGTGGAAACGATGTCAAACCCCAGCACCTAGCCAAACTATTGAACGATGTCCGGGGCAAACCTGAAGAGGAGCTCATGAACAGCGTCGTTCTCACATCCATGATGCGAGCCAGCTACGAGGTCGAGAACAACGGTCATTTCGGTCTGGCAGCCGAGCACTACGGGCATTTCACGTCACCGATTCGGCGCTATCCCGATCTGGTTGCGCATCGGGTACTCAAGAAGCACAGTGCGGGCGAGCGTTGGAAGGACCCCGAGCGCCGGGAACGGCTGGTCGCCCGACTCGAGCGGACGGCGGACCACGCGTCGCTGAGAGAGCGCATCGCCGATGACGCCGAGCGCGACTCGGTTGATCTGAAGAAGGTCGAGTTTATGGAACGCCACATTGGCGACGAGTTCTCAGGTTGCATCAGCCGCGTGCGCTCGTTTGGCTTCTTTGTTCGGCTCGACGACTACTTTGTGGACGGCCTCGTGCATGTCAGCGGGCTCGATGATGACTACTACGAGTTTCACGAAGACCACTACGCTCTGCTTGGTCGTAACACCGGTCGTCGGTTTCGGCTGGCGGACCCGATCCGGGTGTCTGTCGCGGCAGTCAACAAGGACGCGCGACAGATCGACTTCGCGCTGATTGAGCCAGGAACATAGTCATGGAGTTCGCATACCCACTCGTTCGATGGCTGCTGAAGAGCTGGTTCTTTGGCAGCGCGGTGTTGTTTTTGTACCTGTTCTCGATCGATGTGTTTGTCCACCGCTGGTTCATTCTGTTGTGGTCGCTTTTTAGTCTTGGGCTGGGTGCCTACGTAGCGCCGGCGATTCGGATCGGCCCCAAGGCTCTCGGGGTCAAGTATCTCTGGCGCTATCGACGTATCCCATGGGGTCGCGTGCTGAATGTCCAGCGAACGATGTTCGGTGTTCAGATCTTGACGACCGAGCCGAATTGGGCGTACAGGATCGTCGGATATCAGCGACCGATGCCAGCGGTGGCGGAGTTGGCGGTGGCGGTGCGACAGGCGATGCGCCGTTCAGCCCGAGGCGAAGACGATGGTGAGAGCGTTGAGTAACCGTCCAAGTCGCTGGGCGTTGGCGCTGGTGGCACTGGTCATTGCGCTCGCGACTGTATTGTATGCGGACCATCTGCTGCGGGAGGGCGACAACAAACCACAAACGATCGAGAATGGCGTCGAGATTGTCGAGCCGGAGTCGCCTCCGGCAGAACGCTAGCCCGCGTCCTCCTCGTACCCGACGATGGTGTGGTAGATCGCTCGGTCGTAGAACCACCCAGTCGCTTTCGACGCATCGAGCTCCAACGCGGTTGACAGCTGGCGGTCGGCGGCGATTCCATCCCATAGGTGACGCTTCGCGAGCA
>JBDHFX010000166.1:0-6753 GCA_039590215.1 Gemmatimonadota bacterium | reverse complement strand
TGGGATCACGATTGCGACGGCTCACGTGGAGTACGAGACGGACAACCGTCACTATGCGCACGTGGACTGTCCGGGTCACGCGGACTACGTGAAGAACATGATCACGGGTGCAGCGCAGATGGACGGCGCGATTTTGGTGGTGAGCGCGGCGGATGGTCCGATGCCACAGACGCGGGAGCACATCTTGTTGGCCCGTCAGGTAGGGGTTCCGTACATCGTGGTGTTTTTGAACAAGACGGACATGGTGGACGACCCGGAGCTGTTGGAGCTGGTGGAGCTCGAGGTACGGGAGCTATTGAGCCAGTATGAGTTTCCGGGGGACGATGTACCGATCATCCAGGGGTCGGCATTGAAGGCCTTAGACAGCGGGGATCCGGCGAGCACGGACGCGGCGTGCATCCAGGAGTTGATGGACGCGATCGACAGCTACATCCCGCAGCCGGAGCGGGAATTGGACAAGCCGTTCTTGATGCCGGTGGAGGATGTGTTCACGATCACCGGTCGTGGCACGGTGGCGACGGGCCGAGTGGAGCAAGGTCGGATCAAGGTGGGGGACGAGGTGGAGTTGGTGGGGTTTGGTGCCGAGAAGAAGACGGTGGTGACGGGCGTGGAGATGTTCCGCAAGCTATTGGACGAGGCCCAGGCGGGGGACAATGTGGGTTTGTTGCTGCGCGGGATCGATAAGGAAGAGGTAGAGCGGGGCATGGTTTTGGCGGCCCCGGGCTCGATCAATCCTCATACCGACTTACGAAGGTGTCTCTGATCATCCCGGTCGCGATGGCGGAGGGGTTGCGGTTCGCGATCCGTGAAGGCGGTCGGACCGTCGGCGCCGGCGTCGTTACAAAGATCACTAAGTAGGAGTGCTAAATGGCTAACAAGATCCGTATTCGATTGAAGGCGTTTGACCACGCGGTGATCGACCAGTCGACCCAAGACATCGTGCGCGTGGCGCAGCGGACAGGGGCTATCGTTTCGGGTCCCGTCCCGCTTCCCACGCGAAAACAGATATTCACTGTCTTGCGCTCGCCGCACATCGACAAAAAATCGCGCGAGCAGTTTGAGATGAAGACCCATAAACGGCTGATCGACATTCTCGACGCCAAACCCCAAACGGTCGATGCGCTGATGAAGCTCGATCTACCGGCTGGCGTCGACGTGGAGATCAAGGTTTGAAGATGGTTGGTCTCATTGGACAGAAGCTGGGTATGACCCAGGTGTTCGATGAGGATGGGCGGGCGCACGCGGTAACGGTGATTAAGGCTGGTCCGAATCATGTGGCCCAGATCAAGACTTCGGAGACGGACGGGTACTGCGCGGTCCAGGTCGGCTACGGTGAACGCAGCGAGAAACGGCTCTCGAAGCCGGAGCTGGGCCACCTGTCAAAGAATGGGCTCAAGCCAGTTCTACGGCTGGAGGAGTTCCGACTCGACGAACAGCCAGACTTCACGGCCGGCCAACCACTATCGCCGGAAGAGGTCCTGTCACCCGGTGATCGAGTCGATGTCGTCGGCGTCTCAAAGGGCAAGGGGTTCCAGGGTGTGATGAAACGTCATGGACACCATGGTTTCGATGCTACCCACGGCACAAAGACGCACCACCGGAGGCCGGGGTCCATGGGACAGGCAGCCTACCCGGCGAAGACGTTCAAAAACCGCGCACTGCCAGGGCAAACCGGCGGGAGGCGGACGACGATCAAGAATCTCGAGATCATCAAGGTGGATGCTGACCGGATGCTGGTCTTCGTCCGCGGCTCGGTACCTGGGGCGAGAAACAGCTTCCTGCGGATCCAAAAGAGAGCCGCGAAATGACACGAGTCACGTGCTATACGATTGAGGGCGCGTCAGATCGTCAGGTCGACCTCCCCGATGAGTGGTTCGGAGCTGAAGTAAACCGCAACGTGATGTACCAGGCGGTGAGGGCTCAGCGAACCAACTCGCGCGCCGGAACCGCGTCGACGAAGACGCGGTCTGAGGTCCGTGGAAGCAGCGCAAAGCCGTGGCGCCAGAAGGGAACTGGGCGTGCCCGTGCTGGCTCGCTCCGCTCACCTTTGTGGGAGGGCGGAGGCGTCGTTCACGGCCCCAAGCCAAAGCGGTGGCGCGAGCGGGTTCCCCAGCAGGTTCGGCGCGTGGCGTTTGCTTCGGCGCTCTCAGATCGGGCGCAGGGGGGTCAGGTTCGGGTGGTGGAGCTGGGGATTTTCGAGGAGCCGAGCACGGCGCGGTTGGCACGCGCGATCGGGCGCTGGGATGCGGAGGGTAAGGTGCTGGTTCTGATCCGCCGAGCCGACCGGAACATCCTGTTGTCGGGTAGGAACCTGCCAAAAGTCACCGTAAAGAAGTTCTCGGATGCTTCGGCGCACGACGTCCTGATACATGACGTGGTCGCAGTTGAGGACGGAGCGTGGGACACTCGCTCCTCACCGGTGACGTCGCGTGTCGCCGAAGGGGGAAGCGGCGATGGATAGGAAGCGATTCAGGGTGATAAAGCGGCCGCTCTTTACCGAGAAGTCGACGCGGATGCAGGATCAGCAGAATCAGTACGTCTTTGCGGTCGATATGAATGCCAACAAGCATGAGATCTCCGATGCGGTTGAGAAACTGTTTTCGGTGAGTGTCAAGAATGTCCGCACGCAGAATCAGATGGGAAAAGTACGCAAGATGGGTCGTTTCGGGCATCAAGAAATTCAAGCCAGTAACGCCAAGCTCACGGTACCGAACCGTGCTCGAGACCTCGGAGCTGACGAAGAAGAAGCCCGAGCGCTCGTTGCTCGAAGCGAAGAGCAAAAGCGGGGGGCGTAACGCCGACGGTCGGGTGACAAGTCGTCATCGCGGCGGCGGTCACAAGCGGCGCTACCGCAAGATCGATTTCAAACGCGACAAACATGGTGTGCCTGGAAAGGTCGCGTCGGTTGAGTATGATCCGAATCGCTCGGCTAATATCGCTTTGATCCACTACGCCGACGGCGAGAAGCGCTACATCCTGGCTCCAAATGGCCTCAATGTCGGGGCAAAGATAGAGGCCGGCCCGGATGCCGACGTAAAGGTTGGGAATTCGTTGCCGCTGGCCAAGATCCCACTCGGCACTACGCTCCATAACGTGGAGTTGAAACCGGGTAAGGGTGGGCAGCTCGCGCGGGCGGCGGGTGCCGGCGTCCAGTTGGTCGCACGCGAGGGTCGTTTCGTGTTGCTCCGCTTGCCATCGTCGGAAGTTCGCCGGGTGTTGTCTCGTTGCCAGGCGACGATCGGCCAGGTCGGCAATCTCGATCACGAGAACCTGTCGCTGGGTAAGGCCGGCGCGTCACGGTGGCGCGGGCGACGTCCAAAGGTACGTGGGGTGGCGATGAACCCGGTTGACCACCCGTTGGGTGGTGTGGCGAGGGCAAGTCCTCAGGTGGTCGCCATCCGACGACGCCGTGGGGCAAGCCGACCAAGGGGTACAAGACTCGCGACAAGCGGAAGAGTTCCTCGGCGTACATCGTCCGCCGCCGGGGACAGAAGTAGAAACGGAGGGACAATGGGACGCTCGTTGAAAAAAGGACCGTACGTGGAGGATCGGCTTCTTGCCAGAGTTCACGAGATGAACCAAAAAGGCGATAAACGGGTCATCAAGACGTGGTCGCGGGCTTCGATGATCACTCCCGATTTCGTTGGCCACACTGTGGCGGTGCACAACGGAAACAAGTTCATACCGGTGTACGTCTCGGAGAATATGGTTGGGCACAAGCTCGGGGAATTCGCGCCGACGAGGATCTTTCGCGGGCACGGTGGCCGGATGGCATCCGAAAAGAAAACCAGGCTCGGTTAGGGGGAGCAGGAGAACTGTCGATGGAAGCCAGAGCCGTTAGCCGACATGTTCGCGTCACCCCGCGCAAGGCGCGGTTGGTGATCGACCTTATTCGCGGGAAGAACGTAGAGGAGGCATATGCGCTGCTTCAATTCACCAAGAAAGCGGCGGCGATTCCAGTTCTCAAGACTCTGCGTTCGGCGGTTTCGAACGCCATGCAGGCCGAAGGTGGGTACAGCCCTGAGGAATTAGTTATCAAAAAGGCGTTCGCCGACCCTGGGCCAACTTGGAAACGGATTCGCCCGCGGGCGATGGGACGAGCGTACTGGGTTCGCAAGCGAACCAGCCATATCACCGTCATCGTTGGCCCGGCCAACGACGCCACGGAGTAAGGAGAGTTCGAGGGTGGGACAGAAGACGTCACCGATAGGTTTTCGCTTGGGTATCGTCAAGCCGTGGCGATCGCGCTGGTTCAATCACAAGAACATGGCGGAGTGGATCGAAGGTGATCAAATGATCCGACGCTACCTGAAGAACCGGCTATCGCATGCGGCGATATCACGAGTAGAAATTGAACGGACGCCCAAGCGAATCACGGTGATGATTTTCACGGCTCGTCCGGGAGTCGTGATCGGTCGCAAGGGCTCGGAGGTGGACAAGCTCCGGGACGAACTAGCTCGGCTCACAAACGACGATGTTCAGATCAAGGTGGAAGAGGTCAAGCGACCCGAGCTCGATGCCCAGCTCGTGGCGGACAACATTGCGTTCCAGCTATCGCAGCGGATCTCACACCGACGGGCCATGAAAAAGGCCGTCACGTCGGCCATGCGGATGGGTGCAGAGGGAATCCGGATTCAGTGTGGTGGCCGGTTGGGTGGCAACGAGATCTCTCGCTCGGAGGGGTACCACGAAGGGCGCGTTCCGCTGCACACGCTGCGCGCCGACATCGATTTCGCGAAATCGACCTCCAACACGACGTTTGGAACGATCGGTGTAAAGGTTTGGATCTTCAAAGGCGAAGTCATAGGTCGTGATAACGATACGGCCAAAGACTCCAGACGATAGAGGACGGCGACCATGTTGATGCCGAAGAGGATCAAGTATCGCAAACAACATCGTGGGCGACGAAAGGGCCAATCGAGTCGCGGGAATCAGGTGTCGTTCGGGGAGTTCGGGCTACAGGCGTTGGATCCGGCGTGGATCACGAATCGTCAGATCGAGGCCGCGCGCGTTGCGCTAACCCGCCACATCAAGCGCGGTGGGAAGGTCTGGATTCGCATCTTCCCAGACAAGCCGATCACCAAGAAGCCAGCCGAGACCAGAATGGGCAAGGGTAAGGGTAACCCCGAGGAGTGGGTCGCGGTCGTCAAGCCGGGGCGTGTCATGTTCGAGCTCGAGGGCGTGGACAGCAAGCTCGCCAGCGAGGCCCTGCGACTGGCGTCGGCCAAGTTGCCGATCAAGACGCGGGTTATCACCCGTCACGGAGCGAGCGCGCAATGACGCCTGAAGAGATCCGCGCGTTGGGGACAGAAGAGTTGGGCGATAGGATTCTGGAGATGGAGGACGAGTTGTTTCGGCTTAGGATCCAGAACGAGATGGGTCAGCTGGACAATCCGATCCTCGTTCGGGATATGAAACGCAATCTGGCGCGGTGCAAGACGATACGTCATGAGCGTGAGCTCAAGGGGGAGCGGTGACGGAGACCAGGAATCAACGCAAGGTGCGTCAGGGGCGCGTTGTGAGCGATAAGATGCAAAAGACGGTCGTCGTGGCTATCGAAAGGCTAGTCGAGCACCCGCTCTACGGAAAGCGAATGAAACAAACGACACGGTTTCACGCTCACGATCAGGACAACGAGTGCAGAGAGGGCGATGTCGTCGAGATTATGGAGACGCGCCCCTTGTCGAAGACCAAACGTTGGCGCGTGACGAGGGTGCTCGAACGAGCACAGTGAGGAATCATGGTTCAACAGGAATCGATCATTCGCATTGCCGATAACTCGGGCGCCAAACGGGCTCTCGTGATCAAGGTATTGGGAGGCACACGCCGTCGTTACGCTGGATTAGGCGACATCGTCGTCGTGACCGTCAAGGATGCGCTGCCAGATGGAACCGTGAAGAAGAGCGAGATCACTAAGGCGGTCATTGTCCGAACGAAGAAAGAGACACGTCGGCAAGACGGCACTTACATCAAGTTCGATGAAAACGCTGGTGTGATCATAAACGATCAGATGGAGCCCCGCGGTACACGGATATTTGGGCCGGTGGCGAGGGAACTTCGCGAGAAACGATTTATGAAGATCGTCTCGCTTGCACCGGAGGTGTTATAGCATGCCGAGGATCGTAAAAGGTGATGAGGTGTTGGTGATCTCTGGTAACGACCGAGGGAGAACCGGCAAAGTACTGGCGGTGTTTCCCAAACAGCGACGAGTTCTAGTAGAGGGCGTGAATTTCATCAAGCGGCACACGCGTCCTTCACAGCAGAATCCTCAAGGGGGAATAGTCGAGCGGGAGGCGCCGATCCACGTCTCCAACGTGTTGCCCTATGACGCGAAAGCAGGACGCGGGACTCGTGTGCGAACCCGCGCGCTAAGTGATGGAACCCGGGTCCGCGAGAGTGCGGCCAGCGGGGAAGTTTTGGAAAAACCGAGGAGCTGATTGTCAGATGGCGAGACTAAAAGAGTCATACACCAGATCCATCCGCCCTCAGCTCATGAAGGACTTTGGGTATCAAAACCCGCATCAGGCCCCTCGTCTCGACAAAATCGTCGTGAATGTGGGGATTGGGGAAGCAATAGATAATCCAAAGCTGCTTGATACAGCAGTCGAGGAGTTGGCTGTGATTACTGGACAACGGCCCAAGGTCACACGGGCGAGCAAGGCGATCTCCAACTTCAAGCTGCGCGAAGGTATGGCGATTGGAGCGAAGGTCACGCTTCGGGGTCAACGGATGTACGAGTTCCTGGATCGACTG
>JBDHFX010000165.1:0-3429 GCA_039590215.1 Gemmatimonadota bacterium | reverse complement strand
CGATGTCGCTCAGAGCCTCGCCAAGCTCGTTCAACTCCCTCGCCTTTTGCTCAAAAATCGGTGCGTTCTCCTTGGCGGTGGCTTCGTCGGTCGTGTTGCGAGCGATTTCGACTAACTCTTCCAAGCTGCCGAGGTACTCCTCGATGGCTTCTCCTGCGCTCGATGGCGCGGCGGATCGGTTACCGCTGATCTCGGTCTGATCGCTGCTCAAGGCGGCGCCGTCGCTTTCGCTGTCGTTCTTTGAGCAAGCAACCGCCGAGAGCACCGCCAATCCCAGAACAGAGTGACTCTTCCACTTGCTCATAGGGGCTCCTCCAACAATTAGAGTGCCGTGGATATGGGAATGGCCGACATTCCAAAAGGTATCCAAGAGAGACGTGGCGGGCGAACCTCACGTGGTGGGGCGCAATGCCAAACTGTAGAGCACGACCGCCACGCTCGTCGCGAGGTTGAGGCTCGAAACGCCGTCTCGCATGGGGATCGCGACGCGCTGATCAGCTCGTTCCAGAACCCCGTCGCTCAACCCGCTGCGCTCCGACCCGAAAGCCAGCATCGCGTCGTCGGGTATCGTTGCGGCGAGCAGTGGCTGACCGTTGGGGTCAAGAGCGACGATCGGTCGATCGGTGTCAGGAAGGACGTCCACCCGCGCGACCGGCAGCGCGAATTGCAGGCCAGCCCCACCCCGCAGCGCCTCTGGGTGCCACGGGTCGTGACGCCCGACAGCGATGACACCTGCCGCTTCAGCGGCCGCGGCGACCCTGACGGCGGCACCCAAATTGCCAAGCCGTGAGGGTTTTTCGAGCAACACGACCCGACCTGGTTGGGCCAACACTTCGGCCGGGGTGGCCACCCTTCGGCGAGCGATAGCAACAATCGACGTCGCAGGCGGTGTCAGCGCCAACCGGTCAAAGACCTCAGCACTGACAACCGTTGACTCCGCGATCAAGAAATCGACGACGTCCGGCGCCAGCGCGGTCGATAGCTCGTGGACCGCGTCAGGATCTCGGACCGCTATCACCATCAGCTCGGCCCCAAAACGGATCGCGTGTTTGACGGGGTGAAACCCTTCGAGAACAGCGAGGCTTTGATCGCAACGAGCCTGCTGAAACCGGTCACTTAGTTCGTTCAAACGTTGGCTTGAGATCGATCGAGTTCTCGTCGCCGCTTGATTCGGCGATGCAGTGATGTGCCGAGATCATCCCAAACGTCAACGAGCTTGGTACTATCCGTGGGTTCGCGTAACCGCTCCTGCAGCGTCACGCCAAACTCGGTGCCGCCAGGCTGCCCTTCCGCGCCGTGGACGTCAAGCAGCACCGTGCCACCGTCTGCACCATCGTTGTAGACCCTCAGCAAAGCCACGTCGAGCGCGTCGTTCATGAATAGGATCGCGGCCCCGATTTGCTCAAAAGGGCGCCGCGAATCGATCGTCCACCCACCGGTGTTGAACACCTTTACCTCGCGATCGACGCCTTCTGGGGACACGATCTTCTCGAACGGCTTGTGAGTGTGACCGAAAACGACCGTCAGGTCGCCGGGAACGTGACCAATCGCCTCCTCCAACTGTCGGAAGGATGGCCCAAAGACGTATTTCTGCAGTCCTTTCATAGTGCTCTCAGAGTACGGGCCATCGCGAACGAACCGTTCGGTGACAAACCGCCCGGCGTACCAGTCGAGGCTCTTCTTGATCACTGCGCGCTCGAGCCGTTCAGACGGCAACAACGGGAGATCGAGTACCTTTGCCATGCGCGCCGCCAGCTCGCTGGCGCGAGCCCGAACATGATCGGGATTCCGAAGCGTCAGGAACAAAGCCTCAAAGTCCCGCCCGGCTTCGCCCGAACGTCCAAGCAACGACCAGACGAAGTCGACCCAGGCATAGTTCTCGTTCTCGATCTCTTCGACCGTTGCTGGTTCGGGACGCCCCGGGAAGAGCGCGCGTCTTGCGATGCTGAAGAAACGGTATACGTCTTCGGCATAATGCCCATGGTGAATCAACACGCACCTGTCGGACGCTTCTCGGACCAGCGCTAGGTTGGGATAGATCACATCGACACGCGTCACTGGCTCCTCGCCACCACCGATCCGGGTGGCCAGGTTGTTCAACAGGTCCGACGGCAATCCCGCCGTTCGCAGTGGGGACGTCACGTGTGCCGCTCGCGGAATATCGAGTCGCTTGTCGCTGTCCCCGATCTGCCGCGCGTAACCAGCCTCCCGCGCTAGCTCCCAGATGTGATGATCGTGGTTGCCGGGGATATACACGATCGAGTCGCACACTTCCGCACCGGGCCTAAAAAGGTTCTCCATCAACACCCCGAACAGTGTGAGCGTCTCCTGATAGGTCCCAAAGGCCAGCCCGAGCCCATCGCCGGCCACTATGAGTGTCGGAAGTTGGTCGCCCTCATTTTGCTCAATCAGATGCCGCAAGCACGCAGCCAATCGCTCGAGCATAGGCGCCGCCACCGGTGCACCATTCCCCGATCCTGGCGCTTTGAGTGGCGTTAGGACGCTCTCCTGCTCTCCTAGGTGGAGGTCCGACAGGCAGACGTACCGAATGTCATTGTCTGGGAGTGGCACTACTCGCGGTGGCGACAAACGGCTTCGACGTTGTTGCCATCAGGATCCAGCACGAACGCGCCATAATAGTCGGGGTGATACATCTCACGAACCCCAGGCGGGCCGTTGTCCTGCCCACCGGCCGCGATAGCGGCCGCGTGGAACGCGCCCACCAGGCCACGATTCTCGCAAGCAAAGGCGACGTGGACCTGAGTATGAAGCGGTTCGCGACGGACGACCCAAAAGTCGGGCTTTCCCGCTTCCTTTAGCCCAAACCCAGCGGCAACGGGAAACTCCTTTACGACCTCGTACCCGAGCGGAGCCAGGGCCTGTTCGTAGAACTGACGGCTGCGATTCAGGTCGGCGACATTGAGAACCACATGATCGATCATCTCACCACTCCGTTGTGTGGGACCAGACGAATCCCTCCTCTTCTGGATCGTAGATCCAGATCTTGTGCCAAGACTCGCCTTGTGCCTCCCCACCCAGCACGCGAAGGTCGGGGTGCCCATCTCCATCAATGTCAGTCAACTCGGTTGCACCGGGTTTCGACGGATCCACGCCGTTTCGAACCTCGATGATTTGCACGACGGCGCGGTCCGTCTTCCGAATCACATCGAGTTCGTACACCATGTCCCGCTGGTGGCGGACCTGTATCTCGTGGCTCGCCTGATTGGTGCTCTCGGTACAACCGAGACCAACCAGAATCGCGGATATCGCCAACATCTGTCGGTTCATCGCGTCTCCTTTGCGGCCCCACCCCACGGAGGAATAAACGTCTCGGCCTCGACGCCCAGTGCGTCGGCGATGCGGCTGATGTAGTTGAAGTAGCCGATCACTTGAACCGCGTCATGAATCGCATCATCACCAAGTCCGTGC
>JBDHFX010000164.1:0-3433 GCA_039590215.1 Gemmatimonadota bacterium | reverse complement strand
CCAAGATATCACGCTGACTCCAGATCTCATAGCAAAGAAGCCCCGCCGTAACGGGGCTTCTTACTGGTGGGCCTGGGTGGAGTTGAACCACCGACCTCACGCTTATCAGGCTGCGACAAAATATTCAGAACAAACTTCTTCCGGGTACGATGCTTGTTCGTGTTGGTTGGCGCGGGGCAGCTCTGTTACCGCTCTTGTTACCGTCGCCGTGAATCGGCAACTCAAACAACGTGCCAAGTACCGCTCACTCCCGGCGCAAACCCTTGAGCCGAATGATCGCCTGGCGGGCCTCTTCGACCATCGGCTGTAGCTCGGGGTCGGCGTCTTGCCAGTACTCGACGAAGTACTCGTACGACTCGCGGGCTTTGTCGTACTCCTCGAGCTGCTCATAGATCTTGCCCAACTGACGTTGGCTCAGCGGTTCGGTCCAAAGGCTCCCCCCCCTGCCGTAATACGTATGGGACCGATACACCCTCTCTGCGTCACGCAGGTGACCCAGCTCCAGATAGAGTTGACCCAGCCACGGCCGAACCACTCTCCAAGGGTTTAGCGCATGTCGATCCTCTAGCATTGGGAGCGCCGCCTTCGGCTGACCCTGCTGCCAGAGGGCGTACCCTTCCAGAGCCCGGACCGCCCCCAGATTTCGCCGTGCGACAATGGAATCTGTATCGCCCAGTGCTTTCTCTGCTCGTCGCTCGAACTCCACGATCGCGTCCGCATGATCGGGCCAGCGACCACGATCAGCCGCAAAAGCGCCTGCGTAGAAAACCGCGAACCGTGGCGCGACGCTATCGATCAAGGCAGGATCGAGCGCCTGCTCGAGTGTCTCCTCGGGGATCGGCAGACCAACGCGGAATGCATTATAGGCAGTTTCGGCGCGGTAACCGGCGCTCATCCCGGGATCGTCCAGATACAGCAGAGCCTGGCGCAACCTGCCGTGCCAAAAGGCATCGACTCTAAAGGCGTAAAACAGTTCCTCGGCGAGACGGCTTGTCTGACTATCTGCACGACGCTCGAGCAACAGGCGCATGACTCGTTCAAGAGCAACGAAACGAGGCTGGAACAAGAAAGTAAAGGCTACATAACGGGCGAGCTGGGTGTCCTCCTCCGAGCGCAGTTGGGTCATCGCTTCTCCCTGCGCAACGCTATCGCCGAAGGCGAGATCGAGCGCTAGCCGCCCTTCGCGAACAAACGGGTCAGCGGGGTCGACCCGCTCGTACATTTTGAGTCGCCAAGCAGCGAGCAGACTGTCGCCATGGATATTCCAAGCTAAATGCAGGTAATGCCACAAGTACTGCTCATTCCGGGGATCCAACTCGACCGCTCGCTCGAACGCCTGGTCAATCTCCTCGGGTGAAGCCATCGCGGCGGGAATGTGAAGGAGGGCTTCGCCCAGCAGATACCAGATCTCTACATCGTCCGGGTACATCTGAACTGCTTGGCGCAAGGTTTCCACCGGGTCCGATGTTTGATGCAGCTGGGCAAAGACTGCCCGAACGAGCACTGCCTGACGCGCTGGCAATCGATCGGCCAGCTGCACAGCTCGTCTGATGTGGCTTCGTGACAACGGTATTGTTGCTCCAGTTTCGTCCCACCAGTAGACCTTGGAGAGTTGGTAGTGCGCCAGGGCGAACGTGGAGTCTGCTTCTACCGCCTGTCTGTACGCTTCCCCTGCCGCGGCCAGGTCGAAGTGTCGAAAGTGAACCTCGCCCTCCAGGTACGCTTTCAAGGCTTTCGGAGACGTGGTCATTAGACGCGTCAAGTCAATCTCGGGGAGCTCCTCCTCGCCGCGCTGGAGGATGACGCGGAGCACGTCGACCGCCAGCCGATCGACGAGTGGCAATACGTTATCCGGAGATCCCTCGACCTGCGCTTGACCGAGACGTTCATCCGTATTCGCATCATAGATGCTCACCACGATCCGGACGTCTGAGTCGACCGTCACCACCGAACCAACGAGTGCGTATTGTGCGCGAGCGCGGCGTGCGACCTCCAGTGCGGTGGTGAGCTCGGGTGTCTCCTCGCCAGGCACATGCTCACGCCACCGCACCAAGAGAGTGCTCGCCGGAATCGCTCGCAGACCGCCGGCTCCGTCCAGACCTGTGGAAAGGAGGTCGACCATCCCCTCGCGCAGTACCGCTAGCTCCTCGCCCCGCACGCTGAAGGGGAGGACCGCGATTGCGGGCGCGGCGGTTGCGCCTGGCGCCTGTTCGGGCCCGGCCCCGTCGTCTTTGAGCGTTATGTACCACACCGCCAGACCCAGGATCGGAGCAACAACAGCGGCCCGCAGCCAATGGCGACGGACTGACTGCGGAAGAGCCATCCTCCTGCCAGCCGCCGTCGTTACGGTCCGAGCCTCCGTTCCCTTCGTCGGCTCCGCTCGCAACCGATCTGCCAGTTCGGTCACCGCCCCGTCGGGAGCTGCGTTGAATGCCTCTCGCATTTGCACCGCGTGCGCGTCCGCCTGGCGCAGCGCTTCCGCCCGATCACCCGCCGCGGCCAGCGATTCCATCAACCGTACCGTAGCACGGCCACTGTAGGGATCGTGCGCGACCAGATCGCGCCACCACGACACCGCCTTCGAATGGTCACCGCGCTGGCTCGCGTTTTCCGCCAGTTCCTCAAGAGCCTGCGCGTAGGCGCGGGCGAACCGGTCCCGTTCCTCGCGCGCCCACTCTTCGAACTCCAGGGCATCTTTTAGAAAGAGTCCATCCAGAAACCCTCCCCCGTACAACTCTACCGCTCGTTTCAGATCTCCCGACTCGATCGCGGTCTGAAACGCGGCCACGTCGCTGGCGCATCGCCCTGGGTCGATACGCAGACCATTCCCCACTACCTCCACCGGGGCGTCCTTCAACTCATGATTCAGAACATAGATCATCTCGCGCTCCGAATGGCGAGCGCTCTCGGGCGCACTCTCGGGCCAAAGCATGGCGATCAGCTTGTCACGAGAAACCGGCTGGCCCCTTGCAACGGCCAGACGGGCCAGGAAGGCGAGGCGACGCGCCTGGACCGCGGGTCCAGCAACCGGACCCTCCGGGCCCTCGATCGATGCGCCACCCAAAAATCGCAACGTGCACATAAACAACACCAATCGGACAGGGCGAACGGCACGGTGTTGACATCGGCATGACGCCTAATTGACATCCGCCGAACGGCCGTTGCCTAGAATCAACATGAACGCCTCATTGGGCGCATGCAAGACGGCGTGTCGATCCACACCAAACGCGCCAAAGGTCGGGGCCGCGACGCTACGGGTCCTCGTCGCCTCCCCTGCGCTTGCCCCCCAACATCACGAAGGACCCCAAGACCGTAGAGCGCCGAAGGGTTTGCTCCGTTTTGCTACTCACCTGTGCAAGGAGGTTTCTCATGCACTGGCGTATCCCAATCGTCGGAGTACTCGCACTGTTGGTGGCTGTGAGCTGCCAACAGC
>JBDHFX010000163.1:0-3465 GCA_039590215.1 Gemmatimonadota bacterium | reverse complement strand
GGTAAACGGTGAGCTAAACGCGGATGCCGCCTGGTACTACCCCGATCCGAAGTCAAAAGCCAGCCACATAAAGGATCACCTGGCGTTCTGGCACGGGGTGGAGGTCGAGTAGCCTCGCTGTCGCGCGGCTAAAGATCCGCCGCGCACCTAAACCCGATCAAGATGTGTTTGGATACGGCCGGACGGCCGTGGCGGAACGCGCATCGACACGTTCCCGGAGCATCGTCCCACGCGCACCCCTTGAGCACCGGGTCGCCACCGCGCATCGATGCGTCCGTCCACTCGAAAACGTTGCCGGCCAGATCAAGCACGCCGGTCGGGGTCGCACCGTCGGGGTGATCGCGCACGGAGGCGGTACCGGTTGTGTCAGCCTGAATCCGTCCGTCGACCCACTCGTGCCCCCAAGGGAACAGGCGTGTGGTGCTGCCGCGACAAGCGGCCTCCCACTCAATTTCGGTTGGTAGGCGTACTCGGTGCCCGGTGCGCTCGCCACGCCACGCGCAAAACGCCCCGGCATCAAGACGATCGACAAGCACCACAGGATGATCGGCGAGTCGTTGCGGAGGTTGTCCGTCGTGCCACAGGTACGGGCGGGCCTCGTCAAACGGGTGCACCAGAAACCCCTGCTTCAAGTAGGCCAGCGAGTCGATGCCCGGCGCGTCGCGACCGGTGGCGGCTACGAACCCAGCGTACTCGCCTTGCGTGACCGGTGTGCGATCGATCGCGAACCGCTCGACGTCTACCTCGTGCGCCGGGGTCTCCCAAGCGTCATACCACCGTTGCTCCCGCACCGCCGGAGGCGAGAGCTGGTAGCCGAGCTCGCGTTCGGCATCGTCGCTCCCCACTTGGTATGCACCACCATCGATGACGGCCATGTCCGGTGGTGGGGTGGGGGTCGAGCTGCGGCTTCCGCAACCGCAGAACAAGGCCACCAGCAAGCACGCCGTGGCGCGGCCGCTCACTCGCTGGTGACCTCGGCCGCAGCGGCCCGGATCGCGTCCCAAGCCGCCTGCACGTGGCGCTGTTCTGTGTGAGTTTGGCCGATCGCCAACCGCAGCACGAACCGGTCGCCTAGTCGCGTGTGGGTCAGAAAGAGCTTCCCGGAGTCATTGACGCGATCGATGATCGCCTGATTGATCGCGTCACCGCCCCGGTGGCGAAAGCACACCAGGTTTAGCGGTACCGGCGCCGCCAGCTCGAAGTCGCGATCGGCCTCGACCCAACCGGTGAACATCCTGGCCAACTCGACGTGGCGCCGCACGTGGTGCCGCAGTCCCTCGATTCCGTAGTGGCGAATCACCAACCATAGCTTGAGCGCTCGAAACCGGCGGCCAAGCGGGATGTGCCAGTCGCGGTAGTCGATTACTGCCCCCGACTCGGTGGCCCGGTTTCGCAAGTACTCGGGCAATACGCTCAGCGTTCGGACGAGCGTCGCTCGATCCGCCACGTAGAAGAGGTCGCAGTCGAAATTGGTGAACATCCATTTGTGCGGGTTCACGCAGTAGCTATCCGCCAGCTCGACGCCGTCGTGGACGGATCGAAACTCCGGGCAGATCGCTGCTGTACCGCTCATCGCCGCGTCGACGTGGAGCCAGACCCGGTGGTGCTTGGCGATCTCGCCAATTGCGCGCACCGGATCGATGGCGCCTGACGATGTCGTCCCGACCGTGGCAGTGACAAAGCACGGTGTGAGGCCGGCGTCGAGGTCGGTCTCGATCGCGCGCTCGAGTGCCGACGCGTCCATCGCGTACTGATCGTCGACATCGATCAGCCGCAGTTGCTCGCTTCCCAGTCCAGCGATTCGAACCGCTTTCTCGACCGACGAGTGGGCCTGGGTCGAGCCGTAGGCGACCAGCGATCGGTCACACCCTTTACGATCGGTGGCGAAGTCAGTGGCCCGCTCCCGCGCCGCCAAGAGCGCGCAAAGGGTCGCGCTCGACGCGGTATCCTGGATCACGCCACCGCCCGCCGATGAAGAATGAAATCGCTCGGGCAACCCGAGCACGTCGAGCATCCAATCGAGAACGTGGGTCTCGAGCTCGGTGCACGCGGGACTCGTCTCCCACGACATGCCTTGCACTGCCAACCCCGCCGAAAGGAGCTCGCCCAACACCGCCGGGCCAGAACTGTTAGCTGGCCAGTAAGCAAAGAAGTTCGGCGACTGCCAATGAGTGATCCCTGGCAGGATGATCTCCTCGAGATCGCGCAGCACCGCCTCGAACGGTTCGCCCGTCTCTGGCGGTTCTGCAGGCAGCCGAGCGCGGATCTCGCCCGGCTCGACGCTTGAACGAACCGGAAACGTCTCGACTCGCTCCATGTAGTCGGCGATCCAGTTAACGACCTCGCGACCGCGACGCCGGAAGGTCTCGGGGTCCATGTGGTAGTCGTTTCGCTCGTTCAAGTCGCTGCGCCCTCGTTTGACCCACGTTCGGCGGGGTGAGCCAGACCCCAAAAAACGTGCACGCCGGAGGGGAACTGGAAAAGATCGGCCAGAAGCGCGACGTTTTTGTCGTGAACCCAGCTCGACGGAGCGGCCATGCCGTCGAGTATATCTATTCCTGGAGGAGTCGCCTCGTCTTGAAGACGATGGGAAGCCCGAAGACCGAGAGCCTGACAACCGAGGCGCTGAGGGTCGTATTCGACGCCGCCCCTGACGCCATGGTCGTGGTGGACGAGCAGGGGCGGATTCGGGCTCTCAACGTCCGAGTCGAGGAACTGTTTGGGTACGAGCCCGAGGAACTCCTGGGGCGCGACATCGAACTCCTGGTACCCGTTGAAATGCGGGGTCGGCACCGCGAGGGACGGGCGACGTATTCCGCTGCGCCAACGGCCCGACCTATAGGCACGGGCCTAGAGCTCAGCGGCCTGCACAAGAGCGGTGCTATGATCCCGGTCGATATCTGCCTGAGTCCGGCGCAGATCGATGGGGAAGCGTTTGTCGTTGCGGCTGTGCGCGACGTGACCGAACGGAATCGGTTGCGCGAGTGGGGCGTGTCGGCGCTGAGGGCGGCCGAGGAGGAGCGCGAGAGGATCGCGCTGGAGCTTCACGACGATATGGCGCAACGGCTGGCAGCACTGATGGTCCGCCTGCGTCTCGCGCGCCAGGCTCCAGAGCTAGAGGAGCGCGAGAGTCTGATGGACGAGATGCGCGGCGAGATCCAGGAGTGTGCGGAGGCGGTGCGACGAATCGCGCGTGGTTTGCGTCCCCCGGCGTTGGACGAAGTCGGCGTAGTGGCAGCGATCCAATCGCACGTGCGCTCGCTGCGTGACTCTGGCGAGCTGACGTTAGAGGTGCAGGTCGAACGAGGTCCGATTGTCCCGCGCCTGAATCGCGACACCGAGCTGGCGCTGTACCGAGTGGTGCAGGAAGCCCTCGCCAACGCCATGCGGCACTCTCAGGCGGCGGCCGTGGTCGTTCGCATCCGCACCGGTCCGGCAGGGATCTCGGCCATGATCGAGGACGAC
>JBDHFX010000162.1:0-3481 GCA_039590215.1 Gemmatimonadota bacterium | reverse complement strand
GTGGTTGGGGTCTGCTATCTGCCAGCCGTCGACGAGATGTTCGCGGCCGCCGTCGGTGAGGGGTGTCGTTGGAACGGGCGCCCATGTCACGTCAGCCAAACATCGACACTGTCGAAGGCGATGGTCTGTTTCACCGATGCGGCGGACTTGGAGCGAACGCACGCGGAATTTTCGTCGCGACTGCGGATGAATGCCGGGACGCTGCGGGGCTTTGGTGACTGCTACGGGCATTGCCTTGTCGCGTCGGGTCGGGCCGATGCCATGCTCGACCCCATCATGAGTGTCTGGGACAACGCGGCGCTAAAACCGATCGTCGAAGAAGCCGGGGGCTCGTTCACGGATTGGAACGGGGACGCGACGATCTACGGCGGCTCGGCGATTAGCACGAACGGTAGACTACTGCCCGAGCTTCTGGGGTTAGCGAACCAGGACTAGCGCTCGTACTCCGTCAGACATCTGAATTGGCTCAGTAGCTCAGTTGCGCATCAGTCCGCACGGTTTTTTACTACAACGCAACGGGGATTGCCCCACAGACACTCTTCGCCAATCAGGGCTACGGTTTAAAAAGAATAGTAGGCCGCACACTGCTCTCGGAGGCGCAGAGGAAAGGGACGATCTCCGCGCGGGTATGCGTTCTCACGGTCTGCTCCGCGACCGGCGCGGCGCTACTCAGCGTCTCGTTAAGCGGGTGCAGCATGGTAAACAGGTTGGCCGTCAACAGCATGACGGGCGTGATGGAGGCGACCAGCGAGGTCTGGGCATCGGACAACGATCCGGAGTTCGTGTGCCAGTCGATCCCCTTCGCGCTCTCGACGGTAGAGGGGCTGCTGCGAAAGCAGCCCGAGAGCCAGCGGCTGTTGCTGACCGCGGCGCAGGGCTTCACGCAGTACGCCTACGTTTGCGTCGAGACGAAAGGCATTCTCCTCGACGAGGAAAACTATGAAGGGTCGAAACTACAGCTGGAGCGCGCTCTTCATCTGTTCCTGCGTGCCAAGCGTTACGGCGTTCGTGGCCTCGAGCTCAGGCATCCCGGGCTCGAGCAGCGGCTTCTGATCGATCCCGACAGCGCTGTGGCCAACACGACCTTGGAGGACGTCCCGCTGCTCTATTGGACGGCGGCCTCGTGGGGGGCGGCGATCTCGCGTGGCAAAGACCGGGCTGATCTTATCGCCGATCTTCCGTCGGTGATCGCGATGATGGAGCGAATCCTGGAGCTCGATGAAGCGTTCGGAGATGGCACAATCCACGATGTGTTCGTCATGCTGCGCGGCCTCCCCGCGAGCATGGGCGGGTCTGCGCCGGTCAGTCGCCCCGGTTTAGCGCGACCTCATAGGTCCGGCTGCCCAGCAGCAGGGCGTCGATCGACGCATAGAACTCGGCGTAACCGTAGTCTTCGCCGCCCTGGCTGAAGGCCTCGAGCCAGTCGAGGCCATCGTCCGGCTTGGCGATGTAACCGTCCAAGCTGGACGCCACGTAGTAGACGATTTCCACGACCCTGGGAAACTAGCGCCCTCCCCTTGTGGTTCCGACCCGAACGAGAGAGACTTTTGGCGGTCACGACCGTCGCCGAAAGGGGAGAAGATGACTGGATTGCGGATGCGGACCGCGGCTGCTCGGGTGATCTCCACGCTGGTTCTAGCGTGTGGGGGCGGGGAAGAGACACCAAGCGCCGCGATATCGACGACCAATTCGAGCAACGGGGCCAACCGGGCCAGCGCGGCGATCGTTCCATGCGACCTGCTCACTGCTAAAGAGGTGGCCACCGTGCTGGCCGACCCGGACGAGGGCATGGCGGTGAAGACCGACGGTTCGTTGATCGAAGGCGTCGACGCATACCAATGCTCATACTCGAACGCCAACCACGACCGGTTGACCGTTATCGTTCATGTTGCCACCGATAACGCCATGTTATCCGAGGTCGAGCCCCGACGACCGATGTCTGAGCTCTATGACGAGATCCGTGAGATCGAAGTTGGTGACGGCGGTTGGTTGTACGGTGACCCGACGGAGATGAAGCTGACTGCGAGCCAGGGTGACGCTGTGATCGAACTGGAACTCATGACGGCTGATGCTGGCGAAAGCGGTGACGCACTCATCGCGCTCGGTGATGCCGTCGCATCGCACATCGACTGAGCTAGAAAGGACCCTGTGGGCAGAAGATCACTCCACGTAGGGTTGACGCTTGCGATGCTCGTTAGTGCCGCATCACAAGCTCTCGCCCAGTCGTATGACCGACTGGCGATCAACGTTTACGGCGGTGCCCTGATCTTTGACGATGGCGCAACCGAGAATCTCGGTCTGGAGGTCGACGTCGGGCCGATCGTCGGTGGCCGGCTAGTCGTCGCGGCGGGGTCCGATTGGCGACTGGTCGGCGGTTACGGGTACATGCCTCTCAAAATGGAGACGTCGCAGTTTCAGGTCGCGGTGCCGGACGTCGACCTGGATCTCAACGCGCACCTGTTTTACGGCGGAGCCGAGTACCTACTACACGCTCGACAGGCCGAAACAGCGCTCCTTCTGTCCGCCGGCGCTGGCGCGATGGTGGTCGACCTCGAAGGGATCGATGAGACGACCGATTTCATGTTCACCGTGGCCGCAGGTTTTACGCATCCGGTCAATGACCGCATCGCATTCCGTGGCGAGATCCGCGACCACGTTGTCCTGTGCGATGCCGAAGAAGAGGGTGTGGTGGTTGCGGCGGGTATCTGCTTTACCGACGAGACGCTGAATCACGTCGAGATCTCCGGCGGCCTCGAGGTTTGGCTCTACTAGGCTGATGCATCCCCAGCCGCGCACGATCCCCGAGCTCTTCCTTCAAGCCGTCGAGCGCCACGACAACCCCGCGTTCATGCGCTACAAGGCGGGCGGCGAGTTCGTGTCGATCCCGGCGCGCGAGTTCCGCGAGGAAGTCGAGCTGGCTGCGTTCGGGCTGATCGAGCTCGGCGTCCAGCAGGGCGATCGGGTCGCGCTGCTATCGGAGAACCGGCCCGGGTGGGCGTTCGCCGACCTGGCGACGTTGTCGGTCGGCGCGTGGTCGGTGCCGATCTACACGTCGCTCATGCCGGATGAGATCACGTACATCCTGAACGATTGCAGCGCGGTGGCGTGTTTCGTTTCGACCGCCGAGCAGCTGGCCAAGCTCGACGCCGTACGTGCGCGTTGCCCGGCGCTAAAGCACGTCATCACGCTCGAGCCGATCGAGTCGACCGATCCGTCGACCATGACCGCACGGACCTTGCTCGAACAGGGTCAGGCATACCGCTCGACGTCGCCCGGTGTGGTGGAGCAGCGGCTGGCGGCGATCGAGCCCGAACACACGGCGTCGATCCTCTACACGTCGGGCACCACCGGTCAGCCCAAGGGCGTTATGCTGTCGCACAACAACTTCGTCACCAACGTGATCGACGGGCTCAAATCGCTGGTCATCTTGACGACCGACACGAACCTGTCGTTCCTGCCGTTGTCGCACAGCTTCGAGCGC
>JBDHFX010000161.1:0-3489 GCA_039590215.1 Gemmatimonadota bacterium | reverse complement strand
ACCGCCCTTACCATTAGGACCGATCCGGCACTTGACATGGCCGTACTGGCCACGACCACCGGACTGGCGAATGAACTTGCCCTCTACCTCGACCGACTCGCGTATCGTCTCCCGATATGCAACTTGAGGCTGGCCGATGTTGGCTTCGACCTTGAACTCGCGCAATAGGCGATCGACGATAATCTCGAGGTGAAGCTCGCCCATCCCGGAGATGATTGTCTGGCCTGTCTCCTCGTCGGTGTGGACCCGGAACGTGGGGTCTTCCTCGGCGAGTTTTTGAAGTGCCAACGAGAGCTTGTCCTGATCGACCTTGGTTCGGGGCTCGATAGCCAGATCGATAACCGGCTCGGGGAATGACATCGCTTCTAGAACCACCGGTCGATCCTCATCGCACAACGTTTCGCCGGTGCGCGTGTTCTTGAGCCCAACTAAGGCGGCGATATCGCCGGTGTACAATTCCTTGCGCTCTTCGCGTTTGTTGGCGTGCATCTGCAAGATACGACCGACCCGCTCTTTCTTGTCCTTGTTCGCGTTCCAAATGTACGATCCGCTGTCGAGCACGCCCGAGTACACTCGGACGAAGGTGAGCTTCCCCACGTGCGGATCGGTGGCGATCTTGAAAGCCAGAGCCGCGAAAGGTCCTTTGTCATCCGGGGGCCGCTCGACGTGGTCGTTCTGGTGCGGGTGGTGCCCCTCGACCGGAGGTACGTCGAGTGGCGAAGGAAGGTACTCGACGACACTGTCGAGGAGTGGCTGCACGCCCTTGTTCTTGAAAGCCGTCCCGCAGAGCACGGGTGTAATCCCTACCTTCACGGTGGCCGCTCTGACGGCATGCCTGATCTCGCTTTCATTGAGCTCATGCCCTTCCAGGTATTTCTCGATTAGTTCGTCATCGTACTCAACAACAGCCTCGATCAACTCCTGCCTCAGCGTCTCGACCTGCTCGGTGTATGCATCGGGCACCGCGTGCTCGCCGAACGTGGCTCCCAGTGAATCATCGTCCCAGATCAGGGCCTTGCGGTCGATTAAGTCGATTATCCCGGTGAATAGATCGCCCTCGCCCATCGGTATCTGCACCGGATGCGCTTTGGCACCGAGTCGATCGCGCATCATGCCTACAGCGCCCATATAATCAGCACCTACGCGATCCATCTTGTTCACGAAAGCGATTCTGGGCACGGCGTACTTGTCTGCCTGCCGCCAAACGGTTTCCGACTGTGGCTCCACTCCACCGACGGCGCAGAAAAGCGCGATGGCGCCGTCCAACACGCGCAAGCTCCGCTCCACCTCGGCGGTAAAGTCCACGTGACCCGGCGTATCGATGATGTTGATGCGATGGTCTCGCCAGTAGCAGGTTGTGGCAGCGGAAGTGATGGTGATCCCACGTTCTTGCTCCTGCTCCATCCAGTCCATCGTCGCCGTTCCCTCGTGGACCTCGCCGATTTTGTGGCTTCGTCCAGTGTAGTAGAGGATGCGCTCGGTGGTCGTCGTCTTACCGGCATCGATGTGGGCCATGATGCCGATATTGCGCAAGTGCTCGAGTATTGTTCTTCGTTCCATTCGATTCGTTCCTCGGGTGGCTCCCGCCGTGACGCGAGAGACACTGTGATCCAGGCTGGTCTTCCTCCGGCCTCGACTTATGCTTCATCTATTCTGGGACCCGCCGCGGAATGTTCGGACTTTCCCGCCCGGGGCTATAGATTCTCTTCTCGCGCCAGCGGGCCGTTAACGGGCCGTAAGCGCCTTCCGACAAACAGCGCCGGTCTATTACCAGCGATAGTGGGCGAACGCCTTATTGGCTTCCGCCATGCGATGCACTTCCTCCTTGCGCCGGATGGTCGCACCGTCGCTCTTCGAGGCCGCGACCAGCTCGTTCGCCAGCCGTTCGCTCATCGTCTTCTCACCACGCTGGCGTGCAAACCCGATCAACCAACGCATGGCGAGTGCGGTTTGCCGCTCGGGCCGAACCTCGGTCGGAACCTGGTACGTAGCTCCGCCAACCCGGCGTGATTTGACCTCAAGTTGTGGACGCGCGTTGGTCACCGCCTGGCGGAAAACTTGAAGACCGGGCTGCCCCGTCTTGGCCTCGATATTTTCCAGCGCACCGTAGAAAATCTGCTCAGCGGTGCTCTTCTTTCCGCCCATCATCAGGTTGTTGACGAACTTGGCCGCCGTCGAATCACCGTACTTTGAATCCCCGGCGATCTCCCGCCGCTCTGCTCGCGTCCGTCGGCTCACCCTAACCCCGCCGCTTGGCCCCGTACTTCGAGCGCCCCTGCTTCCGATCTTCAACGCCCGAGGTATCTAACGTACCGCGCACGATGTGGTATCTGACGCCCGGCAGGTCCTTCACACGTCCACCACGGATCAGGACGATCGAGTGCTCCTGGAGATTGTGCCCCTCACCGGGGATATACGCGGTCACTTCGTAACCGTTCGTGAGGCGGACACGGGCCACCTTGCGGAGCGCTGAGTTTGGCTTCTTCGGCGTGGTCGTATAGACACGCGTACACACGCCCCGCCGTTGCGGGCAATCAGCAAGCGCTGGCGCAGTAGTGGTGCGCTTGGCTGTCTTTCGACCATTGCGAACCAATTGGTTGATCGTCGGCACAGTCGGGTCTCCCGCCCCTGTTCGGGGGCCGAAAAAATCGCGCGCTCATTCCGAACGTCGCGCGCGTCGAAATTGTGGCTAAGGTTCAAAGAATCAGAGACTTACGAAGATAGCGGCAATCTCGGGAGTGTCAAGGGGAGACGGGTAACGTGCTAAACCGCGTAAACCCCTGTCCCACAAGATCGTACGGAGATAAGCGTGGCGATTCCTGCGCTTCGCGCGAACTCTATGCCTCGGCTGGCGCCTCTGCCGGCGCCTTGGCCGCCTCTTCGACTCTTTCCTCCTCTTCGACGACCTCGGCCGCTGCCCGCGCCGCCGCCGCCGCTCGGGCGGCTTCGGCCTCGGCTTCCGCCTCGGCCGCTAGCTCCTCGAGCTTGGGCAGCGGGAACTCGACCGCGGTGTACCGCAGCAGACCGGTCCCCGCCGGGATCAGATGACCGATGATGATGTTCTCTTTGAGCCCCGCCAACACGTCCTTGCGACCCGACAGCGCCGCTTCGGTCAGCACACGGGTCGTTTCCTGGAACGAAGCCGCAGAGACGAACGACTCCGTGGTTAACGCCGCCTTGGTAATCCCCAAGAGCAAGGGCTCGGACGTGGCTGGTTCACCACCCAGCTTCAGGATCTCCTCGTTCTTGCGCCGGAACGTGACCTTGTCGACGTGCTCGCCCTCCAGCAGATCAGTATCGCCGGGATTCGCGATCCGCACCTTCTGCAGCATCTGACGCACGATTACGCCGATGTGCTTGTCATGGACCTTGACACCCTGAAGCCGATAGACCTCCTGAATCTCGTTCAGCAGATACTCCTGAACTTCGCGGGGGCCCTTGATCTTCAAGATATCGTGCGGATTAACCGGGCCTTCGCTGAGCCGATCA
>JBDHFX010000160.1:0-4192 GCA_039590215.1 Gemmatimonadota bacterium | reverse complement strand
TCTTGCTCGGGGCCGCTGCCGATCCACTCGCCGTCGAATCCGCCGCGGTTTTCGCTCTCGATGCCGAGATTCTCGAGAAACCGGTAGGTCGTCGTCGCTTCTTGCATGGGAACCCATCCGCGCTCGAGTTCGGGGATTGGTCGACGCCGGGATCGGCGCCGCGTGACTCGTCGGTAGGATGTTACCCTATCTACGCGGAAAGGCCACGTTCTCGTCGCTTACTACGCTTGACACCGAAGCGATCGTGTGAAATAAAGGGGCATCATGAGCAGCTGCCAAAACTGTGGTGAAGTCGCGGGTCCTGAGTTCTGTCCGCACTGCGGTCAGGAGGTCGAGCCCCGCCGCGGACCGCTGCTCGAAGTCGGTGGCGAATTGTTGTCGGAGTGGCTCTCATTCGACAGCCGGTTGTTGCGTTCGCTGCGTGCGCTCGTTCGCCCCGGCAGACTTAGTGAGCTCTACCTCGCTGGCAAACGTGCGCCGTTTCTGCGTCCCTTCCGGCTCTACCTGTTGGCCAGCGTGGTCCTCTTCTCCACCTTGCTGACGCTGGAACCCCCGGACGAAGCCGGGCTCAACATCTATATCGGCGGGGAGCTCGTCATTTCACCGGCGACCGGCGATGACCAGCGCGATTTCCAGATCCTGGCCAATGAGACTTCGATAGGGCGATGGCTGATCGGGCGCTCGGGTGATCAGATCGCTCGCATGCGCGAGCTGCCCCGTCAGCAGGTCGTGGACACGCTCTTTTCGGGCCTCCGGCGGGTGTTGCCCCTCACCCTGATCCTCTTTGTCCCCTTCCTCGCCTTGGGCCTCAAGCTTCTCTACATGCCGATCCGCCGTAAGAGCCGGGAGCGAGCGGTGCGCACGCTCTACCTCGATCACCTGGTCTTCGCGCTCCATTACCAGAGCGCCCTCTTTTTGGCCATCTCGGCGGCATGGCTGGTAATGCGAATCGCTAGTGTTCAGCTGCCCGCCAGCCTGATCGCTTACGCCGTCATCGCCGTAGCGATGATCCTCGTCTACCTGCCGATGGCACTGCGTCGGTTCTATCGCCAGTCGTGGCTCTGGACGGGGATCAAGTCCTTCGCGGTGCTGTACGTCTATTCGCAGCTATCGGGACTTGCCTTCGGTCTCGCGGTCCTCGTGGCGATCCGGTCACTGTGAAGATCATTCATCGAAAAACCGACGAACTGATCGCGGAAGGGGAGCGCGGTTGGGCGATAACCCCATTCGAAGGCAACTATTACATCTCAGGTAAGGCTCTCAGAACGGAGGGTTTCAAGGCCAACTACGTGCCAGGCCTTTGCATCTACAAGTTTCTCTACGTCTGGTTGGATTTCCACGGTAAAGATAGCGAAGTCGACAAAAACCTTGGCTGGAAATACTGGCTCCCGAATCCGCTGTTTCCTTTTATCTGGTTTCGAGTTGCGGTTCCTCAACAACATCCGGACCTGCTAGTCATTGAAGAAGATCCCGCTGGCTGAACGCACGGGACCGGCTCGCAAAGCGGAGTGCTTGACACCGAACCGATCTCGTGGGATAATGCACGTTCGTTTCACTTCCAAACGGAGCCGATTCGATGAAAGTGCGCGCCACCATCATCATGACTACGCCGCGGTTCCCCGACCTCATCGGTCGGGACGCCTAACCCGGCGATCGCGCGCGGTCGGCTCACACAAGCAAGGACAACTAGAAACTCCACGCTGAGGGCATAGCCCTCTGGCGTCGCTTTGACACGCCGTCCGCGTTACGATCGTGAAATCGTAAACGAGGACGAGATGTCGCAATCCGAATCACCACCACCCGAGAGACACGTCGAGCAGCCGGAAAGTTGGGTCGCCGTCGTGCGCCAGGCGTTGCGTGGCACCGAGGCCGACTACACGTCGGGGCCGATCGGCCGCTCGCTGTTGCTCTTGGCCGTACCGATGGTGCTCGAGATGGCGATGGAGTCGGTGTTCGCGCTGGCCGACGTGTTCTGGGTCTCCAGGCTGGGCGCGGCGGCGATCACGACGATCGGGATGACCGAGGCGCTGTTGGTCCAGGTCTATGCGGTCGGGATCGGGCTCGGGTTTGGCGTCACCGCGGTCGTCGCGCGACGGATCGGCGAGAAGGATCCAGACGGCGCCGCCCGGGCGGCGTTCCAGGCGCTCGTCCTGGGGGTCTTCGCCGCAGCGATTATCGGCGTCATCGGCTTCGTCTGGGCGTCGGATCTCCTGAGGCTCCTGGGCGCCTCGCCGGAGGTCGTCGAGCAGGGGTCTGGGTACGCCAGGATCATGCTGGTCGGCAACGCGACGGTGTTGCTGCTCTTCCTGCTCAACGCCGTCTACCGCGGTGCCGGCGACGCGGTGATCGCGATGCGCGTCCTCTGGCTTGCCAACGGGATCAACCTGGTGTTGGACCCGGCGCTCATCTTCGGCTGGGGACCGTTCCCCGAGCTGGGGTTGGACGGTGCCGCGATCGCGACCAACATCGGTCGCGGGATCGCGGTCCTGGTTCAGCTATGGGTCCTCGTGCGCCCGGGCGGGCGGGTTACCGTCGCCGGAAAGCACCTTAGGGTCCAGCTAGCGGCCCTGTGGCGGCTGATCAAGCTATCGGGGACCGGCACGCTCCAGATCTTTATCCCGACGTTGTCGGAGCTGGCCCTGATTCGGATGGTCGCGCTTCACGGCACCGACGTCGTCGCCGGCTACACGATCGCGCTCAGGATCATCATGTTCGCGCTCTTCCCAACGTGGGGGGTAGCCAACGCGGCGTCGACGATGGTCGGTCAGTCGTTGGGCGCCGGCAAACCCGAGCGCGCCGAGCGGTCGGCGTGGCGGGCGGGGCTCGCCAACGCCGTGTTCCTGGGCGCCATCGGGGCCGTGTTCATGGTGTTTGCGCCCGAGATCGTGGGTTGGTTCACGAGCGAAACGGCACCCCACTACTGGGGCGTCGTGGGTCTCAGGATTTTTAGCGCCGGTTTCCTGTTCTACGGCTACGGGCAGGTGCTCGTCCAGTCGTTCAACGGTGCCGGCGACCCGCGCACGCCGACGATCATCAACATCGGCTGCCACTGGGCGTTCGAGATCCCGGCGGCGTACCTGTTGTCTCAGATCGTCGGGCCGTTCGGCATCTTCCTCGCGATCACGATCGCGTTCAGCGGCATGGCGGTCGTGAGCGCAGCGGTGTTTCGGCGCGGCAGGTGGAAGAGCACGGAGGTGTGACGGTAGTGTGAGGGAGCATGCTTGTCTTCCTCGACATCTTCTTTGTCATCTTCCACGGCGCCCTCGTTGTATTCAACATCACGGGGTGGATCTGGCGTCGGACGCGACGCCTCCACCTCGTCACGATGGGACTCACCTGTTTGTCGTGGGTCGGGCTGGGGTTCTTCTACGGGTTCGGCTACTGCCCGAGCACCGACTGGCACTGGCAGGTCAAGCGATCGCAGCACCGACTGGCACTGGCAGGTCAAGCGATCGCTCGGCGAAACGAACCTGCCGAATTCGTACGTGAAGTACTACCTCGACAGGATGACCGGGCTGGATTGGAACTCGTCGCTCGTCGACAACGGCGTGGCCGCACTCGGCATCGCCGCGTTGATCATATCGATCGCGCTCAACGTACGGGACAGAGCAGCGGAACCGCGGTAGTATGATGCCCACCTGTCGAAACCTCACCGAACGAACAACAATCTTCTGGGAGAAATATGATCAAACTGAGCTACTTGATGCGCCGTCTGCCGCATTTGAGCCGCGAAGAGTTTCAAAAATACTGGAGCGAAAAACACCCTTCGGCCATACCCCACGAGGCTATACCAACGCTCGGCATCAAACGCTACGTCCAGGTTCTTCCACTCGATACGGACGTACGAGATTTGGTTATCGGCTCGCGCACGGGGCTGGTGGAACCCTTCGACGGAATCGCGGAGCTTTGGGTTGACAGCTTGAAGGCGCTTGAACACGATTGGTCAACGGACAAAGCCAAAGAATTCGTTCAAGCCTTTTTTGAAGATGAGAAGAACTTCATTGATTGGTCCCGATCGACGATTCTGGTGTCCGAAGAAAACATCGTAATGCCATGACTATTACCGCCGCGTTTTCACGCCACGTCCAACGGATCGATTCTCGATGGACAACTTCGTTCGACTAGTGCAACAAGCGGGCGTGGTCGGCGCCGGTGGCGCCGGCTTCCCGACGTACAAGAAGATCGATGCGAC
>JBDHFX010000159.1:0-6405 GCA_039590215.1 Gemmatimonadota bacterium | reverse complement strand
GCGTGCGTTGGTATGCGTGCGCTGACCACGGACGGGCAGACCACGGCGGTGCCTCAAGCCGCGATAACAACCGATGTCCATCAGCCGCTTGATGTTCATGTTCACTTCTTGCCTGAGACTGCCCTCGACTTTGAAATCCTTTTCTATAACCTGACGCAACTTGTTGACGTCGGCGTCAGAGAGTTCATGGACGCGTGTGTCCGGGTCCACCCCGGCCTTTCGGAGGATGCTGTCTGCGGAGGGCCGACCGATGCCGTAGATATAGGTCAGGCCAATCTCCACTCGCTTTTCACGCGGAAGATCGATTCCAGCTATGCGCGCCATATCACTCTATCCTTGCCGTTGCTTGTGGCGGGGGTTCTTGCAGATCACTCGCACCACGCCACGACGGCGAACGACTTTGCAGTGCTCGCAGATTGGTTTCACCGAGCTTCTGACTTTCATTCAAGTCCCCTTCTTCCTCAGGCGGCCCGCGTCAGCACTTCGGGCCCGTTGTCGGTGATCGCCACTGTGTGCTCAAAGTGTGCCGACAGCGTCCCGTCAGCGGTGACGATCGTCCATTCGTCGTCCAGTGTTCGCACCGGGCTGCCACCGGTATTCACCATCGGCTCGATGGCGAGTACCAACCCCGGCTCGAGTGCTAAACCGCGTCCCGCAGTGCCAAAATTGGGCACCTGGGGATCCTCATGCAGATTCTGGCCAATCCCATGCCCGACCAAGTCACGAACAACCGAATAGCCGGCCGCCTCGGCCACGTTCTGGACGGCGGCTGAGATGTCGCCAACGAACCCGCCCGGTCGAGCCGCGTCTATTCCCGCGTCAAGCGCCTGGCGCGTGGCACGTAGCAACGCCTCGGTGCCGTTGGCGACGTCGCCGACAGCAAACGTGCGCGCGGCGTCGGCGTGGTAGCCGTCAAGCAAGACGCCGACATCGATCCCAACGATGTCGCCAGCCACGAGCGTACACGACTTCGACGGGATGCCGTGAACGACCTCCTCGTTTACGCTCGCGCAGATCGCAGCGGGAAAACCACCGTAACCCTTGAACGCAGGCCTCGCTCCACTATGATCAGCGATGATCGACTCGGCTAGCGCGTCCAGCTCGGCAGTTGTCACGCCAGGTCGAATCGCGGTTTCCATGGCGGCCAGGACCTGGGCCACGATCCGCCCGCTGGCGCGCATCCGCTCGATCTCCCGAGTGCTTTTCAACGTCACCACAACCCCCGCTTACCGCTCAGCCTCGACGTGACTGAGCCGGTCGCGAATCGCCGATGCGACATCCTCGATCGAGTCGTCTCCGTCGATCATCGTGACGCCCGCGAGGGAAGTGCTGGCATCTCGCTGATAGTAATCGATGACCGGTTGCGTCTCTTCCGAGTAGACGGCCAACCGGCGGCGTACGGTCTCCGGTTGATCATCCGGGCGCTGCTTGAGCTCGCCTCCACAGGCGTCACAACGCCCTTCTTGCCGTGGCGGGCCAAAACTTAGATGATACAGCTTTTCGCACGATTCGCAAACCCTTCGCCCCGACAAGCGGCGAACGATCTCGCCCTCGGGAACCTCGATCACCATCACCTGGTCGATGGCTGCCCCGCGCTTCTCCAGAAGCCGTCCCAATCCCTGAGCCTGTTGGACGGTGCGCGGAAAACCGTCAAAGACCGCCCCGTCAGAGCACGTTTTACGATCCAGCTCTTCGTCCACCAGACCCAGCATCAGATCATCGGGAACGAGCTCCCCGGCCTTCATGTAGGACTCCGCCTGTTGCCCCAGCGGGGTCCCCGCATCCAACGCCGCTCGCAGCAAGTCCCCGGTCGAGATTCGGCAGAGACCCTCGTCGCGAGCCACCCGGACCGACTGAGTTCCCTTTCCCGCCCCAGGCGGCCCCATCAAGATCACATAGCGACCCATCAGCGGTATCGCGGCCCGCGGATCTTCCGTCCCTTCGACATGAAACCTTCATAATGCCGAAGCAACAAATGAGACTGGACCTGCTGGACCGTGTCGAGAGAAACACCAACCACGATCAACAGACCGGTTCCGCCAATGAACTGAGGGATCGATTGAAACGGTCCCCACGAGAAGATCAGCAGCGGGACGATCGCGATGCCCGCCAGGAAGAACGAGCCCGGGAGCGTCACGCGGGTCAATACTCGGTCAATGTACTCGGCGGTCCTCGCGCCGGGACGAGTACCGGGTATGAACCCGCCCTGTTTCTTCATGTTCTCGGCCAGATCGATGGGGTTGAAGATGATCGCCGTGTAGAAATAGGTGAAGAAAACGATCAGCGCCGCGAACAGTACGATGTACCACACCGACCCAAACTGGAATGCGGCTACAAACCGTTGGATGAGCGTCGAGTTCGGCACCAGCGTCGCGGCCATCGGTGGGAAGAACATGATCGACTGTGCGAAGATGATCGGCATCACGCCGGCCGAGTTGACTCGCAACGGCAGATGCGTCTTTTGACCTTGGCGAATTCGGTTCCTTCCCACCACTTTGCGTGGGATCTGAATAGGGATTCTTCGCACCGCCATAGTCATCACCACCGTGGCCGCCACGATCGCCACCATGATTGCGGTAAACGTCAAGATCGTGAAGATCCCGATAACCTCCGTCCGCCAGAGCGTCCAGACTTGAGCCGCCGCCTGTGGGAAAGCCTCGATGATCGAGAACGTGATGATAAGGCTCATCCCGTTGCCGATACCGTGCTCGGTGATCTGCTCACCAAGCCACATGATGAATACCGCCCCGGTCGTCAGAACTAGTATCGTCAGAAGCTTGAATCGCCAGCCCGGGAACATCACCGCGTCGGGGCTGAGGTTCTCGATGAACACTGAGTAGCCATGGTGATCTTCTTGCGCCCTTCCTCGCCTTCCTTTTGCAGCTTCTCGAAGTACGGGAACACGGCGGTCAGCAATTGGAAGATGATCGACGCCGAGATGTAGGGCATGATCCCCAGCGCGAACACCGTGGCCCGCTGGAGTGCGCCTCCAGTAAACAGATCGAGCAGGCCAAACAGGTTGTTCTGACCACCGATCGCCAGCGTGAGCGCCTCGCGGTTGACACCCGGCACCGTGATATGCGCACCGACACGCAGGAGCACGAGTATGCCCAGCGTGAAGAGGATCTTGCGCCTGAGTTCCGGGATCTTGAAGAGGTTTGGAATCTGGTTTGCCACTTGAACTACTTCTTCCGACCAATGGTTTCAGCCGTCCCGCCCGCAGCCTCGATCGCGTCTCGTGCAGCCGCACTGAAGGCGTTAGCGGTCACTTTCACGACCCGGTCAAGCTTCCCGCGAGCCAGGATCTTGACCGGCCCGCCGTCTGGATCGATCAGTCCCAGCGCAGCCAGTCGCTCACGGGTGAAATCGGTTTCATCCTCAAAGCGAGCGAGGTCAGCCAGATTCACGGTCTGAACCTCTGTCTTGAACCGTGTGCGGTTGAATCCCCGCTTCGGAACCCTTCGCTGGAGCGGCATCTGCCCACCTTCGAACCAGGCCGGCAAACGACCAGCGCGAGCGCGCTGACCCTGGCTTCCACGACCGCACGTGGTACCCTGGCCGGCTGCGTTGCCACGACCGACCCGCTTCTTGGGCCGGTGTGCGCCAGCCGGCGGCTTAAGCTCGTGTATCTTCATACTTCCTCGACCTCCACCAAGTGCTGCACCTTGGCGATCATGCCACGGATCGCTGGGGAATCACTCTTTTCGACGCTGCGCTGATGTCCCTTGAGGCCCAGCGCCCGCAACGTCGCCTGAATACGTTGCGGGGATCCAATGCCGCTCTTGGTCTGCGTTATGATCAACCGTTTCGCTTTCTTGGCGCTCATCTGTTATTGCTCGGCATCCGTTATCGTCGTTGGAGCTGGCTCCGGAGCCGGTGCTTCTACCATGGTGCCCTCTGGGGCATCACGACCGAGGAGCTCCGCCACCGAGATCCCACGCTCCTCGGCGACATCGGCAACTGTGCGCAGCCGCCCCAAACCGTTCATCGTCGCCTTTACCATGTTGTGGGGATTGTTGGAACCCAGCGACTTGGTCAGGATATCGGCGATTCCAGCACACTCCAGAACCTGGCGCACCGGCCCACCGGCGATGACACCCGTTCCCGGCGAAGCGGGTTTCAAGAGCACCCGACCAGCCCCGAATTCGCCCTTTATCTCGTGCGGAATCGTGCTGCCCAGCGTCGCGATCCGTTGCATGCTCTTTTTGGCCGACTCAAATCCTTTGCGGATCGCATCGGCGACCTCGTTGGCCTTCCCCATGCCGATACCGACTTGGCCCTCTCCATCGCCAACCGCCACCAATGCAGTAAAGGAGAACCGTCGGCCGCCCTTTACGACCTTTGATACTCGATTGATGTCGATCACATTCTCGACAAACTCGCTACGATCGCCGCGACCCCTGCGGCCACCCCTGTTTCCACGACCATTCGACACTCAGCTACCTCCCACATGCGAACACTGATGTTGACCAACATCGGCGCCCATCTTGGTCATTCCCAGTACTCCTCTAGAACTCGAGACCGCCTTCGCGTGCGCCGTCGGCGAGCGCCTTCACACGCCCGTGATACAAGTATCCTGCGCGATCGAACACCACCCGGTGCACACCCTTCTCGCGCGCCATCTCGGCGAGCTTTTTTCCCGTCTCCTGGGCGCGTTCAACCTTAGTTCCCTTCGAGCCGACGCTTTGCGAGCTCAACCCCAACAACGTGGTACCATTCGTATCATCGACGATTTGAGCACTGATATTCTTGAGGCTCCGAGTCACGACCAGCCTTGGCCGCTCTGAGGTGCCCGACAGACGACGCCGAATGCTCCGATGGCGTCTCCGTCGTCCGATCTGTCGTTGTTGTCCTGTAGACTTGCTCATTTCGAATATCCCTCGTCCGTCTAGACCGCGGTCTTCCCGGCCTTTCTACGAACGTGCTCACCTTCGTATTTGATACCTTTGCCCTTGTACGGTTCCACGGGTCGAAACGCGCGCAGCTCGGCGGCCACTTGACCGATCTTCTGCTTGTCCGCACCCTTGACGACGATCTGTGTCGGCTGCGGAGTCGTTACCTCGACGCCGTCAGGTACGTCGTATTCGATCGGGTACGAAAAACCGAGGCTCAGCTTGATCTTGGCCCCGGCTGCCTCGGCTCGATAGCCGACACCCTCGATCTCAAGCCGTTTTTCGTAGCCCTCAGTGACGCCGTGAACCATGTTCGCTACCAGCGTTCGGGCCAAACCGTGAAGGGCCCTATCCTGAGCTGAATCGCTGGGACGCGCGACCCTTATTTCCCCATCTTCGTGGCTCGTCGCTATCCGCTCCGGCATGGTGCCCGCCACCTCCCCGTTTGGGCCTTTGACCCGAACCTCCCGACCGTCGATCGATACTTCGACGTTATCGGGCACGGGAATCGGTTGCCGTCCAATGCGAGACATGGTTTCGCCTCCTACCAGACCTTGGCGAGCACTTCGCCGCCGACGCCCGCCTCCCGGGCCTGACGATCGGTTAGCACGCCCTTGGAAGTCGATACGATCGCGGTTCCGAGACCATTTCGGATTCGGGGAAGCTCATGCCGGTCACGATAGACGCGGAGGCCTGGTTTCGAGACGCGCTCGATCCCGTGTAGGACAGGCCGCTCATCCCGATATTTCAGATAGATCCTCAGGATTCCCTGACGCCCGTCATCAAGCACCTTGTAGTTTGCGATGTAATGGTTCTCATGCAGGATTCGAGCAATCTCAACCTTTATCTTCGAGGCTGGCATGTCGACCCGCTTGTGCTTGGCCCGACACGCATTCCTGATGCGTGACAAGCAGTCGGAAACTGGATCCGTCATGACCATGGCTTGACTCCTACCAACTCGCCTTCCGCACCCCAGGGATTTCACCCTGAAGCGCTAGTTCGCGAAAGCAAATACGACACAACCCAAACTGTCGCAGATAGGCGCGCGCTCGACCACAGCGATTGCAGCGATTCACACGCCGACCCGCGAATTTGGGTTGCTTCTTGTTCTTGGCTATCCAACTCTTCTTTGCCACCGTGTATCTCCTGAGACTAAGTCCGGACCGGTTACTGATTGGGCCGACGGCGAAATGGCATTCCAAACGCCGCCAGCAACGCGTAGGCCTCATCATCGCGCCTGGCCGTGGTTACGATCGTGATATCCATGCCGTGGACTTTATCCACCTTGTCGTACTCGATCTCGGGGAAGATCAGCTGCTCTCGTATCCCCAGGGTGTAGTTGCCGCGCCCGTCGAACGATTTTGTCGGCACACCTCGGAAATCACGAATTCGCGGAATCGCGACATTCACCAGTCGATCCAGGAACTCGTACATCCGTTGACCCCGAAGCGTGACCTTCGCTCCAATCGCCATACCTTCGCGCAGCTTGAAGTTGGAGATCGCCTTGCTCGCC
>JBDHFX010000158.1:0-3598 GCA_039590215.1 Gemmatimonadota bacterium | reverse complement strand
GTTCGCCGAGCTGCGCACCCGGATCGCTGAGCACGCGACCGAATTACAAACGACCGCCGACGCGTTGGCCGAAACCGATGTCTTGTCCGCGCTGGCCGACGTTGCCGCGCGAAACAAATACTGCCGGCCCGAGATCACCGACCAGCCCGGCATCGCGATCACCGCCGGCCGTCATCCGGTCGTCGAGCGGTGGTTGGAGGGCGAAGCGTTCGTCCCCAACGACGTCGCGTTGGATTCGGAAACGAACCAGCTGATCATCTTGACCGGCCCCAACATGGCCGGGAAGTCGACCTACCTGCGGCAGATCGGGCTGATCACCGTGTTGGCGCAGATGGGTTCGTGGGTGCCGGCCGAGTCGGCCACGATCGGGATCGTCGATCGGCTCTTCACCCGGGTCGGTGCCAGCGACAGTTTGGCCCGCGGTCAGTCGACCTTCCTGGTCGAGATGATCGAGACCGCCAACATCCTCCACAACGCCACCGATCGATCGTTGGTCTTGCTCGACGAGATCGGCCGCGGCACCGCCACCTTTGACGGGTTAGCGATCGCGTGGGCCGTCAGCGAACACATACACGAAGGCGGCGTCAAGCCGCTGACTGTCTTTGCCACCCACTACCACGAGCTCACCGAGCTCGAAGCGATCCTCCCGCGCGTCAAGAACTACTCGATCGAAGTCAAGGAGTACGGCGACGAGATCGTGTTCTTGAAGCGGGTCAAGGAAGGGCCAAGCGATCGGTCCTACGGAATTCACGTCGGTCGGCTGGCGGGTTTGCCGGATCGCGTCGTGGGCCGTGCCAAAGAAATCTTAGCCAACCTAGAAGCTGGCGAGTGGTCGGCGGACCAAGTACCGACGTTGGCGACAGGTGAGTTGGCGCCCGCGGCGGCGCAGGGTCCGCCGGCGCAGATCACACTGATCGCCGCCGAAGCGAACCCCGACCCACTTATCGAAGCACTTAGCGAGCTCGATCTCGATTCGATGACGCCGCGCCAGGCCCAAGCCTGGTTGTACGATTGGCGAAGACGGATCCACGGCCATCTGTCAGAGGATTAACGCGGTCGACTTGACAGCCGACCATGCCGTCCGAGCTGAACGGAGGCAGGTGAAGCTCAAGGAGTTCTGACAGCGTAGGCCGTCCCATGCCAGATGATGGTGTGAATGAGAGAACTTGACCGTGTCAATTACTTGCATTACGGCGATGCCCTGCAGTACATGGCCAATAGCGACTTGTTGTCTATTCGAGAGAATGCAAGCAAGAAGAACTTGGTTTCGTTATTTGAGCAATCGTGTGGCTCAAACAAGTTTGTACGCACAGTGGTTGACACATATGGAGGCTCGCGACAGGCGCAGGTAGACACATCCGTGTTTCAGGTCGACCTGCGGCGAACCGCGTACCTGCGAGCCCGGTTTGCCGCGTTGGGCTGCCGGGGTTTCTCCTACAAGTTCTGCAGTGACATGACAGGTTTCCCGTATCGTCTGAGAAAAAGAATCAATCTCCGTGTGGCGCTGGTTGCGGATTCCGCACTGTTTTATCCTCCAAAAGTACGATGCTACTTACCTCGGCATAGGAACAATCACTATTTCGCATATGAGTCTCCAGCAATTGCTTTTGCGTTGGGAATAGCAACTCGGAGAACTTGGTATCTATGCGTGCTGCAGTCCGACTTGGTTCGCACCGGGCCCGCGGCGGTCAGGGAACATTTTCGAGGTTGGCGGAAGATTCTCTTTGCCAATGTGATATCGTATGCCTTGGAGAGTGCGGAGAGCCTTTGTCTTTGTCGAGAGGAAGACGTCCTCAGAGCATGTCACGAGGACTATTCCAGGTTTTCGTCACCGCCCATGAATTGGAGGAGCATCTATAGTGGCACAGCGGCTTTTTTTGGGATGACTGGCGTGGATCTGAGACGACGAATCAACATTCAGTTGTATGACCGCAAGCCCCCGACATACGCAAGAAGACTGTATTCGCTTGATTTGAGTCGAATAAGTTCGGAGTCACTTTGGATGCATGGCGGAAACGGCAATGAAGCCTGACATCACAGAGATTTTCTGTGAGATCATCAGCGGTATCGCGGGAGTCTTTGTCGCGGTCCTTCTGCTGATATCGATTGACGTGATAACGTTTGAGCAGGTCCGGGAGATAGCAACGTCTAACGGTGACGTGCTGGATTTTGCGGGGCTGCTTTTGGTCTTGTATCTAGTCGGTATTGTTGTAGACGCGTTGGGTCTGTTCTTTGATAAGGTGTTCGGTAGGTGGATCTGTGACGATGAGCCGGGCGAGAAAGAAGAAGCGGTTTTTTGGAACAAAGTGAGCGAGCACGTACTTGCCTATCGAAACCACGTTTGGGCGTACTACTTCTGCTATCGGAACCTGTTTATGCTCTGCATTCCCGCCGGGATTCTCTGGCCGTTCGCATTGCGCGGGACGGGAGTGGGCTTGCAATGGATACTGATCCCCATGTTGTTCGCGCTACTGCTTGTCACCGTCCTATTCGTTGCGATGCGCGAGCTCTTTAAGCTGTACTATGAGATCATTCTCAGGTTGGGCTCTGATTACTCTCCGGGAAAAGATGGTGGCGAGATCCCTACCGAACAGTCATCGCGTTGTTGCCCCGATCAACATCCGGGTACACATCCCGCGGATCCAACCGCGCCCCAGTGACTACCCGCTCCGCTGGCACCCGATAGACGAACGTATCCCCCTGGTTCCACATCTCGACGGGTAGCTTGACGCGCTCGGTCGTGCCGTCTGCGTAGTTCAGCTCGAGTTCGACCGGCATCTCCATGTCGCCGCGGTTCTCGATGACGATCTCGGTGCCGTCGTCGCTCATTCGCACGTTGGTGATGGTGTGGTCGAGTCGCGCGGTCGAATAAATCCAATCGCGCCAGAACCAATCGAGGTCCATCCCGGTGCCGTCCTGCATCATGCGGAAGAAGTCGGCCGGCGTTGGGTGCTTGAAGGCCCAGGCGTCGGTGTAGGCGCGGAAGGCGCGGTCGAACCGCTCGGCACCTACGACTTCTTCGCGCAAGAGCCTCAACATCAAGGTCGGCTTGCGGTACGCGATCCAGAACAGGTCCGTCTGCTCGACGGGAGGAAGACCCATCGGCCGCTCGACGCCGGGCAAGGCGTGGATCGCGTACTCGTGGAGCGCCGTCTGGCCGAGCGTGTCGCCGAACACCGTGCCGGCGAAGTACTCCTCCTGACCGTACGTGTCGATGAACGTGTTGAACCCTTCGTCCATCCACGGGTGGAGTCGTTCGTTCGAACCGACCACCATGGGGAACCACTCGTGCCCGAACTCGTGCATGAGGACCCACTGGAGTTCCTCGCGATTCTCACCCGGCGGGACGAACGTCAGCATCGGGTACTCCATCCCAGCGATCGGTCCCTCGACCGTGGTCGCGTGGGGGTACGGGTAGCGGTACCACTTCTCGCTGAAGTGGCGGATCGTCTGCTCCGCCATCCGGATCCCCTCCTCCCACAGCGTGGCCTCCGGACGGTAGAGGGTCTGGATCGAGATCCCGTCCCACGAGGTCGCGTCCCATCGGAAGTTGGGCGCCATCGCGAACGCGAAGCCGCGCACCGAGTCGGCGGCAAAG
>JBDHFX010000157.1:0-3606 GCA_039590215.1 Gemmatimonadota bacterium | reverse complement strand
GATATCGCCGTGGCCACGGGTTTGCGGTGTTGACTGTGTCTCTATTTGGCGCGTGAGAGCGATCGTTACCCGCACGGTGGTCACGCCTCGCATTTGGATTTTACACGGGTCGTGCGGCTCCCGACAAGACGCCTCGCGTGATGTCGTAGCCGCCTCCCGCACAACAGCTTACACGTCGTGAAACTCACCCGGGTGCGGTACGGCCACCTGGGCACATCCGTTTTCCTGCAAGCGCTGGGCCAGAGCGAGCGCCTGGGGCTCCTCGCCGTGCACGAGGAAGATGTTGTCGGGGGCCGGGTTACAGCCACCCGCGAACCCGATCAGGCCGTCCCGATCGGCATGGCCGGAGAAGGCTCGGATGTCGGCGATCTCGGCGTCCACAAGCACATCGACGCCAAAAATCCTGACCTCGGGCTGATGCTCGATCAGCCGGCGGCCGAGGGTGTTCCTGGCCTGGAAGCCGACGATCAGCACCGTGTTTCGTTCGTCTTCGAGGTTGTTTCGCAAGTGATGAACGATGCGGCCGGCATCGCACATCCCCGATCCAGCGATGATGATGCTCGGTTCCTCTTCATAGTTGAGCGCCTTTGAGTCTGACACCTCGCTGATGTAGCGCATGGTGCGGAACCCGAACGGGTCGACGTCCTCCCAGAACGTGCGCGCGTCGACATCGAAGTACTCGGGGTGGAGCTTGAAGATCTCGGTAATGTCAATGGTGAGCGGGCTGTCGATGTAGATCGGTATCACAGGAATCTTCTTCTCGATCAATAAATTGTGAAGCAGATAGAGCACCGTCTGTGCGCGCTCGAGCGCGAACGCGGGGATCAACACCTTGCCGCCACGCTCGACCGTGCGGTTTACTATTTCGGCCAGCTTATCCTTGCCGCTGTGCGGCTCATGCAGCCGGTCGCCGTAGGTCGATTCCATGATCAGGACGTCGATGTCTTCAACGAACTGCGGGTCGCGTAACAGCGGCGTGTTCGGCCGGCCAAGGTCACCGGTAAAGCAAACCCGCTTTTTTTCCGAGTTGGTCTCGATATCGAGGATCGTAATCGCGGACCCTAGCACGTGACCGGCGTCACGCAGCTCGAGCCGGATTCCGGGCGCCAGCATCATGGGCGCCTCGTAGTTCACCCCCACGAAGTTCCCCATCGCCGCAACCGCATCCTCCTCGGTGTACAGGGGTTGGATCTCGGGCTCGGTGCGACCTCGGATGCGGCGGTTGTAATAATCCGCGTCCCGCTCGTGGATGCGGCCCGAATCGCGTAACATGGCCCCGCACAAGTCGCGCGTCGCGTGGGTGGTGTAGATCGGCCCCCGATATCCCTGCTTGATCAGCGACGGGATGTTTCCGCTGTGATCGATATGGGCGTGAGACAGCACCATACAATCGATGCCGGTGGCATCAAAAGGCAGGAAGCGGTTCTTCTCTTCAGCTTCCTTGCGCCGACCTTGATACAGTCCACAGTCGAGCAGCACGCGTTTCCCCGCGGCTTCGATGACGTGCATCGAGCCGGTGACGGTGCGCGCCGCCCCAAAGAAGAAGATCCGGAGCCTCGAATTCACGCTGATTGCGAAAGGCTCGTCGCGGATCGCACGAACGCCCGCACCAACCGCTCGAACTGGGGTCGAGCGCTCGCCGCCGCCTCTGTCACGTCATCATGAGCCAACGGCTCGGCGGTCAATCCGGTAGCGTAATTGGTCAACAACGAGACCCCCGCCACCGGGAGACCGAGCTCAGCGGCTGCAATCACCTCGGCGACGGTCGACATTCCGACTGCGTGGGCGCCGACCTTCCGCAGCAGACCAATCTCAGCCGCCGTCTCGTAGCTAGGGCCGAGGACGCCGGCGTAAACCCCCTCGCGCAGCGGGGTCTCCTGCTCACGCGCGATCGTCGTCAACCGCTCGCGGAGCTCTTCGTCGTAGGCATTGCACATATCGGGGAACGGGTTTGTGATCTTGCTCGCTGGCCGACCAATCAGCGGGTTGGCGAACTGAAAGTTGATGTGATCGGTGATCGCTAGCAGCGTTCCCGGCGGATTGTCCGGATCGAGCGAGCCGGCGGCGTTGGTCACGAGCAGGAACCGAGCACCGAGCGCAACCAGCACTCGCACCGGCAGCGCCAACCACGACGGTGGGTAGCCCTCGTAGAGATGAAATCGACCCTGTGCGAAGGCGACTGGAACGGTATCCAGCGTGCCGACGACGAAGTTGCCGCTGTGACCTTCGACGGTCGATCGCGGAAAGCCCGGGATCTCGTCATACCCAACCGCGATTCGGTCACCGATGTCGTCGGCCAAGTACGACAACCCCGATCCCAGGATTAGCCCAGCCTCGACCTCGCCTGCTCCGGCATGACGCAGTCGATCAACCGCGGCCTCGACGAGGGCGGAGGGGTCGGCGGTCGGGTTGATATCCCGGGGAGGGGTCACCTCTCGCTGCGCGTCGATCTCACAACAATGCGCCGGCAACGGTGGCCGTCATGAACGCGGCGAGCGTGCCTGCGATCATCGCCCGCAACCCGATCTTCGCCAAATCCTGCTTGCGGTTTGGGGCGATACCGCCGATGCCGCCAATCTGGATCGCGATCGAGCTGAAGTTGGCGAACCCCGCCAGCGCGTAGGTAGCGATCACGATCGAGCGCGGCGAGAGATCGGTTCCCTCACCGAGCATGTTGGCGAGCTGGATGTAGGCGAAAAACTCGTTTAGCACGGTCTTGATCCCGAGCAGCGACCCGATCGTCGTGGCGTCCTTCCAGGGGACACCCATTACCGCCGCCAGCGGCGCCAGCACCCAACCGAAGATCTGCTGCAACTGGAGCCCCTCGACGCCGAAGAGGCTGCCTGCCCACCCGACGATCCCATCGGCCATGTAAATCAGCGCCACAAAGGCAAGCAACATGGCACCGACGTTGAGCGCCAGGAAAAGCCCCTCGGACGCGCCGCGCGTGGCGGCTTCGATGACGTTGACATCGGGTGACGGTACGTCGGCTTTGAGCGTCCCAGCCGTCTCGGGCTCACCGTCCTCCGGATACATGACCTTGGAGATCACGATCGCCGCCGGGGCGCTCATGACGCTGGCCGCCAACAGGTGGCCGGCGATGTCCGGGAAGAAATTGACGAGCATGCCGACGTAGGCGGCCATGACCGACCCCGCTACGGTGGCAAATCCGCCGGTCATGATGCAGTGGAGTTCGCTCATCGTCATGCGATCGACGAAGGGCTTGATCATGAGTGGCGCCTCGGTCTGGCCGGCAAAGATGTTGCCCGATGCCGATAGCGTCTCCGCGCCGGAGGTCTGCATCGTTCGCTGCATCACCCACGCCATCCCCTTGACGAAGATCTGCATCACTTTTAGGTGATACAGCACCGTCATCAACGATGCGAAGAAGATGATCGTCGGCAATACGGTGAACGCGAAATAGGAGCCGCTGTTGGCCCACTGAGCGGGTTCACCGGGTTGGATCGGAGCCATCGTCGGTGGGCTTCCGACCGGCGCCCCGACCGGGATATTGTTGTAGATCAGGTTTCCGAAGATGAAGCGCGATCCGTCCTGCGTGTAAGACATGATCTTGATGAACACGGTGTTCATCAGCGAGAAGAACTC
>JBDHFX010000156.1:0-3648 GCA_039590215.1 Gemmatimonadota bacterium | reverse complement strand
GCTGAAGGCGAGCGGAAAGAACAGCAGCACGACCGGCCGCTGGCCGATCCGTTCGCCGACGTCGATCTCGTTGCCGGGCCGATCCGGGAGGGTGAAGGGTGGCGCTTTATCGCCTGCTTGTATGCTCATGATGGGTTCTCCTGGTTGGGGTTGGAGCGAAACGCCTACTGGTCGAAACTGCCCTCAGTTCAAAGCGCGTACTCATATTCATAATGGTTCTCCCTGTTAGAAAAGTCATCGAGAATTAGAACGCGAATCCGGCCTGAAACCGAAATGCGACCTCGGTGTCGCTGTCATCGATATCGGGGTTCGCCACGTCGACCTGGAACTGCGTCACCACGTTGTCCTGCCAGAACAGATTGATCCCTCCGGTAGCGACAAACGTTTCAGGATCTTCGCTGAGCGGTACCAGCTCGTCGTCGATCACGATCGAGCCGTCGTCAACGCGCGTCCAACCCAGTCGAACGATCGGTTCCATGCCGATGAGATATGCGGTGTTGTAGAGCGGCACGTGGTAGCCAGCGACGCCTTGAAGGGCCACGAACGAGGCGTCCTCATCGCCGAACACCTCCGGGTCGTAGTCGTCACCGAAGATGACCTGACCGAGACCGCGCCAACCGGGCTCGCCGTACGCCCCGTGCGTGGCCGCGATCTCGACCGCGTTGTACCACGCCGCGTCATCATCAGCCGGCGGATCACTCACCCTGATCCCCGTCCAACCGACCGCCAACCGCCAATTTTCCAGGAGCTTCCCGGTGACGCGCGCCGCCACCTGCTTGCCGTCGTCATCCTCGCTCGAGTTGTCACCCGAGCCATTGAAGAATCCGGCCTCGACTGTGACCGATGGCCAAGCGCCGGTCCACCCGACACCGATGTCGCGACCGTTGTAGCCCAGGTCGTCGAGCAGCCCGTTTGGACTGAAACCAACTGCGCCTCTAGGGATTGGATCGCGCTCAACGACCGGCAATCGGCGACTCGACGTCAGTTCGAGCGCATCGATCGGAACCTTGAACTGCCCCAGCTTGAGCTGAAAGCGCTTGTCGAATCGAAGATTCACCCAGCCATCAGTGAGACGCGCCCCACCCTTGCCAAAGTCGCCCTCGACAAAACCTTGAATCCAACCGCCGACGTACGCGCGCGCACCCAACCGCGCGCGGCGGATCAGCCATTCCGATTCCGGCTCGTCATCGACTGACGTGGTGTTGAACTGCGCCTGAGCGATTCCTCTGAACCGCAGGCTGTCGACGGCCGGCGCGCTGACCTTCTGAGCGCTGGCCGACTGGAATGCACCAACCAGGAAAACCAACCCGAGCGAGAAAACCCCTGCTCTGATCCTCATATCACTACCTGTTCGACAGGTGATATCGCAAAACGTGAACGACAAAAGTATGACTTCTGAGTTGGAAGGCCTACGTCTGCGCCGCGACCGTCGATGGCGCCATGCCGCGAGGCGCCTAATCTAGGCGCCATGGGAGAGCGCCGACTCAGCGGGATCCCCGGTTTCTCAATCGACCAGGTCGCAGCCGCAGCTGGCGACGATCCCGACGTCCTGCGGCTCGAAAACCTGGACACCGATCTCGCCTCGCCCACCGCCGCGATCGAGGCGACCCGCCGGGCGATCGGTCGCGATGACGACAACAGCTACCTACCCTTCACCGGCCAGAACCAGCTGCGAGCCGCGGTCGCCGCCCGAGCGCGGACCCAAACCGGGATCGATTACGATCCGGCCGACATCGTCATCACGTGTGGCGGCACCGAGGGGATGCTCGACGCGCTCTTCGCGCTCACCGAGCCCGGCGACGAAGTGGTGGTCACCGATCCCACGTACGCGGGGATGATCTACCGACCGCGACTGGTCGGCGCGGTGCCGAGGTTCGTGCCGCTCGTAATCGACGGCGGCGAGTGGCGCCTCGACCTGGACGCGCTCGGCGCCGCGGTCGGGCCCAAAACGCGCGTGATCTTCGTCATGAACCCGTCGATGCCGTCGGGCGCCGTGCTGAATGCAGCCGAGTGGGACGCCGTGGCCGAGTTGTGCCGGGAGCGCGACCTTTGGCTCCTGTACAACGCGGCAATGGAGCGCATCGTCTTCGACGGGCGTCCGGTGGTTCACCCAGCCACGCTACCGAGGATGACCGAGCGAACTGTAACCGTCGGATCGGTATCAAAGGAGTTCCGCATGATCGGATGGCGCTTGGGTTGGGTCTATGGCCCGCGCGACGTCATGGCTGACGTTGCGTTGGCCCACATCTACAACACCGTCACTGCAACCGGCATCGCCCAAGCCGGCGCGGTCGCCGCGCTCGAGGAGCCCGAGTCTGAGTTCGCTGAATGTGTCGCCACTTGGGAGCGTCGCCGCGATGTCGTGACCCGCGAGTTGTCGCCATACGACTCGATCCCGGCCGCCGGTGGGTGGTCCCAGCTGCTGGATGTCGGTGCACTCGGATTTGACTCGATGACGGCGTCAGAGCTGCTGCTGGAGAAAGGCCGCGTGGCCGCAACGCCGATGCGCGACTGGGGTGACGTCAACGGTGACAGGTTCGTGCGTTTCGTCTTTAGCAACGAGCCCGTCGAGCGGTTGCGCGGACTCGGCGACCGCACCTTGCGGGCGCTGGGGACCGGACGATGACCCTTCCACGGCCCGTCTGCGTAGCGATCCAAGGCGCCCACGGCGCCTACAGCGAGGAGGCTCTCCACGGGTTGCTCGTTTGCCCGTTCAAGATCGAAACCACCCGGAGCTTCCCGGAAATGTTCTCGGCGGTTGCCAAACACGAGGCTCATGCCTGTCTGGCGCCGATGGAGAACTCGTTGGTGGGCTCGATCTTCCAGAATTACGACCTCTTGTTGCGCTATGGCTACCGCGTGCGCGGCGAGGTTTACTTACGAGTCAAACACTGCTTGATCGCGCCGGTCGGTACGTACTTCGACGACATCGAACGGGTCTATTCGCATCCGTTGGCCATCGATCAATGTCAAGAGTTTTTCCGGCGCCACCCCCGGATCGAGGCGATCGCGACCTACGACACGGCCGGTAGCGTGAAGATGTTGATCACCGAGCGGATGACCGGCGCGGCGGCGATCGCCGGCGCCGGAGCTGCTACCCATTACGGCGGTAAGGTGATTCGCTCCGAGATCGAAGATGACCCAGCGAACTACACACGGTTCTTCCTGCTCAGCCTCGGCGATGCCCAACTTGGCGGGCTGGTGGAGCAGTTCTCGCGCAAAGCGATCGGCCCGCCCAAGACCTCGATCGTGTTTCACATCGACAACGCACCGGGGAGCCTGTGTTCGACGCTCGATCCGTTTGCTCAGCGCGGGATCGACCTGACCCGGATCGAGTCAAGACCGGTGCGCGGTAAGCCGTTCGACTACCTCTTCTACCTCGATTTCCTGGGAACGACCGCGACATCGGACGCCCGAGATGCTCTGGCTGAACTGAAAACGAAGTCCAGGTTCACGCGGGTCCTGGGGACGTACCCATCGGGGCGACTGGATTGGGTCGGTGCCGTCGACCACCCCGGCTTTCTCGATCCCAGTTAGCGCGGCTCAGGCAGTCCGAGCGTCAGATCGGCGGCCGGTGCCGGGCGGGCGAGCGGCACCCACTCACCGCTTTCGAGCTGAACCAGGTCACGTGAGTAGCGCGCGTCTTCA
>JBDHFX010000155.1:0-3658 GCA_039590215.1 Gemmatimonadota bacterium | reverse complement strand
CAAATCGTTCCCCTCGCGAGTCCGCTCGCCGATCCCCGAGAAAACCGAGTAGCCGCCGTGCTCCGTGGCGATGTTGTGGATGAGCTCCATGATGATGACCGTCTTGCCCACGCCAGCACCGCCGAACAACCCGGTCTTGCCGCCTTTGACGTACGGAGCCAAGAGGTCGACGACCTTGATTCCGGTCTCGAAGAGCTCGGTCTTGGGCTCGAGCTCCGGGAACGCCGGGGGTTCCTGATGAATCGGTCGCCGTTCCTCCGTCTCGACCGGGCCCAGATGGTCGATCGGCTCGCCCAGCAAGTTGAAGATCCGGCCCAGCGTCTCCATGCCGACCGGAATCGAGATCGGTGCGCCGGTGTCGACGACCTCCATCCCGCGGACGACGCCATCGGTTGACGACATCGCCACCGCACGAACTTGATTCCGTCCCAGGTGTTGCTGGATCTCAGCCGTCAAGTGGATGGGCGCGCCGGTCTCACCGTCGGACGGCTCGTGGTCGATCCGCAGCGCGGTAAGGATCTCGGGCAGCTCTTTGGGATCGAACTGAACGTCGATGACTGGTCCGATCACCTGCGTGACGGTTCCCGTCCGCGTCGTCGCCGCGCCGTCGCCGCGGTCTGTCGGTTGCTGCACATCGCTCATCTATCGTCTCCCAGCTATAGGTCCTTTATCGTACTCTACTTTAGGGCTTCAGAGCCGCCGACGAGCTCGGCAATCTCTTGTGTTATCTGCGCCTGTCTGGCCCGGTTGAACCAACGCGTCAGATCCTTGATCATGTCGTCCGCGCTGTCGGTCGCGTTTTTCATCGCCGTTCGTCGCGCTCCATGCTCCGACGCCGCGCTCTCGATGAGCGCGCGATAGACCCCGTACTTCAGGAAGAGCGGCAACAAACGCGACAGGATCGCCTCCGGTGACGGCAGGAATTCGTAGATCGGTTCGAAATGACGTTCGTGCTCACTCGTGTCGGATCGTTGATCGCGCGGTAGTGGAAGCAACGGAGCGGCTACCGGCCGTTGATCGACCGGACTCCGAAAATGCGAGTACACGAGGTTAACCCCATCCAGTCGACCGTCGACAAACGCATCGATCAACGAGCCTGAGAGTTCTTCGGCTTCGGCGTACGACGGTCGATCCGAAATGTCGGTTACCACCCGATCGATCGTCTCTCCTTGATACTTGAGCATCGTGGCGCCACGCCTGCCAACCACGTGAAGCTCGGTCGTCAACCCTTCGGCCTCGAGCTGGCGCAACGATTCCCGCGCGGTTCGAACGAGATTGGCGTTGAACGCGCCGGCGAGGCCGCGGTTCGAAGTCACCACTAGAACGGCGGCACGACCCGACAAACGACGGGTGCGCAGCAGCGGAAATGCTTCCTCGGCATGCCCCGCGCCTTCTCGGACCTTGGCGATCACCTGACGCATAAAGACGTCGAACGGACGGGCAGCGACGACTCGGTCCTGTGCGCGCTTGAGCTTCGACGCGGCGACCATCTCCATCGTCTTGGTGATCTGCCGCGTCTTGTCGATCGACCGGATGCGGCGCTTGATCTCGCGAGCCTTGGCCACTCGGGGTTCTCCCTACTCCTCGCTCCCGGCCATGAAGCCGCGCTTGAAGCCGTCGATCGATTCCAGCAACGCCTTCTCGACTTGGTCGGTCAGCTCTCCCTCGTCGTCGATCAACTCCAGCACCTGAGGGTGCGAGCTGCGGAGGTAGTCGAGGTAATCACTCTCGAACTGTCGCACACCATCGATCGGCACGTCGTCGAGGTGACCCTGGGTGACGGCGTAGATCACCGCTACCTGCTCTGCGACCGGCATCGGCTCGTATTGTGGCTGCTTCAGCACCTCCACCGTGCGCCGACCCCGCTCGAGCTGCGCCAGGGTTGCCCGGTCGAGCTCGGAACCGAGTTGGGCGAACGCCTCCAGGTCCCGGTACTGGGCCAAGTCGAGGCGCAGCGTGCCGGCGATTTTCTTCATCGCCTTGATCTGCGCGTTGCCGCCGACGCGGCTGACCGAGATCCCGACGTTGATCGCCGGCCGGACGCCGCCATAAAACAGATCTGGCTCCAGGTAGATCTGGCCGTCGGTGATCGAGATAACGTTGGTCGGGATGTACGCCGACACGTCGCCCGCCTGCGTCTCGATGATCGGCAACGCCGTAAGCGAACCGCCACCGTTCTCGTCGGACATCTTGGCTGCTCGCTCCAGCAATCGGGAGTGGAGGTAAAACACGTCCCCTGGATACGCCTCGCGTCCCGGAGGTCGGCGGAGCAACAGCGAGAGCTGCCGGTAGGCCTGGGCTTGCTTGGACAGATCGTCATAGATGCAAAGCGTTGCCCGGCCGGGGTTGGCGGCCGATGCCGGCTTATCGTCGGTGCCGGTGTACATGAAATGCTCGGCCATCGCGGCGCCGGTGTAGGGCGCCAGGTACTGAAGCGGAGCCGGCGTGGCGGCCGGAGCGGTGACGATGATCGTGTAGTCCATCGCGCCCTCGGCCTCGAGTCGTTCCACTACGCCGGCGACCGTGGACGCCTTTTGCCCGACCGCGACATAGATGCAGATCACATCGCCGCCCTTTTGATTGATGATCGCGTCGATCGCAATGGCCGACTTCCCGGTACCACGGTCGCCGATGATCAGTTCGCGCTGACCACGACCAATGGGAATCATCGAATCGACTGCTTTGACGCCGGTTTGGAGCGGCTCTTTCACCGGTTGACGCTCGACGATGCCGGGGGCGATCCATTCGACCGGCCTCGAGAACTCAGTCGTGATCGGACCCTTGCCATCGATCGGTTGGCCGAGCGAGTTGACTACGCGGCCCAACAAAGCATCGCCGGCTGGAACCGACAGAACGCGACCGGTCCTCCGCACCTGGTCGCCTTCCCTGATCTCGACGTCGTCGCCCATGATGACGGCACCGACAACGTCCTCCTCGAGATTCAGCGCCAGTCCATAGAGGTCGTTGCCGAAATCGAGCATCTCGCTGGCCATCGCATTCGACAGGCCATAGATGCGGGCGATGCCGTCGCCGACCTCCAGTACCGTGCCGACTTCTTCGACATCGAGTGCGGCCTCGAATTGGTCGAGCTCACGTTCGAGGACCGAGATGATCTCGTCGGCCCGGATCTTTGAATCGGTGGTCTTCATGCGTTGCTCCCTGTGCGTGTTGCGATCGTTATGCGTGCGGTGATCGGAGTCGTCGACCGAGATTCCCCAACCGCGTCTTGAGGCTGGCGTCCATCACGAGATCCCCGGTCTGGACGACGATGCCCCCCAAGAGGTCCGGTCGCACCTTCTCTTCGATGACGATCGTCTTGCCGGTGGCCTGCTCGAGCGCTTGCTCGAGCGATGCGGCCGTGGCTCGGTCGATTGGGGTAGCCGATGTGATCGTGGCCGCCTGCTGGTTGGCCCGCTCGTCGAGAATCGTCCCCCACGTCGTCGCGATGTTGGGCAAGAGCGGTTCCCGGTGGCGGTTGATGACAAGTCTCAAGAACTGGATCACCAGTGGGTGAACACGGCTCCCCAGAGCCTCCTCGATCACGGTCTGCTTTTGGCGTGTCGTGATCTGCGGGGCTTCGAGAAAGCGCCGGAATCGTTCGTCCTCTTCTAAGCACTGTGTGAACACTGCCAGTCCGGCCGTCACTGACTCGACGACT
>JBDHFX010000154.1:0-3686 GCA_039590215.1 Gemmatimonadota bacterium | reverse complement strand
CGCGCCGAGGGCCCACAGCGGCACTCGGATTTGAGTTGCTCCGGCGATCAAGCGCTCGACCGCGGCTCGTCCGACGGAGAACCCGAGAATCCCAGTGAAGATCGCCACCCCGAGTGCGGCGAGTGGTTCAGCCCTCTGGTGGCCAAACGGGTGGTCTTCGTCGGGCCCCCGACGGGCGACCGCGACCGAGTACGAGATGCCGATCGACGCAGCCACATCGACCAGTGAGTTGAGCGCGTCGGAGATCAACGCGATCGACCCGCTCGCCAGTCCGGCCGCCCCTTTCACAAGGAAGAGGAGCGAGTTACCAGCGATCGCCACCCGGGTGGCTGCGCGTGCCTGCTGATCGGGGCTTTTCACTCCAGTGTAGGCACCGGATGCGTCATCGGCTCCGCATGATCAGGTGGGCCCTCCGGTTCGAGTTGGATTGTCGTATGCGAGATATCGAATCGCTCGCGGAGCATACGGTTCAGGTGGGCGAGCACCATCTCGCGATCAACGCCATGCGCGCAGACCACATGCGCTGAAAGTGCCGGATACCCAGAAGTGATCGTCCATACGTGGAGGTCATGAACACCATTCACGCCGTCGAGCGATCGCAGCGAGGAGAGCAGTGCCTCCACGTCGAGGTCCCGAGGAACACCCTCGAGAAGAATGTGAACCGCCTCTCGCACAAGACGCCACGAGGAAAAGAGGATGAGCCCGCCGATGACCAGGCTTACCAGCGGATCGGCGCGCACCCATCCAGTGGCCCAGATGATCAATCCGGCCAAGACGACTCCCACCGAACCCAGCAGGTCTCCAACAACATGCAGCAGAGCACCATGCAGGTTGAGGCTTCGCTCGCGATCGCCCACCCCATGTAGGATCCCGAAGGCAACACCGTTCACGACCAGACCACCGACCGCGATCAGCATCATCGTGCCGGCTGCCACTGGCGTTGGAGTGCGAAAACGTTGGATGGCTTCGATCCCGATCCACGCTACCACCACCCATAGGGCAAGACCGTTGATGAGCGCGGCCAGGATCTCTGCCCGAGCGAAGGCGTACGTGTGTCGCACAGTGGGTGGCTGGCGTGCGATCCACATCGCCGCGAGCGCCAAACCAACAGCGGCCACGTCGACGAGCATATGGCCAGCATCGGCCAGGAGGGCCAGGCTTCCGGTCCAAAGCCCGCCAACGACCTCCGCCACCATGTACGTAGCCGTAAGGACCAGCACCAGCTTGAGTCTGCGGCGCTCGCTGGCACGATCCGGCGACACGCCACTCCGGCCATGACGTGGGTGCTGGGCTTGAGTGTTGTCCAAGGTTGGGTAGCCCAGGTGGGCTGTGCGACCTAGAGGATCATGTCTTCGCGAGTGTGGCCATTGCGATTCCACGGATGGCGATCCGGACCACCATTGTCAAAAGATATCGTTTGAGACTCGATCTCACAACCGTTCCCCGCGCCGGATCCCGTTGGAATACCCGGATTTGCACTCTGCGACCGAGGCTGCAAAACCCGCTCTGGATGGGCCGGCTCGCGCAACGCGGCTGAAGCCAAACCGCCTGATCGCGGGGCTCTGTTGGTCCGAGTTCGGAAGCCGGGTTCCGTCCTAGTGGAACACTCTTTCCCCCCAACCCCCCCGCCCACGCTCACGAGTATCCCTCCCGATCCCAGACCGATAACCCGTCGAGCGGCACCGGCTAGGCGGTCTCCCGAAACCGCTGAAACCCACCTCGGGGGCCCCCTCGTGGTGGTACGAACGCTGCGGCTGCCAACCCCACTCGCGTCGTGACGCCAAAACGAGACAGCCCAGGGAGCCTAGATGCCCATCTTGTTCGGTCCGACTATAATGCCCGCACTCGATTCCCGACTGCGTGACATCTCACCTCTACCGCTCCGGATATTGACAACGCTCACGTTGACCTTACTTGTCGCCGCCTGCAGCGGTGGCTCCCCCAGCGCCCCAGACCTGTCGGGTGACGCAATGACCATGCGACTAGTCCCGCATGGCGCAGAGATCAGCATGGGCGACGAACTGCAGTTTCAGGCCGTATTGCAAGACGCGCGCGGCTTGCGGCTGCAGAGCGACATCACGTGGTTGGCCACAGGAGGAACGATCTCCAGTAGCGGCAACTTCGTTGCGGGCTCGAACCCAGGCAGCTACTCGGTTATCGCGCAAACTCTAGAAGGTAATAACGCGATAGCGGCGTCCGCCTCGATCCAAGTCTCATCGGACAACTCGGTTGACGATGGAGACGATGGGGAGCCGACAAACAGCACCGATAGCGACGGTGGCGGTCGCATCGTCGGCGTGTCCCCAAAGGTCGTCACGCTCTTCACCGGAGACGCTTTGCAATTCTCCGGCGCGGTCAAGAACAAGAAGGGTAAGACCTTGAACGTTGGATTGGCTTGGACCGCGACCGGCGGCTCGATCAGCTCGAGTGGTTTCTACGTCGCCGGCGGGCAGACGGGCGATTTCACAGTGACTGCCACCGCGGGTAGCGATCGGGGTACCGCCGCAGTCAAGATCCTTTCAGCGGGACCCGACGCAGACGGTGATGGCGGCGGTGGAGATCCCGACCCACCATCTGATCCCGACCCACCAACTGATCCCGACCCACCAACGGATCCCACGCCGGCGTCGATCTCTGTCGAGCCCGAGCAGGTAGATCTGTTGACGGGTGATGAGATCCAGTTCACGTCGACCGTCAGGGACACGGATGGTCAGCCGATGGATGAACCGGTCAGCTGGCAGGCAACGGGCGGCACGATCGACGCTGCCGGCCATTACGTAGCCGGCAACGACACGGGGAGTTTCAGCGCGACCGCCACCAGCAGCGGGCTCTCGGCCACCGCGGCGATCACGATCAGCAGCTCACCCCCTCCCCTGCCTCCGCCTCCACCGTCCGGCGGCATCGAGGTATTCCCGGGCGAGAGCATCCAGTCGGCGGTAGACGCCAACCCTGGCGGCACGACCTTCGTCCTCAAGGCCGGCACCCACCGCCGGCAGCGGGTCGTGCCCAAGAACGGGAACACGTTCCTCGGCGAGCCAGGCACGGTGCTCGACGGCGAGAACGCCACCAGCGAGGCGTTCATGGGAACCGCCGACAACATCACCATCCGCAACCTCACCGTGACCCGCTACGCCCCAGGCGTCCATAATGGCGCCATTCGGGCCCTCAGTCGCGAACACTGGGGCGATGAGGCGATCGGATGGGTCGTCGAAGATTGTGAGATCTCCTACAGCAACGGCGCTGGCATCACCCTCGCCGACGAGGGGATCGTGCGTCGGTGCCACATCCACCACAACGGACAGATGGGGATCACAGGGTGGCCCGAGAACGGACTCGTAGAGGACAACGAGGTGTCGTACAACAACACCGGCGGTTACGATCCCCACTGGGAAGCCGGCGGGATGAAGCTCTTCTACAGTGACGGGTTGGTGATCCGCAATAACCACGTCCACCACAACTACGGGTCGGTTGGGATCTGGCTCGACTTCAACCTCACCAACTGTTTGATCGAGGGTAATGTGGTGGAGGACAATGGTCAGGGCGGCATTCTCTACGAGATCAGCTACAGCGGTACGATTCGCAACAACACCGTCCGCCGCAACTCTGGGTGGGGCATCGTCGTGAGTACATCCTCCGATGTCGAGGTTCACCACAACACCGTCACCGATAATGATCACGGCATCCTC
>JBDHFX010000153.1:0-3701 GCA_039590215.1 Gemmatimonadota bacterium | reverse complement strand
GAGGGCGGCGAGCCCGACGCCGACTTCAAGGCTCGAATCGATGCCGTGCTCGAGGACTACGAGCACCAGCTCGACGCTCGGTTTGCCGCCGCGAGGGGGTTTGTCGACGCCGTGTTGGCACCGAAGACGATGCGCGACCGGTTGGCGTTCGCGCTGTGGGCGGCGATCCACAACCCGGGTCCACACGTGGGAGCGTTCGTGTTGCCCTAGATGAAGGCGTAGATGGAACGTCGCGTCAAGTTTTTCCAACCGCGGATCATCCGCGCGACGCACTGGCTGAACGCGGTCCTGTTGCTCGGAATGATCGCGAGCGGCTTGCAGATTTTCCACGCCTACCCAGCGTTTGCCGAGCGCGGGGGGACGTTCTGCTGCTACCCATTTGCCGGCTCCCGCTTCCCCGAAGCGGTGCGGCTCGGGGGATGGTTGGCGGGCGGCCTACGCTGGCACTTCTTCCTCATGTGGTTCTTCATCGTCAACGGCCTCATGTACGGTGGGTACCAGCTCGCCAGCGGCGAGTGGCGAAGGCGCTGGTTCCGGTTGCGCGACGTCAAGGGCGCGTGGCATATGCATCTCTACTACCTGCGGCTACGCAAAGACAAACCGCCGTACGAGATGTACAACGGGCTTCAGAAACTCTCGTACACCGGAACGATGACACTGGGCGCATTGGCAGTGTTCACCGGGTTCGCGATCTGGAAGCCGGTCTCGCTGCCGTTTTTGGCCGAGATAGTGGGCGGTTACGCGTGGGCTCGGTTTTGGCACTTTTTGATCGTCTGGACATTCGTCGCGTTCCTGGTGGTTCACTTGTTTATGACGCTGATCGTCGATCGCGAGTCGACGCGGTCGATGATCGTCGGCGCGTACCGGGAGAAGCCGGATGCAGAATAAGGAGCGCGAGTCCGATCGACGGCAGTTTCTGAAGCTGGCCGGCATCGGCGCGCTCGGCGCGTGGACCGCCGGCTGTGGATGGCGCGGCGAACCCTTGGTGGACCTATTGCAGTGGTGGTGGAACCCGAACGAGCTACTGCAAAAGGCGCTGACGACACCCAAACGCGGCGCCAAGCTCTATCCGCCCGGGAGCGAGACCGCCACGTTCCCGACCTACTACATCAGCGACGCCATTCCGATGACAGACACCGCCACATGGCGGCTGGAGATCGGTGGAATGGTCAGCCAGCCGTTGTCGTTGTCACTGGATGATTTGTTGAAGATGCCGATGACGACGACGCGGGTGCGCCACTACTGCATCGAAGGTTGGACGGGAGTAGCCGAGTGGAGCGGCGTTCAGTTGTCGCACCTGGCGGAGCTGGTCGGCGTCGACCCGGCCGTGAAGTACGTCGATTTCCGATCGTTCGACAACGGTTACTGGTCGAGTTGGGATCGTGAGACCGCGCTGCACCCGCAGACACTGATCGCCGTCGGGATGAACGGCACACTGCTCGATCCCGGCCACGGTGCGCCGGCGCGGTTGTACTCGAGCCTAAAGTATGGCTACAAGGCTGTGAAGTACCTGACCGAGATCAACTTCCTGTCGCACCGCACGGGTGGCTACTGGGAGGACCAGGGGTACGACTGGTACGCCGGCCTCTAATGTCGAGGCGGTTGATCCTCGTGATCGTCCTCGTGGCTGCGGTGTTTGCCATAGTCGTCGGCGGGATGTTATGGCCGCGGCCGCAGTTCCAGCGCGGTCCGTGGATGGGGTCGGGAGCGCCCGCGCCAGCCGACACGGTCGCCACCGACCCCGGTCCCTGAATCTTTCGCTTGGCGGGTGTTCCTCTACTCCGCTCCGTAGCCTTCTATCGCGGCCACAATCTGCGGGGCTGTCATCGGGCCTGCGGCCTCGGTGTCGGTGTGCGACGCGATCATCGTCCGCAGCTCGATCGCTGCCGCCGGACCGACGGTAAGCCCTCGCCCGCGGGCCATCTCCTCGATCGCTTCGTCTTGGGCGTCGGTTGTCTCCGGCGAGATGCCGACGAAATCCCAGCTGGCGCCGTCCATGTGCATGTACCACTGTGTCGCGGGTGCGCCAACCTCGGCACCGATTTCTTCGCGTTCGGCCATCCACTCGAGGAAGGCCATGTGTTGACCCGGCGCTACGTGATAGATCGAAATCGTGACCGGCTCCATGTCATCCTGCGCGCTCGCCGTGGTCGGGAGGGTCAGAATCGTCGCCAGCAAGAGAGCGAGAACCCACATCCGGTTGTGCATTTCACCTCCGAGGTAGTGTCTGCTTCAAGAGTTTTCGCGTACGTAAACAGCGCAGTATAGCTTCGCCTTTCATGGGACGCGAAACGATCCGCATCGCGTGTGGCCAAGGGTTTTGGGGCGACCGGTTGGACGCCCCGATCGAGCAGGTTCGCCGTGGACCGATCGATTACCTGATGCTCGATTACCTGGCCGAAGTCACGATGTCAATCATGCAGAAACAGCGCTCGCGCGACCCATCTCAGGGCTACGCGCGTGACTTCGTGCCGCTGCTCCAGGAGATCTTTCCCGACATCGTCGAGCGCAACGTCCGCGTGTTGTCGAACGCCGGCGGCGTCAATATCGAGGCGTGTCGCGATGGGCTCGTAGGAGCTGCGCGCGAGGCTGGAGTCAGCGGTCGGGTCAAGATCGGCACCGTCACCGGCGACGATATGTTGGATCGGCTGCCCGAGTTGATCGACGATGGACACGCGCTCACCAACATGGACGACGGCCGGCCGTTGTCGGAGGTGCTCGACAAGGTCGAAAGCGCCAACGCCTATATCGGCGCGGCTCCGATCGTCGAGGCGTTGAGGCAGGACGCAGGGGTGGTGGTGACCGGCCGATCCACGGACACGGCGCTCACCTATGGTCCGATGATCCACGAGTTCGGCTGGGCGGTGGACGACTGGGACCGGATCGCGCACGGCATCGTGGCCGGACACATCAACGAGTGTGGCGCGCAAGCTTCGGGCGGTAACTGTCTGGTCGACTGGGAATCGATCCCCGATCTAGCCAATATCGGCTATCCGATCGTCGAGGCGGACTCGAGTGGCGCGTTTGTGCTCACCAAGCACGCCGGCACCGGCGGTCGCATCACACCGGCAATCGTCAAGGAGCAGATCCTGTATGAGATGGGCGATCCGACCGGGTACATCACCCCGGATGGTGTGGCCGACTTTACCACCATCTCGCTCGAGGCCGATGGGCCGGACCGCGTACGGGTTTCGGGGGTAAGGGGGGCGCCGCGGACCGATCAGCTCAAGGTGTCGATCAGCTACCGCGCCGGCTTCAAGGCCGTGGGGACGCTGGTCTACGCCTGGCCGGACGCGGTTGCAAAAGCGCAGCGGGCAGATCAGGTGCTGCGCGAGCGGCTCGACCGGCTGGGGCTGGCGTTTGACGTCATCAGGACCGAGTTCGTCGGGTGGAATGCGACCCACGGTGACCTGGCCGGCCCGCCGGCCAATGACGTTCCCGAGGTCGAGTTTCGCGTCGCCGTCAGGGCACCCGAGCGAGCGCCGGTCGACCGGTTTACACGTGAGATCGCCCCGCTGATCCTATCAGGCCCACCAAGCGTCACGGGTTTCGCCGGCGGCCGCCCACGGGTTCAAGAGATCGTCGCTTTCTGGCCGGCACTCATTGATCGCGACCAGATCGAGCCCCGTCTATGTGTAGAGGTGGTTGAGGCATGACGTTGATCCTATCGAAGGAGGCAAGAGCATGAAACGGTTGTACAA
>JBDHFX010000152.1:0-5340 GCA_039590215.1 Gemmatimonadota bacterium | reverse complement strand
TGCGACGACGACGGGAACGAGGTCAACCAGGGCGAGGTCGGGTGGCTCTGGGTGCGAGGTGGATCGAGGGCGATCGGCTACTGGCAAGCGATGGAAAAGACTCAACGCGCTTTTCGTGGTGAGTGGTACGTGTCCGGCGACCTACTGCGGTCGCTCCGACGACATGCTCAAGGTGTCGGGAAAGTGGCTCTCGCCCCAGGAGGTCGAAAACTGTATTCGCCAGCACCCCGCCGTGGATGATGTCGCGGTGGTCGGCATTCAAGACGGCACTGGCCTCGTCAAGCCGCACGCCTTCGTGGTCGCTAATCAACCCGATACCGAATTGGGAGTCGATCTGCAGCAGTTCGTTCGCGACCGTCTCGACCCCTACAAGTATCCGCGCGCGGTTGTTTTCGTGGAAGCCCTGCCGCGAACCCATCTCGGCAAGGTCGACCGGGGCCAACTACGCCGCGACCACTCACCGTAGTATTCCTACCCACGCATTCCGAACGCGACCTCGGCTAGCGCGTCCATCGCCATGACCAGCTGATGGTCCGACAGGTAGGGTGCGGGTCCCAGCCGGAGCGTCGTCTCTCGGTAGTCGGTGTGTACACCGCGGTCGAGCAGAGATCGCGACACCTCGGCGGCGTAGGGCGTCTCCAGCGCCAGGAAGCCACCTGTTTGTTCCAGTGGTGCGGACCGATCTCGAGTCAGCAGCTCGGGCTCGAGATCGAGCTTGTCGAATGCCCCCGCTAGAAGCGCCACTTGGTGCTGGCTGACTTCTCTGAGCAGCTCGGGTGTGAGATGTCGCTCCTTGAAGAAGTCAAACACCCCGGCGCCACGATAGTGGCTGGTCGGATCGTACGTTGCCCCCGCAAAGCGGTCGGGACCCGTGCCATAGACGACGGGCTGCGCGGAACCCTCAGACAGCGCCGAGAACTCGCTGAACCACCCGGTGATGACTGGCCGCATCGTGCAATCCGCTGGGAATCGCAGGAACGCGTTGCCTTCCCCAAGTTGGCAGTACTTGTACCCACCACCCACGACGTACGCTCCGACCAATCCCTCCTCGACGAGCGAGAACGGCACCACGTTGAGCGCGTGGTACGCATCGACGAGCAGCTCTGCTCCGACCTGCTGAGTCGCGTCGAGCACGTCACCAAGGCCAGAAACGATGCGGGCGTTCTCGTAGAGCACGCACGAAACGAACACGGCCGCTGTTCGGTCGTTGACCGCTTCGATCAGCCGATCCGGTACTTGGTCCGGCGGTGTGCTCGAGACCTTGACGACTTCGAACCCTTCCTCGGCCAATCGATCGAGCTGTCGTCGTAGAGTGTGAAATTCACCGTCCGTAGTCACAATGCGGGGGCGATCTCCAAGCGCCAGCCCGGACAGGAACCGCACTACGAGCTCGTGGGTGTTGGCGCCTAGCGTGATCCGCTCCGAGACGTCTCCGAGCAATGCGGCGTAACCTTGCCGGACACGTTCGGCAGCGGTGAAGGCGAGTTCCCACTTGTTATCAACATGTTTTTCCGCGTCCTGCCACGCTCGGACCTGACCGTCAAACCCTCGATCCGGCCATGCCTGATGTGAGTGCCCGGTGAGCAACAGGCGCTCGCCGACGCGAAACCGCGAGTAGTCGGATTGAACAGCGTTCGCCGCAGGAACCGAACCCCGCTGGAACCTCCTGTGCCTTGCTTCGTTCCGATCGTCCGCTCGACCATCTTGACGTGCCGGTAACGCCACTCCTGGACCCCTTCATCGAGATCGACCAACCGCTCGCACAACTCCATCGTCTCGGGGTCCTCGCGGTATACGCGCAGTAGGATCGCCTGCATGGCGGGCGACGGCTTGACTGGTTGGGTCACGTCGCGTTGCAGCAGATCGCTCGGCACCGAGTAGCCACGACGCAACAAATAACTGGTTAGGGCGTCCCAAACGGTCGGCTCGACCAAGCGGGCCTTCAATCGGCGCAGATCCTCGCTCTCGGGATCGAAGTCGTCCAACACGGTCGACTGCTTCAGGCCGAGTAGAAACTCGAGCTCGCGGAATTGGAACGATTGCGAGCCGCTGGCTGTCTCCAGTCGATCGCGAAAGGAAACAAACTCGAGCGGCGTCATCGTCTCGAGGATGTCGGTTTGGGCCACCGCCAACTTGAGAATCGTGAGGGTTCGCTTGAGCGTGTGGAGCGCCGGCGCCACTTCTCCCTCCCGCAACAAGCGGCAGAGTCGGTCGAGCTCGTGCAGCAGCTGCTTGAACCACAGCTCGTAAACCTGGTGGATGATGATAAACAAGACTTCGTCGTGCTCGTCGCTCTGTGGGTCCTGGAGCGCCAGCAGCTCGTCGATCTTGAGGTAGCTCGTGTAGGTGAGCGTCATCCCGGTCGCGGACCACGTGTACGAGTGAGTTGATCGTAGCTACGTAGATACCTGAGCGCCGCCGGGCGATCCCCGGACTCTTCGTACAGCCGCGACAGATTGTAGTAGGCGTCGGCCATCGCCGGATCGGCGTCAATCGTCTTGAGGTAAGCTGTAGCGGCCGAGTCGGTCTGACCAAGATCTTCCAAGACCACGCCGAGATTGAACGCGGCGGTCGCATGCGCCGGGTTTATCGCCAGCGCCCGTTCATAGTGCTCGCGGGCCTCTTCGAAGGCTCCCTTTTCGTGAAACAGCCGGCCCAGATTCACAAGCGCATCGGCGTGCTCGGGATCGATCTCGAGCGCCCGCGCGTACATCTCTCGAGCTTCGTCGGTCGACGAGCCCTCGAGCGAGAAGGCCAGCTCGTACCAGTCGTCGGCAGTTCGGTCGTCACCCTCCCAAGAGCGATTGGCCACGTCAGGAGCCAACGGCTCCACGCGGGCAGCGAGATCCGCGACGCGAAAGTCGATCTGGACCTGCCCCGATTCCGGGCTCCAGGTCGTATCGCCTTCTCGGACCACCACCCGGTCGCCATCGGCAACGATTCTGAGTGCGGTCAGCGGCTTGTCGGCCGGTAGTTGGTTTCTCAGGTCGCGCAGCGCACGATGGATGCGACGCGGCGAAACCTCCGCCACCTCCAGCTCCCGAGCGGTTCGCATCAACACCAAATCGTGGAAGGTGAAACAGTACTCGTTGCGCGGACCACGCTCCGGCGCCAGAAAATCTGCCTTTACGTAGCGCCGTACCTTGTCGGCCGGCAGGTCTAGAATCCGAGTGACTTCGCGGGTCGTAAAGTGTTTCATCTCGGGGACCTTAGCCTCCTGCTCCCCGCCCTACTCAACCTCCGCTGGACTTGCGGGCTTTCGTTTTCTTGCGACTCGCAGTTCGCTTGGCTGACTTGCGGGTCTTCTTCTGAGGCTTCTCGGTCTCCGAGAGGCTTGCTTTCAGAGCATCCATGAGGTCGATGATCTTGGTGTCGGACTTCGGTTCCGGCGCGGCGGTGATCTCCTCGCCCTCGATCTTCTGCTCGATCAGCGCCAGGACCCGTGCGTGCACTTCGTCCGAGTATTGTTTCGGATCGTACTCGTCATTCGCCCCCTGCTCGACCAGCTGTACCGCCAGCTTCATCTCTTCCTTCTTGACTTCGCCGTCGCCGATCGGCACCTCGGAGAAGGGGCGCATCTCATCCGCGTATCGAAGTTGCTCCATCACGAGTCCGTCTTCGATCGGGCGGACCAAGACCAGGTATTGCTTACCCCGAGCGGCGTAGCTACCGAGGGCGGCGCGGCCGGTCTCACGGAGCGTCGCGCTCAGCAACCGATAAGCGCGTTCGCCCCCACCTTCGGGGCCCAGATAGTACGCCCGATCGAGATATAAACGTTCGACCTTTTCGAGCGGGACGAACTCAGCGATGTCGATGCTGTTGGTGGCCTGCGCGTCCAGCACTTTGAGCTCTTCGGGCGAGAAGAGCACATACTGATCCTTGGCGAACTCATAGCCCTTCATGAGCTCATCGCGCTCGACGATCCGTTCGTCTGCTGGGCACCAGAAACGCTGCTGGACCCGCGAGTTGCACTCGGCATGAATCCAGTTGAACGCAATGCGGCGAGAACTCTCCGAGGTCGAGTAGAGCTTGACCGGCACCGAAACCAGCCCGAACGAAATAGTCGCCGATCCCATGGGGCGCGCCGCCATATACGATTCCTCCTGGTTGATCATCCGCCGGCTCCGGTGGTCGACACGCACCCGGAGCTGTGACTCGTGAAGGATGGAACGCAGGAATATAAGCTAGGCCCGTGCCAAAACGCGATCCTCTAGGCGAGTACCGGGCCAAACGGACGGCGGCGAAGACGCCGGAACCCGCGGGTCGGGCATCGACAACCGACCGCCATCTCGCCGGCGGCGGGTTCGTGATTCACAAGCACGCCACCCGGCGTCTGCACTACGACCTGCGACTCGAGATGAGCGGCGTTCTCAAGTCGTGGGCAGTTCCGAAGGGGCCCTCCTTGGACCCGGCCGACAAGCGCCTCGCCGTGCACGTCGAAGATCACCCGATCGAGTACATCGACTTCGAAAACGTGATCCCGGCCGGTAGCTATGGCGCCGGTGCGATGATCGTCTGGGACGTGGGCACCTGGTGTCCATTGGACGATCCAATCGAGGGGCTTGAATCCGGCAAGCTCCTGTTCGAGCTCCGGGGCTACAAGCTGCGCGGAGTGTGGACGCTGGTGAAGCTCAAGAAGAGCGAGAACGAATGGTTGATGATCCGTGAAAAGAAGTACGCCCAGCGCGGTCCCGACGACCCGGGAGGTGTGGATGATCTACCACCGGAATCGGTTCACTCGGGGCTCACGGTCGAGCAACTGGCAGAGGAGCACCAGCCCGGAGTAGCGCTCAAAGAACGGCTGGAAGAGTTGGGCGCACCAACACGCGCGTTGCGCGCGTCCGCCGTCAAGATGATGCTCGCGCGCTCGAGTCGTGAGCCGTTCTCCAAACCCGGGTGGATCTTCGAACTCAAGCTGGACGGCTATCGGATGCTGGGTGGAAAGTCGGACGCTGGTGCCGAGCTGATCACCCGGAACGGCAACGACATCACGCCGAGCTTCCCCGAGCTGGCAACGGCGATAGCAGCGTTGCCATACGACGGGCTAATCCTGGACGGCGAGGTGGTCGCGCACGACGAAGCCGGCCTGCCCAGCTTTCAGCGGCTCCAGAAGCGTGCGCGGCTGACACGAGCGGTCGACATCGAGCGAGCGTCCCGGCATCAGCCGACAACCTTCTACGCGTTCGATATTCTAGCCGCGTTGGGTCACGATCTGAGATCACTTCCGCTAACCGAGCGCAAGCAACTTCTGCAAACAGTCCTGCCTCCCACCGGACCTCTGCGTTACGTCGAGCATTTCGGCGGAACCGGCGAGGATCTCTATCAGCGGGTCGTTGGCCT
>JBDHFX010000151.1:0-3725 GCA_039590215.1 Gemmatimonadota bacterium | reverse complement strand
ACGGTTACACAAAGGCCGAAGAGCGGGGGCGCACCTGATCCGGTTGGGCCGAGTCGCCGGCATTCGATTGACCATCGACCCGAGCTGGTTCGTGATCTTCGCACTGGTCACGTATTTCCTGGCGACGGGTTGGCTGGTCAGCGCGACCCCAGCGTCGACCACCGCTGGTCGCTGGGTGCTAGCGCTCGCTTTGGCGGGTGCCTTGTTCGCTTCGGTTCTGCTTCACGAGTTATCACATGCCCTGGTCGCTCGCGCGCGTCGGGTCGAGGTCGACGAAATCATGCTGTTCATCTTCGGTGGGGTGGCAAAGCTCAAGGGTGAGCCGCGGGATGCCCTCTCGGATCTGCTGATCGCCGCTGCCGGACCGCTTCTCTCTGTAGGCCTCGGCATGGCGTTGTTAGCGACCGCGCAGATCCTACCCGCCAGCGCACCTGAAACACTGAGGGTGGGCCTGTCATGGCTCGGGCTGATCAACATCGCACTGGCGGTGTTCAACATGGTACCCGGCTTTCCGCTTGACGGAGGTCGGATCCTGAGGGCCATCTTGTGGTGGCGGTTCGATAACTACGAAAGGGCTACGATCGGCGCCGCCCGGACGGGAAAGGTGATCGCCGGGCTGCTCATGGGGGTCGGGTTCTTTCTCATCGCCGCGACTGGCAATTTCAGTTGGTTGTGGGAAGTCTTGGTCGGGTGGTTCCTGTGGTCCGCGGCAAACCACAGCGTTCGCATGTCTCGATTGCGCGGCGCGGTTGAAGGGGTGACGGTGCGGGATTTGGTAACCGATCGCGTGCCGGCGATCCGCGCCGATCACGACGTACGAGTCGCGTTGGCACAAGCGACCCAAATGACGCCGACGTCGGAGTTAGCGGTCATCGAACGAGACCACACGCTGGTCGGTGTAGCCACGGTGGAGGCACTGGAAGTGGCGGCGCGGGAAACACCCGGGCGAGCGGCCCGCGACCTCGCGCGGCCCGCCTCCGACGATCAAGTCCTGTCACCCGAAGCACCGGCGAATCAGATGATCGCTCAGATCGCTCGAATCGAAACCGGGCTCGTATTGGTGGTCGAAAACGGACGGCTGATCGGGACCGTGGATCCCAAGGCTCTGCTGAGCGCGCTTCAGGACGCCGAGCGACAGCACCGAGCCGAGCAGGAGCCGCAGTGAGCGGTCGCCGCGGGGTGCTCCTCAGGGGCACCGTTCTCTCGCCGCGCAGCGTCGACCGGGCCGACAGCTACGAGGATGGCTTCGTTCAAGTCAATGACGAAGGGCGAATCGCGGCCATCGGTGATTGGCGCGACGCGCCAAACGACGCTGGTCCGATCGTCGAAGTCGGCAACGCATTGATCCTTCCTGCGTTTGTCGATGCCCACGTTCATCTGCCGCAAATCGACGTCCGGGCGCGATACGGCCTGCCGCTCATGGCGTGGCTCGAGCGACACGTGTTCCCCGCCGAAGCGGCATTCGCCGACCCCGAGCACGCCGAGCGTGTCGCTGAACGATTTTTCCACGCCCTCGCTGGTAATGGCATCGGCTCCGCCGGCGTGTTCGCAACCGTGCACGTCGAAGCGACACACAGGGCGTTCGAAGTCGCCGCCAACAGTGGCCTCAGGGTCGTCATGGGTAAGGTCCTGATGGACGTGAACGGACCGCCGGAGCTCATCGAGCCGGCGGATCGCGGCATCGAAGCCAGCCTCGAGCTAGCTGAGCGGTGGGAGGGCGCGGCCGGGGGCCGGCTCCACACTGCCATCACGCCACGCTTTGCGCCGACGTCATCGGCTGCGCTGCTCTCTCATGCGGGGCAAGCCGCGCGCAAAGCAGGTCTAAGGGTCCAGACCCATTTGGCCGAACAACGGGAAGAGGTCGAGATCGTCGGCCGCCTCTTTCCTGAAGCGGCTGACTACCTGGCGATTTACGAACAGTATGGGCTGGTTGGCGAGCGGTCGGTTTTTGCACATGCCATCCATTGCACCAACGACGCATTTGGAAGGTTGGCGAATGCAGGTTCGGCGGTTGTCTGTTGCCCAACGTCGAACGCGTTCTTGGGCTCGGGCTCATTTTCGCTCCGCCGAGCGAAACAAGCCAACGTAAAGATCGGTGTCGGGTCCGACGTCGGTGCTGGCCCGTTGTTCAGTCCACTCGACGTCTTACGTCACTTCGCGTACCTGGATCGTGTCAAACCGGCCGAACTCTTGTATCGCAGCACACTAGCTGGCGCCGAGGCCCTTACAGTGAACCATGAGACTGGCAGTCTCGCGGTCGGAAACGCGGCCGATCTCGTCGTGCTCGAACCACCAGTTGATGCGGTCGGGGACGCGTTGCAGAGGTTCGTACAGTGCGTGTTCCGCAATCCTGAGGCGCGAGTGGTGGCAACGCTGGTAGAGGGTCGAGTTGTGTACGGTCGGTTGCCGACCTAGAACTGGTACTGCAGACCGATCTGGGGCAGCGGCAGCACATTGCCCGATTGGGTCCAGTACGTGAACAGCGCCTCTAGCGAGACCGCTGTTCGGGTCCCAACCGGGAGCTCAATTCCAGCTCCCAAACCGATTGACCAACTGTCATCCACATCATCGAAGATACGCTCGCCGGTTACGTTGTCGTTCTCGTCGAAAATCGGCTTGCTGGTCTCTTCGGTGTGCCGCCAGTATGACAGGCTGCCTACCAGATACACGCGCTGCCGGCCATCGTCGGTCAAGATCCGCAGGCCTGACACACCGGTGTTCAAGAAGAACGTATCACCGGCCTTCCATAGCGCCAGCGCGCCACGGTAGCCATAGGCGGAGGGGAAGATCTCTTGATACGAGAGACCGCTGCCCGAGGCGAGTCCGGCCACGCCGCCGATCGCCTGATTGCGATGTGGGTCGAAAGGTGTCTGTGCCGCCAACGGGGTGGCGGCCGAAAGAGCGAGGGCCAGAATCAGCGTACGATACACGCTGAAACATAAGAAACGCGCAATCGGATCACAAGATCCAGCTACGCGATACGTGGTGGCGAACTAGTTCTAGACCGGCTCGATCCGCGCGGCAGCCTTCCGCGAGATGTATACCTGGTGGATGTTGTAGGCCCGATTCAGCGGCCCCATTGGATACAGGTAGAACCACGGAGTTTTCGCATCGACGTCCGGCGAGACACCGTCCATCACCTCACCCCAGACGAACGTCACCCGCACCCGCTTACCGTTTTTTTTGGCGGCGGGCGGCGAAACCGGCGCGTCCCTATTGGTGTGGCGACTCGTGCGCATGATCGCCAGATCGCGAACGAAAAAGATCGCGTGAACGCTGTGCATATCCACGTCGTGGATCTCAACGACGCTCCCCCCGACGTCGACCTCCTTGATCAGTAGGGTCGACTTCTTCGGATTGAAGGCGTCGGTGACTCCCTTGCGCCGGGTACCATCGTTTAGGTGGACCACGACATTCTGCTTGGTGCTCGTTTTCGACTGCAGCATGAAGGTCCCCTAGTCTTGGTGATCGTTTCGAGCGCCGAGTGTGCTCGACGCACACGGATCCGGTGGCCTTTCACGCAATAGTCAGGCCAGTGCGGGCAGGGGGGTGCCCGGTAGTTATCCGTTGCCGAATACGGCCAATCAGGGTTGCAAAACGCGCGGCGTGGCTGGTGGGCCCGGTGGGACTCGAACCCACAACTCTCGGCTTAAAAGGCAGGCTCCAAAATACGCTTTTTCGTCATTATGCCGTAAATCCGCGGAGTTTTCCGCCTATCTGCCGAA
>JBDHFX010000150.1:0-3778 GCA_039590215.1 Gemmatimonadota bacterium | reverse complement strand
CGACCCGATCCTGGCGCGAATGCTGTTCTGGTGGTTCGGGCATCCGCTGGTCTACTTCTGGCTGATCCCGGCGTACGTCATCTGGTACACGATCACACCGAAAGTCGCGGGCGGGAAGCTGTTCAGCGATCCGCTGGCGCGGCTCGTGTTCGTGATGTTCATCGTGCTGTCGACCCCGGTTGGTTTTCATCATCAAATGATGGACCCCGGCATCGACGCGGGCTGGAAGCTGTTCCACGTGTTCAACACACAGCTGATCATCTTCCCGAGCCTGATCACGGCGTTCACGATCATCGCGTCGTTCGAGCTGGCGGGCCGATTGAAGGGCGCCAGGGGTTGGTTCGACTGGCTGGAAAAGCTGCCCTGGGGCGACCCCGCGTTCTCGAGCGTCGCCCTGGCGATGATGATCTTCGCCGTCGGCGGCTGGGGCGGAGCGATCAACGCCGGCTACGGGATGAACGCGATGATCCATAACACCGCTTGGGTCCAGGGGCACTTCCACCTGACCGTCGGGACCGCAACCGCGCTCACGTTTATGGGTTTCTCGTACCGGTTGATGCCGGCGCTGACCGGTCGCGATCTCGAGTTGTCCTTGCTGGCAATCGTTCAGCCGTACATGTGGTTCATGGGGATGCTGATGTTCTCGATCTCCAACCACCTGACCGGACTGCAGGGGATGCCGCGCCGGATCTATCAGTTCCAATACGGTGGGAGCGAGATCGCACAGCAGTGGCTTCCTGGTACCGGGATCTCGGCGGTCGGCGGGCTGTTCCTCTTCGCCAGCGCGTTGTGCTTCGCGGCGGTGATGTTCGGGACCGGTTTGGCCGGGACAAAACGCCCGCAGAAAAAGATCGAGTTCGCCGAGCCGCTGCAGCCGCCGGGACGCAAGGGACTGATTCTAGACAACATGAAGCTGTGGACCGCGCTGGCGATCGTGCTCGTGATCGCCGCCTACGCGATCCCGATCATCCAGCACCTATCGATGGAGCGATTCGGCGCCCGCGGGCTGTCGCCGTTCTAGACGGCGGACAGGTTTTCCCTTACACGCGGGAGCGAGTTCCCCCCGACAGACGCCGCGGCGGTGGGCCCCCACCTTCGTAAGATGCACATACATCGCAGCGTCGCGCGCGCTCTTCTCCGGACCACCTCGCAAAGGCTCAGTCAAATGAAAAGCACAGGTAACCGAAGTCACAGATTCCTGCTCCCATTCGCGCTCCTCCTGTGGACGTTGAATCCGTCTCTCGCGGCGGCCCAGGACGTCACCGGTGATTGGTTTGGCACACTGGATGTCGGCACTCTCGAATTGCGCATCACCCTGCACATTCAGGAGACCGAGGACGGATACTCCGCCACCCTCGACAGTCCAGACCAGGGCGAGACAGGCATTCCGGTCGAAGAGTTTTCTTTCGAGGACGGGCAGCTCGTTTTTCGTACCAGCGCCGCCGGGGCCAAATACGACGGGAGCGTGGACGCCGGATTCACGACGATTGCCGGTACCTTGCGCCAGGGCAGCGAGAGTTACGCCCTCAACTTCGGTCGCACCATACCCGAGGCACCAAGGGGAAGCCCCGTATGGTCCGAAGAGCGTCTGACGAAGATGGAGGTCTACATCCCGATGCGGGACGGCATACGACTGTTCACGTCGGTGTACGTGCCGAGAGACACAAGCCAGACGTATCCGATCCTGCTCCGCCGCACGCCCTACAACTCGGAGCCGCGCGGAGAGGAGAGTTACACCCAACGTCTAGCGATCGACGCGGACATCATCGAGGAGGGTTACATCCTCGCCTTCCAGGACGTGCGGGGACGCTACATGAGCGAGGGGGAGTTCATGGATGTGCGTCCGTACAATCCCGACAAGAAGAGCGAGAACGACATCGACGAGAACAGCGACACGTGGGATACGATCGACTGGCTGGTCAACAACGTGCCCCACAACAACGGCCGCGTCGGGATATCCGGCATCTCGTATCCTGGATTCTACGCGACGATGTCGCTGCCGGAGGCCCACCCCGCGCTCAAGGCGGTGTCGCCCCAGGCGCCGGTCACCAACTGGTTCATCGGCGACGATTTTCATCACAATGGCGCGTTCTTCTTGATGGACGGCTTTCGGTTCTACTCCTCGTTCGGGCGTCCGAGGCCCGAACCAACGCGCGAGCAGCTATCGGGTTTCGATTTTCCAAACCAGGACAACTACGAGTTCTTCCTCGAGCTCGGTCCGATCAAGAACGTCGAGGCCAAGTTCTTCGGCGACAGCATCCGCTTCTGGTCGGAAGTCATGGACCACCCCGATTACGACGACTGGTGGAAGGTTCGCGACCCGCTCCCGCATCTGAAGAACATCGAGCCGGCGGTGCTGGTCGTCGGCGGCTGGTTTGACGCCGAGGATCTCTTTGGGCCGCTCAATGTGTACAAGGCGATCGAGACCCAGAGCCCGCCGAGCGCCGAGAACCGCTTGCTGATGGGACCCTGGTTCCATGGCCAGTGGGCCTTCGATGACGGCGACAACCTGGGGAACGTGCACTGGGGCGACAACACGTCGGCCCTATACGGCGACATCGAACACCGTTTCTTCAACTACTACCTGAAGGATGAGGGGACGCTGGATCTCGCCGAGGCAACGGTCTACGACACCGGCGCGCTGGAGTGGCTCGAGTTCGAAACGTGGCCACCTAGCGATGTCGTGGAGAAGGAGCTCTACTTCCACCCTGGAGGGCAGCTCTCATTCTCACCACCTACGGCAGCCGAGAGTTACGACGAGTACGTCGCCGACCCGATGCGACCGGTTCCGTATACGGAGGATGTTCATCTGCGGCGGACCCGGGAATACATGACGGACGACCAACGGTTCGCGGCCCGGCGTCCTGACGTCATGGTGTACGAGTCCGAGGTGCTCACGGAGTCGGTGACGCTTACCGGTCCGATCGTAGCCAATCTGTTTGTCAGTACAACGGGAACGGGTGCGGACTACGTTGTCAAGCTCATCGACGTGTTTCCGGATTCGCTGGGCGACTACCCGAGCAACGACAAGTCCGTCCCGATGGAAGGGTACCAGATGCTGGTGCGCGGAGAGGTCCTTCGCGGTCGGTACAGGAACAGTTTCGAGTCGCCGGAGCCGTTCGTTCCGGGTGAAGTGACGTCGGTACAGTTCGAGATACCTGACGTCGCTCACACGTTCGAACCGGGCCACCGCATCATGATTCAGGTTCAGAACTCGTGGTTCCCGCTCGTCGATCGTAATCCGCAGACGTTCGTGAACATCTACGAGGCTGACGAAGAGGACTTTCAGAAGGCGACGCACCGGATCTATCACGACGCGCAGCGGCCATCCGGTGTGAAGGTGTCAGTGCTCGAACCGTAGAACCGCCGGCAGAATAAACCGCTCCATGATCTCTTCCGGCTGCCGGAACCGACCGTTTCTGTAGTTACCGGAGGTTATCACGGCGACCAGCTCGAGTGACGGAACCACGATCCGGTCGAGTTAGGGCCGGTACTCTTCCAGGTAGCCTCGGACGCGGACTTTGCGGTGGGAGGTCTCGCCTGTTAAACGGTGGTTTCGTCGGCTCGCGGAACCGGCGCCGTTGAGGGCGCCGGCCAGCTCTCCTGTTCTTCAACGGCTCGGACGATACCTCTCAGCATGCCGGCGAAGACCAGATGGTGGAGCGGGTAGAGCACGTACCAGTAGGCCAGGCCAAACAAACCCACCGGGTCCCAGATCGCCGTCTGCCGAATCGTGCTCGTGGTCTCGTCGCCGGTGACTTCGAACTCCAGCCAAGCG
>JBDHFX010000149.1:0-3797 GCA_039590215.1 Gemmatimonadota bacterium | reverse complement strand
AAGAACGAACCCGTCCCGTCCTGCATCGAACGGCCGGCAGGCGCGCTCGGGCTCGTCGTTCCGTGTTGACATCGCCTTCATGGCCGCAAACCCACCGATCGACATCTCGGTCACAGCGGCCTCAGTGCCGCCCGCGATCATGACCTCGGCGTCACCGTGTTTGATGAGACGAAAAGCGTCACCGATCGCGTGCGCACTGGATGCACACGCCGAGACAGTACAGTAGTTCGGCCCCTTGGCCCCACAGCGCATGGAGACGACACCACTCGCCATATCCGGGATCATCATCGGGATGTAGAACGGGCTTATTCTCGACGGACCACCCTTGAGGTAGCGACGGTTCTGAATCTCATGAGTCGCAATCCCGCCGATGCCCGACCCAATGATCACGCCGACTCGTGTCTGATCTTCGCTGTCCATGTCGACGCCGCTGTCAGCCAACGCCATGTCGGACGCAGCGACCGCTAGTTGGGTGAACAAATCTTGCCGGCGAACCTCTTTCTTGGCGATGTACGCCTCCGGATCAAAATCCTGGACCTCGGCTGCTATTTGGGTCGCGAACCCGTCTGGGTCAAACCGGGTAATGCGACGCACCCCACCTTGACCGTGTAGGAGTGCGTCCCACGACGATTCCAGGTCTTTGCCCAGCGCCGTGACAAGCCCCATTCCGGTGACGACTACACGGCGTCCCATCAGGATACGGTGTCTCGATCTAAGGTGAGGTTTGCTACTCTTCGGTCTTGTTCTTCAAATACGAAGTCGCTTCGCCAACGGTGGTGAGCTTCTCTGCGTCTTCATCTGGAATCTCGATGTCGAACTCCTCCTCGAATGCCATTACCAGCTCGACGGTGTCAAGCGAGTCGGCGCCGAGATCTTCGACAAACGACGCATCGGGACTCACTTTCTCTCCGTCCACACCGAGGTTCTCAACGATTATCTCTTTCACCCGTGCCTCGACGGACATTCAATTTCCTCCCTATACCAGGTTGATCAACTGCTTCGAAAAAAGAAGAGAGCGGTCTCAGCGTGTCAGGCCTCCATCCACGCAGATAACCTGGCCGGTAATATAGTCGCTCATCGGCGACGCGAGGAACAGCGCCAGATTAGCTACATCGCGGGGTGAGCCCAACCTGCCCAGCGGGACCCGGCCGAGAAACACCTGTCGAGCCTCGTCACCCAGGGCCGCCGTCATTTCGGTCTCGATAAAGCCCGGCGCGATGACGTTCACGGTCACGTTTCGGGATGCCAACTCCTGGGCTAGCGACTTCGAGAATCCGATCAGTCCAGCCTTTGAGGCTGCGTAATTGGACTGACCAGCGTTCCCCGTGACACCGACGATAGATGCAATGTTGATGATGCGCCCCTCTTTCTGACGTATCATCCGCTTGGCTGCCAACCTGCACCAGTTATACGCGCCATAAAGATTGGTCTCGAGCACGCTCCGCCACTCGTCGGGTTTCATCCTGAGCAGCAGATTGTCGCGAGTTATGCCGGCGTTATTGACCAGCACATCGAGCCGGCCGAACTCATCCTGGTAGGTGCCCCAGGCGTGCTCGACCTGCTCCGGATCAGCCACGTCACCGAGGAGTTCCAGGCTCGCCACTCCCTTCTGCTTCAGCGCGCTAACGGTTGCGGCCACGGTGTCCGCATTGCGCGCAAAGATCGCCACGTCGGCGCCAGCCTCCGCCAGACCTTCGGCGATGGCGCGACCGATCCCCCGATTGCCACCGGTGACCAGGGCCTTTCTACCGCTCAGATCTATGCTAGTCGTGATACCGATTGCGAAACCTCCTCGATGACCTGTTCCTCGGTGCCGACCGTGCGTCCCGTAAGCGACCGGTCGATTCGCCTCAAGAGTCCTGTGAGAACCTTGCCGGGCCCGACCTCGAGAAACACCGTCGAGCCAAGATCGCGGAGCTTAGCCACGCAATCGACCCAGCGAACCGGCGCCGTCAGTTGCTCCAACAACCGTGAGCGAATCGCGTCCGGCTGCATGACCGGTTCCGCGTCCACGTTCGCCACCACCGGACAGGTCGCTGTTTGCACGTCGATCGCCTCGAGAACGGCCGCTAGCTCTCGTGCCGCAGGTGCCATCAGCGATGAATGAAAGGCACCCGACACGTTGAGCTCGACCGCTTTACGTGCACCCCAATTCGGCGCCTCTTCGATCGCTCGACGGACAGCGGTCACGGATCCCGACACGACGATCTGGCCGGGAGCGTTGAAGTTGGCTGGTGTTAACACCTCGTCAGGCGCCCGAAGCGTGTCGCACAGAGCGTACGCATCGGCGCTATCGACACCGATCAGCGCGGCCATCGTGCCCGGCCTCTCGCGCCCCGTGGCGGCCATAGCCTCGCCTCTCGCCCGAACCAGCCGCAGGCCATCCGAAAACGACAAGCTGCCGGCTGCCACATGAGCCGAGAACTCGCCGAGGCTGTGGCCGGCGGCCGATTGCGGTTCTATACCTTCAACAGCGAGCACACGTGTCACAGCGATCGAGTGCGTCAACAGCGCGGGCTGGGCGTTCTCTGTCGCCCGCAACTCTTCCTCTGGACCGTCCCAGCACAACCGGGACAACGCCGACCCGAGCACGTCATCGGCTTCTTCGAACGTCCGCTTGGCCTCGGCCCGTGCCGCAGCCAACTCAGCGCCCATGCCGACAAACTGGCTTCCCTGGCCCGGGAACTGGAATGCGATCGGTGACAACTCTAGAGACGAAGCACGGCCGAGCCCCAAGCAAGGCCGCCACCAAAAGCGGTCATCAGGACAGTACCACCGGGAGGCACAATCTCGCTGCGTCGCACCTCGTCGAGCGCGATCGGAATCGATGCCGAGCTCGTATTCCCATACCGGTCGATGTTGATGTACACCCGGTCGCCATCGACACCCAACCGCTTGGCGAGCGATTCGATGATCCGAATGTTGGCCTGGTGCGGAACGACCAGATCGATGTCATCCATCGTCATCCCGGCTTTGTCGAGCACGATCCGACTCGATTCCTCCATGGCTAACACGGCGCGCTTGAAAATGTCACGACCTTCTTGTTTGACGAACTCGAGTCGCTCGCTCCGTGTTTGTGGCGACGAAGGCATGGCCGCTCCACCTGCCGGGCGCCATAGCATCTGGGCGCAGCGTCCATCGGTCTGCATGTGGGTCGCCAACAACCCTGTGCCGCCGTTGGACACATCGCCACCTGGCCCGAGCAGTGCCGCGCCAGCCCCATCACCGAACAAGACACACGTCGATCGATCTGTGTAGTCAATGATCGCCGACATCTTCTCCGCCCCTATGACGAGCGCATTCCCGCACACCTCGGCTTTCAATAGGCCGTCGGCAATCGCGACACCGTAGAGCCAGCCCGCGCACGCCGCGCTCACGTCGAAGGCGGCAGCCCGGTGGGCTCCGAGTCGGGCCTGCGTCTCGCAGGCGGTAGACGGGAGCAAATGGTCCTGGGTAGCAGTGGAGAGAATGATGATGTCAACGTCGATCGGCTCAACTCCAGCGTCTGCCAGTGCCATTGAGCCCGCTCTGGCAGCCAGGTCGGCGGTGTTTTCTCCATCCGCGCAGATCCGCCTTTCCCTGATCCCGGATCGAGCTCGGATCCACTCGTCCGAAGTGTCAACCATCGTTTCGAGATCGGCGTTCGTGAGCACGCGCTCGGGAACCGCCAACCCGGTACCGCGAATAAAGCCCTGTCGTCGAGTCTGTTTCTGGTCGCTGATAACGCCTGCTGCCTGGCTTCTCATGCGCCCTCCTTCAGCTTGTCGTCAGTGGCTGGCGAGGCCACGAACTCGCTG
>JBDHFX010000148.1:0-4015 GCA_039590215.1 Gemmatimonadota bacterium | reverse complement strand
CGAGAATGCGTAGAGCGTGAGGACTCCGATCCCGATCTGGGGGGCTGACTCGACAACCCGGCGCACCGTGCGGACCCCGGCCAGATGTCCCGCGGTGCGGGGCAGGCCGCGGCTCGCCGCCCAGCGGCCGTTGCCATCCATGATGATCGCGACGTGCAGCGCGTCGGCGTTATGCCAAGTACTTGGCGTTACAAAGTTTGTAGACAAAAAAACTACTCCTCCTTCATGGCGTTGATCAGCGTCTCCATGTGATCGAGATACCGCTCGAGCGCTCGACGGCCCTTGGCAGTTAGCTGGTAGACCGTTCGAGGGACACGCGCCTCAAACCGCTTGCGGCACGATACGTAGCCGGCGTCCTCGAGTTTCCGAGCGTGAACGCTCAAGTTGCCGTCGCTCGTCTCCAATAGATCTCGGAGCTCGGTAAAAGACAACGACCGATTGACGGCCAGCGCGCTCAGGATGCCGAGACGCACCCGTTCGTAGACCAGCCGATCGAACTCGCCGGCGTTGGGGTCGGCGAGGTAGCCCGCGATCCCGCGCAGCGCTTGTTGTTTGCGGTTCTCCTTCTTGCTTGCCACGGCTCGCTTAGCCCCCATAGCGCCTCACGATCAGTGCTCCAAAGAGCAGGTGCAAGCCACCAAAGCCGATCGCCAGTAGCGCGTTCGCCCAACTGATAGGGGCTGCCAAGGCGATCACACCCAACACCATGAATCCGGCGCCCATGACCGGCACCGGCCGGACCGAGAACATCCCGCCGGTAATCACGCCAACACCGTACAGGAGCAACCAAACCCCAGGAATCGGCTGCAGGATATCTGCCCGGTACAGCGCCGCCGTGAGTGCGATCGCGGCGATCACCGGTGGTGTGAGCCCGAGAATGAAACGCCGACCGACGCCGTGTGAAAGGCGCTCTCCCTGCTGCTTGGCCTTATTGAGCATGAAGACGCCCCCGACCGTCGCCGCCAGCAGCGCATCCAGGACCCAGAGCGGGAGCCACTGGCCTGCGAGATCGGGGGAAGCAACGAGCGCGGCCGTGATGAGAGCTGAGAATCCCATCACGATCCCACCCCAACCAGGCACAGACGTAAAAGAGCGTGACGACTCCATCGTCTCGCGGATATACTCGAGGTTGTCGATCGCTCGCGTGTGCAGCGCGACGGGCTTGTTGGGCTCGGACCGCAGAGGTTCGGAGGCCGTCATGCGGGGTAGCCTATCCGATCCCTGCGCCATTGTCAAGTACTTGGCATTACAAAGTAGCGACACTACTGATTCCCACAGGCCCAGGCGTCGATCGCCATCGATGTGGTTCAAAACTTGCACCTTGCGGAGCACGATGCCCGCTCCCGACCAATGGTTGCGAAACCGTGCCATATGGCTCCAGAACGACGAAATTCCGGCGTCTGGGTCGCTGTATCCGGAGTGGGGTGCTCAACCTTGAACAAGGGGTCACGGACACTATATGAAGACTAGGTATTCGATTATCGGACTTGGGAAACTGGGCGCCAGCATGGCCGCCGGTATAGCCAGTCGTGGGTTTGACGTGATCGGCGTGGACGTGAACGAGAATGCGGTACGGTTGGTGAATGACGGCCACGCACCGGTGCAGGAAACGGGTCTGGAAGACTTCATCGCCGCAAACAAGAAGCGGCTCAAGGCGACGATGAGCCATAGGGAAGCGGTGCTGGGTTCGGACGTTTCTTTTGTGATCGTGCCCACGCCGAGCGATCAGGAGGGGGCTTTCTCGCTCCAATATGCGGCCTGGGCTTTCCAGGAGATCGGCGCGGCGCTCAAAGAGAAGGACGACTATCACGTTGTGGTGATGACGAGCACTGTATTGCCGGGTGCCACACGCTACGGGCTACTGCCGGTGCTCGAGAAAGCGTCGGGGAAAAAGTGTGGTCCGGATTTCGGATTGTGCTACATGCCCGAGTTCATCGCCCTGGGAAGCGTGATCAGGGATTTCCTGAACCCGGATTTTACGTTGCTCGGGGAGTTCGATGATCGCTGTGGGGAGAAGCTCGAAAAATGTTTTGAGGAGATCTTGGAGAGTCCGGCGCCATGCATGCGCATGAGTCTCGAGAATGCCGAACTCACGAAACTGTGCGTCAATACCTACGTGACGACGAAAATCGCCTTTGCCAATATGCTGGCCGAAATTTGCGAAACGATACCAGGCGGCAACGTCGATGTGGTTTCGGACGCGCTCGGCCAGGACAAGCGAATTGGTCGGCGGTATCTGACCGGTGCCTTGGGGTATGGCGGGCCGTGTTTTCCTCGCGACAATGTTGCTCTTTCGTGGTTTGCCCGTACCCGGGGAGTGGCGGCAGCGCTGGCGGAGACCACGGACAAGACGAACCGCACCCTGGCGGGGCGCATAGAGTCGAAACTGACAGACAAGTTCAGCCGTGGTGAAACCGTCGCCATACTGGGTCTGTCGTACAAGCCGATGTCTCACATCGTCGAGGAATCCCAGGCGATATTTCTGGCCAAGGAGCTCTCTTCCGCGGGCGCACGTGTGGTCGGCTATGACCCTTTGGCGAACGACATGGCTCGCTCCGAGCTTGGTGACAAGGCGGTAATCGTCGACTCGATCGAAGACTGCGTCGCCGATGCCGACTGCATTCTGGTGTGTAATCCAGATCCGGAATTTAAATCGTTGACACCCGAGATGGTGCTGGGCGACAAGGGATCCGTTACGGTGGTCGACTTCTGGCGGTTCCTGAGATCGTCGCTTGAAGGTCACCCCGGCATCGATTATCGGCCGTACGGGACCAGCGCCGACGATGATGCCAACGCCGAGGCGATGAAGGAGCTGTGGGGCGGCAACGCCTAGGTGCGAATTGAGCCAGCAAGAGAGCCTCAGGATCACCATCGTGACGCCCACGTATAACAGCACGCGTACGGTCAGAGATACGATCGAGAGCGTCCTGACCCAGGATTATCCGAATCTCGAGCATATCGTAATGGACGGCGGCTCCACAGACGGAACGCTGGACATTCTAGCCGAGTATCCGCATCTGACGTGGTACTCCGAGAACGACGAGGGACACTATCACGCGATGCAGAAGGGCGCCGAGCTGGCGACCGGAGATGTGCTCGCGATCCTAAACTCGGACGATTGCTACCGACCGGGAACGCTGGACAAGGTCGCCACGGCCTTTGATTCGCACCCTGAGTGGGACGCTCTTTTTGGCGACATCCGATTCGTCGATTCGGACGGAAAGGAGATCTATCGACGTGAAGAGGCCAAGTATGACTACGATGTTATGCGATTCGGGGTTACCAGCCTCGTAACTGACCAGACACTGTTTTATCGACGCGATATCTTTCACCAACTCGGCGGGTTGCGGTACAAGAAGTTCCGTAACTGTTGCGATTATGATATCATTTTGCGCCTTGGCCAGAACGGCTGCCAGGTTGGCCATGTCAGACGGATGCTTACCGACTATCGGATCCACGATTTCGGCCAGACCGCGGACAAACGAATTGTGGAGAACATGCGCAGGGAAGTCCGACTCATACAGGATGAGCACGGGGTGCCACGAGGTTTTCGATATTACATCTTGACGATTAGCTACAAGGCCAAGCGACAGCTGCAGAAGCTCTTCATCAGGGGCAAAGTCGATCTCGTTTCTGGTCGCTGGAAGCTTCGGAAGCACATGCGAGACCAAACGACTTTCTCTTCCAACGTGGGTCTTGACGAGCTGGGCCACGCGTAGTACGTTCTATGTGCTACGTGATCAAGGGCGCATAGCTCAGGGGTTCAGAGCACCTGCCTTACAAGCAGGGGGTCCGTGGTTCGAATCCACGTGCGCCCACCAGTAATAAGCACAAGCTGATTAAGTAGTTGGAGAGAGTCGGCAGGAAAGCCGGAGTGGGGGGGTGTGCGAGTTCGTGTGCGAGGTGGTCACCGCGCTGAGTCGCTTGTTCCGCCAGTTCCTCCAGCGCTTGAGCATAGGCCCGGGCGAACCGATCCCGTTCCTCGCGCGCCCACTCTTCAAACCCCAGCGCGTCC
>JBDHFX010000147.1:0-4639 GCA_039590215.1 Gemmatimonadota bacterium | reverse complement strand
GTTCGAAGAGTCGATCGAAGCGTTTGCTCAGTTCGCTAAAGCCCGTAATGCACATAAGATCATCGGCGTGGACGCTCGCGGGTTCTTGTTTGCCGCCCCGGTAGCCAATCGCCTTGGGGTGGGGCTCGTGGTCGTCCGCAAGGAAGGCAAGCTTCCCTATGAAACCCACCGCGAGTCATACGCGCTCGAGTACGGAACCAATACCCTGGAGCTCCACACCGATGCCATCGCCGACGGCGAGAACGTGGTGGTGATCGATGATTTGCTGGCGACCGGTGGAACGACCGAGGCCGCGATCGGTCTCGTCAAGGCGGCCGGGGGTAAGATTTGCGGCTTGGGCTTCGTGATCGAGTTGGAGTTTCTAAATGGTCGTGACAAGCTCGATGGTTTCGAGTATCTGAGTCTGGCGGCCGGACGACCGTACCGAGTTCTCAACGGCCGGTTCGAGAGCGCGGCGATTGGACCGCTGGCGCTGTCGGACGATGCGTCGTTGTTCGCGCTGCTGTTGCAGCATCCGGATTGGCTGTCATCGGATGTCGTGTTTGTGGCCGATGGCCGAGTGCTTTCGGAGAGCGATCCCGCTAGACGGTCGGTGCTCGGCTGGCATCGCTACGGCGGACCAGTTCTGGTCGGAGCCACCACCGGTGTGGCCGATCCGGCGCTGCTCGTGGAAACGGTCCAGCTGGCGGGGGTAAGCGCCGAGTGGCTGCCTGAGCAGTGGGACGAAGCGTTGGCCGCGTTCTGGGCGGGCGCCGATCAAGAGCTGAAGGAGCGTGTCGCTCGTTGTTGGCAGCTGTCGTCGGAACCATGGGCGCAGGACGATCGATTGGTTGGCAGCCGAAGGTCGCGAGATCGCCGGCTACGAGGTTCGTCGGATGCAATCCGGCGAAGCGATCACGTACTGGACCACGCCGGTGGCGGGCGCGTGGCCTCACGTGGCCGATGCGGGCCCGGTGCCCGAGGAAGCGGGCCGCCGACGAGACACGTACGTGCACCATACCGGTGGCGTGACGGCCGGGTTGCTATCAGCGGTCGAGATGCGTTGCCGCGAGCTGGAGAGTCAGGTTGCGTGGAGCGGGGAAGACTGGGTCCGGTTCGATGGTCACGAGCATTCGCTGCGGGTCTTTCCAGGTGCGGCGTGGGTCGACTTGCAACTGGTTGGGGCCGATGAGGGAACGCTCAAGGGGTTGAGCTATCGATTTGGCGTATCGACAAGTCTGACGCCAGGCGGGGATGCGCCGCCGGAGGTTCACTTCAGGTTGGCATCCGCGAGCGACCTGAGCCCGAGCATCCATCTGTTGTTGGGCGCGTGGTTGGGGGAGGAGCCGCCGGACGAGCGCTCACCCGACCCACCACTCGACCTCGATCTCCTCACGAAGAAGCCCGAGCCCGTTCCAAGTCCGCCCGATCATTAAGATTCAGGAGGGCGCGATTGGGATCCGCTAGCGCATCGATCTCGGTTGTGTCGACGACGTGGTGTGACGTGCTCTGCACCAACGAGTGAACCGCCAGCTGGCCGGCCGCGACCGAGTGGTCACATTTGATCCACAGATCAGCGCTCCAAATAGCGTGAAGCGGGTGCGTTCGACCGCGCCAGCGGGGAAGTACCACAGCCGCTTCTGGAGCCAGATTAGCCAGCGTTTCGAACAGAACCGCCTCGGCGAAGGGGTAGTCGCATCCAGTTACCGCTATGCGGGCGCTGGGATGGCGTTCCGCGCAAGCCTTCAGCCCGGCGGCCAAGCCCGCTAGCGGACCGCAGTTCGGAATGCGGTCGTCCACGCGCTGGTAGTCGCCATCGGGAAGCTCCTGTCCCGGATGGGCGACGACGATCGGCGGCTCGGCGGACAGCTGCGCCAACCGGTCGAGGACGCGCAGCAGTAGCGGTTGGCCGTCCCACTCGAGCCACGCTTTCGGCATGCCGAGCCGGCGGCCGCGACCACCGGCGAGAACGAGCACTCCGTCAATCATTGGTCGGAAAGTACCCGCCCGGTCCCGCCTTTACCGCCACGACGCTGGGCGATTAGATTGCCACTTCTCGTTTGCGCCCCCGTAGCTCAGGTGGATAGAGCAGCGGTTTCCTAAACCGCAGGTCGTGCGTTCGAATCGCGCCGGGGGCTCCAGGGACCTTATTTGACATTTAATGTGATTTCGAGGCAATGAGTCGCAAACGGTTATCAAAACACCAGTTAAAGCGGGACCGGTTCGTTGAGCAGACGTTCGACTGGGCGCATTGGGCCGAAACCCATCGGCGTCAGTTCCTGGTTGGGGCAGCCGTTCTCGCCTTGGCGTTTGGCGGCTTTTTCGTGTTCCAGGCGATGTCGCGGGGCGCCGAGGAGGATGCTTCGGGAGCCTACCTGGAAGCCCGGCAGGCGTATTTCGCCGGGAACTTTCCGCTTGCTGCGAGTGACCTAGAGGACTTCGTGCGTCTTCACGGCGATACGTCGTTCGCCGACGATGCCCGGTTCTTTCGGGCCGACGCGCTCTATCAGGCCGGGAACAACGAGGCCGCTGCCGAGGCCCTGGCGGAGTTCTTGAGTCGCCACGGGGACTCGCCTTTCGCCCAGACGGCGCGGCTGCTGACCGCCACCGTCTACGCTCGACTCAATCGCTACGAAGACGCACAAGCGGCGTACGAGGAAGCGATGGAGAAGGCTGGCTTCGACGTCGAACGGGCTCGTATCCACGAGGAGCTGGCCCGCTTGCACGAGAGCCAGGGCGACAAGGTGGCCGCCGCGGCTCAGTACCGCCGAATCGCGGAGCTGGTACCGGACACCGAGGTCGCGGCGCGAGCGCTGCGCCGGGAGGCCGAGCTATCCGTGGAGCCATTGGCAGTCGGGGGAAACGCCGAAGACGGCTCGTAGGGCGGGCTCCGGGCGCGGGAACGCCCCGCGAGCCCTATGGCGCATAACGTATCTTATGTAAACTCACCGCTGGGCAACGGATATTCCGGGGTTCCCTCCCCCGAAGACAGATCCCTGCCTTTATCCAAACGGCCCCTCTGTGAGCCCCTAGACGATCCGGAAGTAGTCGACCAACGTACATCGCCGGCGGCGGACGAAAGTCCGTGCCGAGGTAGGACCCTCACCGGTGGGCGTGGAAATCGTCATCGCGGTTGGTCCCTCGCCGCCAAAACCCAACCCGGCCAGGTTGGGCCCGTTCTTGACGAAGATCGAGCAGTTCATCTCGACCGCCATCCGGTGCAGGTGGTCCAGGTTCTTCGAGTGCATGCAGGCGGTGTGCTTGAAGTCGTGCTCGAGCTCGACCGCCCAGTCGATGGCGGTGTCCACGTCAGGACAACGAATAAGCGGCACCACCGGCGTCAGCAGCTCCAGCACCGCGAACGGATGATGACGATCCGTTTCAGCCAGTAGCAACTTGGTACCCTCAGGAACGTGTTTGCCGATCAACTTCGCCAAGACCGACGGACCTTTCCCCACGTACTCCTTGTTCATTCGCGGCTCGGGACCCGGATAGTCGTTCAACATCGCCCTCGCCAACGACTCGGCTTCATTCGGCGTCAGCAGTACGGCGTCGTTACGCTGCAGCTCCTCGAGTAGCTCGTCGGCGATCGGTGCCTCGGCCAGGATCTCCTTCTCACACGTGCAGACGACATTGTTGTCGAATGATGCGCCGCGCACGATGTCCGTCGCGGCGCGCGCGATATCGGCGCTGGCATCGACCACCACCGGCGGGTTGCCCGGGCCCGCCGCGATGACACGCTTGTTCGACTTCTGAGCTGCCCGAACCACGGCTCCGCCGCCGGTGACTACCAACAGATCGATTCCCGGATGCTGAAAGAGTTGCTGGGCCGCCTCGATCGAAGGCTCGGCCACGGCGGTCAGCAGCGTCTTTGGCCCCCCCACCTCGACCGCGGCAGTGTTCATGATGTGGATCGTGCGATTGGTGACGCCTTTGGCCTGGGGATGGGCGCCGAACACGACCGCGTTGCCCGAGGCAATCATCGAGATCCCGTTGTTGATGATGGTAGCGGCCGGATTGGTCGATGGGGTCACCGCGCCGATAACACCCCACGGTGCGAGCTCGGTCAGCGTTAGGCCGTGGTCGCCCGACAATATCTCTGGCACGAGATCCTCGGTGCCTGGCGTGCGGTCGATGACGAGTTGGTTCTTGAGCACCTTGCTCTCGACGTTTCCGAGCCCGGTCTCTGCGACGGCGTCTTCGGCCAGCGATCGCGCCTGCTCGGTCAGCCGGTGGCGCTGATTAGCGATGATCTTGTCGCGCAACTCGAGCGTACGGATAGCAGCCTGGGCACGGTGGGCAGCTTCCACGGCTTCATCTACGGTGTTGAAGATGCCGAGTTGACTGGCGGGCTCGGGGGTCGTCGAGAGCCGGCGTTGCGCGGGACGCTCGGCGACCTCAATCGCCGGAGCCGAGCCTGCAAGCTCGCCGGTGATTCGGCTGACGATAGCGCGGATTTCGCTCTCGGTGAGCGGCACGTTGCTCGCCTAGGGAATCGGAGTTGTAGGGACCGGGTTTGCTAGCCGGTCGTAATCGGGAAATGCGGGTCCAAGTCCGAGTGCGGCCTCGGGATGACGTGTACCGAGACTACCTCGCCGACCTTCTTGGCGGCGGCCGCGCCGGCATCGACAGCGGCTTGGCAGGCGGCCACGTCTCCACG
>JBDHFX010000146.1:0-3848 GCA_039590215.1 Gemmatimonadota bacterium | reverse complement strand
GCGTTCGACATACAACGTAGCCTCCAGCGCGGTCTTCTCCTTCTTGCCGCTCGGTTCAACCCAGTCCGTGACCGCTGCATGGACGCTGTATGGCAGCTCTGCCCCCAGCTCTCGATAACACGCCTCTCGAATGAGCTCAGCCGCCACGAAACGGAGACTCAGGTTAGTCAGATCATCTTCGGGGTAAAAAAATGGTTGCTCGGGCAGCAGCCCACGCGTGGACGCCAGAAGGCTATCTACTCCCTCGCCAGTGACCGCGCTCACCCGGTGGCGCCCTGCCCACTGAAAGACATCGCCCCAAGCCGACTCCCATCGATCGAGCGTGGTCTGACTCGCCCGATCGGACTTTGTGAGGACGAGAAACACCGGAACGGGCTCATTTTCAAGCACCGTCAGGAGTTCTCGCTCTGGTTCGGAGATCGCGTCCGTGTCGACCAGCCAGTAGATCGCGTCGACGCCCTCGACTGCTGCCCGGGCGCTTTGGGTCATCGCCGTCTGCAACGCGTACCCCGGTTCGAGAAGGCCAGGTGTGTCGACGAATACGATCTGGGCATCCCCCTCGACCCGAAAACCCGGGATCCGGTGGCGGGTCGTTTGGGCCTTTGGGCTCACTGCCGCCAGGTGCACCCCGACAAGTCGATTTAGCAATGTCGACTTGCCAACGTTCGGCCGCCCGATCAGCGCCACGAAGCCAGCCCGGGTCGTTTGGGGGCTCATCTAGGAGAATCGTAATAGATTGTCACTTAGCGTGTTGCGCGCTTCTCATGAGAAACGACCTTACCGTGTAGTGTGGCGTTCTATTGTGCGCTCGGCAGCTCCGCCGCTGATCGGCGGCGCGCTCACGTTAGTGACCGATGGCGCACTCGGTCAGGAGCTATCGCCACCGGCTCTCTTTCCGATGACGTTTGGCAACACCTGGGTCTACACCGGAACGATACGCTGGACGCCGGCCGGCTCCAATGACGTGCTCGATAGTGTCGAGCCGGAGATCGCCAGAACCCGGTACCGCGTCAGTCACCGCACGCTGCCCGATCATCGCATCCTCGAGTATGTCTCGGATGTCGGCATGACGTCGTATGTTCATGCACACCACGGAACCGTTGCCGAGGTCGACGTTCGACTCACCGAAGCGAAACTGGAACCACGATGAACACCAAGATGATCCGTGCCGACAATAGGCTTCGCGCGTACACGGCGATCGCTCTCGTGGTGATCATAGCATGTGGGTTTGTCACCTATGATTGGACGCAGCGTGCATTGGTCGAGATCGAGAAGCTCGCCCAGTACGATCGGCAGCTTGCCTTCGACCGCGCAGCGTCGTTCTTGAAGCTGGCGGCTGCGGTGGTTGGCGTGACGACCGCCTTTGTAGCGGTCAGTGAAGCGCGGAAGGCTCGTCGTGCGCTCGCCGCCGGAGAGTGGCCACCCCCGGGCACGCGGGTCCTCATGGACACGCCCGTAGTCGAGGGCGAGCCGGCTCGTCGCCGGGCCAAGTTCGTGATCGGGCTGTCTATCGCGATGCTGGTGATTGCCATTGGGCTGCAGGTATTCGCCTGGTTGCTCGTACGATCTTACACCGCCGCATAACTAGATCAACGTGCCGGAGCTTCCTGAGATCGTAGCCTACAAGCGCGCACTCGAGCCGAGGATCGCCGGCTCCACGCTGACCGACGTGCGTCTGCGGTCGTTTGCGCTGCTCAAGACCTTCGAGCCGCCGCTCGATTCGCTCACCGGGCGACGGGTCAGCCAGGTCGACCGCATCGGCAAGCGACTCGTGATCGGTTTCGACCCCGATCTCTTTCTCGTGCTACACCTCATGGTGGCAGGCCGGCTCCGGTGGGCGGAAGCCAAGTGGGAGATTCCCCGCAAACGGGGGCTGGCAGCGTTTGACTTCTCGACCGGTTCACTGCTCTTGACCGAGGCCGGCACCAAGCGCCGAGTGGCGCTGCACTTGGTACGCGGGGCCAAAGCGCTTCAAGTGCTCGACCCCGGCGGCATCGAAATCCTCGACGCGACACTGAAGGCGTTTCGTGTGGCACTCCTTCGCGAGCGGCATACCCTAAAGCGTGCGCTGACTGACCCACGGGCCTTCAGCGGGATCGGGGGCGCGTTCGCGGACGAGATCTTGCACGCCGCCAAGCTGTCACCGCTTCAGCTCAGCACGAATCTCGACGCCAGCGAGATCGAGCGCCTGTGGCATGCGTCGCGGACGATCCTGGAAGAATGGATCGCGATCCGGTGCGCGGAGGTGGGCGACGGATTTCCGGATAAGGTGACCGCCTTTCATCCGCGGATGGCGGTCCACGGCAAGTATCGCGAGCCGTGCCCTGTGTGCGAGACCGCGATTCAGCGCATCGTCTACGCCGACCGCGAGACGAACTACTGCCCGACCTGCCAGACCGATGGCCGTGTGCTGGCCGATCGCGCGCTCAGCCGACTGCTCAAAGACGACTGGCCCAGATCGGTCGACGAGCTGGAGGAGGGGTGACGACACTTCCTCGAGTCGATCCCCAGCCCGGCCCAGAAGCCGGCGATCGAGCCCAACAACGCACCCACCGCACAGAGCCCTTCGCCACACCCGTCGTGAATCAGGGCTGCCAACCCCAGTCCGCCCAGCGCGCCGACCCCGGCGCCGATCCATGCGCCATCAAAATCCGAATCGCACGCGTCGTCCTCGACGTGCAGGACCACGGGTTCGCCCTGAGCCGTGTTGAACCGCTCCGGTCCGAATTGCGCCCACGCACCGCCGTGCAAGAGCAACGTTAGAACCAGAGCGCTCAGTATCACCTTCATCGGGTCACCTCGACATCGAACGCTGGCGCGCTAGCAATCCGACAACCGGAAGCTAAACGACTTGGGACGCTTGACGTAATCGTGGTCACAACTGTTGTTGTACTGCAACGGTCCCTTGGGGCTGCCACCGCTGTCTCCCCACTTGCCACGGAACCGTTGCAGGATCTCCTTCTCGTCCCTCGCTTGCCCGAATCGGGTCGACCAGTGCGACGCCATGAACCGCAATGGATTATCGAGCGGGTCGTCGGGCGAGCCAGCGTTGCTGTTGTGCGGCCCTACCGGCCCGCTGCCCGGGTTGCGGTACATGCCGTGAGCCCCAGCCTCCACGTAGACCCGCGGGTGCCGATAGCCCCAGTAGTCGGCGTGCCACGCGTACGCGGTCGAGCTGACGTCGAGATCGCCATGATGATGGAAGTGAAGCTTGACCGGCGGCCGCTGTCGGATTCCCGCCGCGCTGCGCTCGACCAGCATACAGATGTGCTCCCAATCCCCCCGGTGCCGCAAACCGTTTGGCCACAGGATCAGCTTGGCGTCGTCACCGAAGAACAGATAGTAGTGGAGCCACACCAGTTTGTTCTTGCCACCGACGGAAAAGCTCTCCGGCATCGGCACGGCATCCACGTAGACCGGCGCGTCGTCCTCGCGATTGCCGACGATGAAGAACTCCGTCGGTTTCATGACGCCACCGCTCAGGGAGAGCGCGGCGTTCTTCAGCGTGTACAGATCGTGGTAGGGGATCCACGAGCTGCCCTGGGATATCGAGCCCGTCGCCAGACCCCACTGAGCGATCGAGATCGGGAAGATGAATTCCTGTCCGTCGAAGTACCAATACGGCCGGAACTGCCGTAGCAGAATCTCTTCTTCGGTGTCCGGGAGACCGTCTCCATCGGTATCGATCGTGTTGGGCAGTTGCTGATCGGGTGGGAGTACGGCGACGTCGGCTCGAGTCGTGTCTCGACTGCTATCGATCTCGGGTCCGGTCGCGACCTCGTTACAAGCCGTGAGGACGATCAGCGCCCCCACTACCATCGGTGCTGCTCTGCTCATCTTGAATCGTT
>JBDHFX010000145.1:0-3886 GCA_039590215.1 Gemmatimonadota bacterium | reverse complement strand
GATGTTCGAGCGGTACGGGGGGTTCGCCAGCGTCAGCAAGATCGTTATGGCCCTCTATGACAAGCTGCTCGACTCTGATGTGACCGGACCCTACTTCGACGGTGTCGACATGCGTCGGCTGATCGACCATCAGACGAAGTTTGTGTCCCACGTCATGGGTGGTCCCGCTAGCTACACGAATGAGCAGCTTCAACAACTCCACGAGCACCTTGACATCACCGATGCCGCATTCGCTGAGGTCATGATGCTCTTCGCGGAAACGCTCGAGGACTTCGAGTTCAACCTGGACGACATTCAGTTCATCATCAAAGATCTCGAGAGCCGGAAGCCTTGGATCGTCAGCCAAGACGCGTGACCGAAGACAACAACGAACAGGGCGTGAGCTCGCTCAATCTCGACCGCTTCAACGAGATGTTGCTCGAGTCGACCGCGGTCGGTCTCGCCATCCTCGATCCCGGCTCCCTCACGATCGTCTTTCACAACAAGCGCCTCGGTGAGTGGTTTCCGCACGTCGAGGACCGATCGACCGTTGTCACCGATCTCTTTCCCGATATAGACGTCGAGCGGCTCCGCGAGCGCATGGACAAGGGGCGTCCGTACACGACCGAGACCAAGATTCGGGTCGGACGGCGTGAGGTGTCGATCGCCCTCGTTGTGACGATGCCTTCCGACGAGGATGTACAACACCTGATCGTCGAATGTCAGAACGTCTCCAAGATCAAGGAACTCGAATACATGATCGAGTCGTATTCGAAGATGGTGGAAAAACAGAACCGCACGCTGCAGCGGGAGAAAGAACGCGCCGAGAAACTGTTGCTCAACATCATGCCGAGGAAGGTCTACGAGGAAATCGAATCCTTCGGCGTGGCGACACCACAGCGATTCGACTCGGCCTCGGTACTAATGCTCGATTTCGTCGATTTCACCGAGATGACGATCTCGCAGGACCCGACGGGACTGATTTCGGAGCTCAACGAGATCTTCAGCGCGTTTGACTTTATCGTCGAGCGGCATAGTTGCGAGCGGATCAAGACGGTTGGTGACGCCTACGTCGCCGTGAGCGGCGTCCCCGAAGCGGTCATGGACCACGCCCAGAACATCGCCCGAGTCGCTCTGCTATTTGTCCGATACTTAAAGCGAAGGAACTCACAGCATGAAGAACAGTGGCGCTGTCGGATCGGGATCAACACCGGCTCGTTGATCGGCTCGATGGTCGGTATCCAGAAGTACGTCTACGATATTTTCGGCCCCGGCGTGAACCTCGCAGCCCGTATGGAGGCGCTCTCGGGCCCGATGCAGATCACCCTCTGCGACGAGATGCACGAGCTAATCAAGTCAGATTTTCACTTCACCGACCGAGGCGAGGCGGAGGTCAAGGGGTTCGGAACAAAACGGATCTACACTCTCGAAGAGGCGGAAGACTCGGCGACGATGGAGTTGCCCCCAATACCCGGCCATGGATAGGACGCTACCGCCCCTCCAGACGAGCTAGCGCCCGACGCGCCTCCTCGACGATTGGCTGCAGTTCTGGGTCGGCATCCTGCCAGTACTCGACGAAGTACTCATATGACTCTCTCGCTTTGCCGGACTCGCCAAGGGCCTCATAAACTTTACCCAGTTGGTTCTGGGCCAGTGGCTCGACGGACAAAGATCAAGAGGCGTTCTGAATGGGGGCGGCTCCTTCTAGGAGCCGCCCTTTGTTCATGGTGGCCATCTCGAACTCCAGCTTGTTGTCGGCTACGCCCTCGCGCGGTATCTAGCTCAGTCAGCTAGGGATGTGGCGCAGAGGGTTTGGGCTCTCCGTTTTCAAGTCCTTCCGCGATCGAACGCGTCCCTTTCTGCCCGACATCGGAGGTGACGACGCGGCAAGAATTGGCGGCTTCGGTCGCCGTGTCGACGAGGTTGACGAACGTCCTCGCCCCGTAGCTGTCGGCTGAGAAAAACCGACCCCGCTGCTCTCCCGGCCACGTTTCCCCAGCGATCACGAGAAACGCCTCGAGCTCGAAATAACCAGTCCGAGTATCGATCTTTCCCGAGCGTTCGTGGCTCGCTGGTGTGCGAACGGTCAGCAAGCCACCAGCCTGTAGAATCGAGATGTGGCGGGAGGCGATTTTCGGTAGACCCATGGAGCAGCTGTTCTCTCGGACGGCGCGGGTTTCGGTCCACTCGCCGCTCACGCGCAAGCCACCGGACGCCGGTGCGGTAGGTGAGAGCCCATCATCACTTTCACAAGCGAGAAAAGCGATCCCCAGGAGGATGAGCTTCGATTGCATGGCAACGTCCGTTACAGAAAGGTAGCTCGTCTATCTCGAGTGCGCTGGACGGCTCGCACGGATCGGGGTAAGTTTGATTAAATGTGGTGCATGAGTCAGTTGGTGATGTACGACCGTTATAAGGCGGCGAAAGCGGGGTGGTCAACGGCCTGGATGGGCTGTCGACGCCGCCATCCAAGGGGGGTTCGAACGTCCCTCCGTAGGGATCCGAAGGTGTGCCGACCGGTACACCTTCTTTTTTTTGGGGGTGAGAACTGAAGCTCGCTGTTCTAATTGACTTGCAAACCGTCGACATGCGGATCGTGGAGCTATCGACCCGGCGCGATCAGTTGCCCGTCCGGCGGGCTGAGGTGGCCAGCGAGATCACCGCGCTGGAGAACGAAAAGCAGGGGCTAGAGGACGCGGTGGAGCGGGCCCGCCTCGATCGCCGCAGCCGTGAGGGCGAACTCGACGTCCAGCAGCGTCAACGTGAGAAGTACGAGGCGCAGCTGAATCAGGTGAAGACCAACGTGGCGTACAGCGCGTTGCTGACCGAGATCCAGGGCGCCAAACGGATGATCGGGGAGCTTGAAACCGAGGTCCTCGAGCTTATGGATGCGATCGAACAGGACACAAATCGGTTGGTTGAAATCGAGGTCGAGCTAGCCCAAAAGCGCGAAGCGGCGCGCGACGAGTTGCAATCCATTGATTCCGAGACGGCGGCCCTCGATCAGCAGCTGGCGACCGAGGAGCACCGACGAAAACTCGTCGCCGAAAAGGTCGATGATCAGTTGTACCGAGTCTATGATCGGCTTCGGCGCGTGCAACGATTCCCAGCGCTGGTACAGCTGCACGGCAGTGCGTGTGGCTCATGTCATGGTTACTTTCCGCCGCAGGTAGTTCGCGAGATCACCCACCACGGGACGATCCACACCTGCGAGGCCTGCGGCGTGCTCGTCTACGCGGCCAACGAGGAGTAACGCTTGGCAGAGCGGCGCCTCGTGCTGCGAACCGATGGCGCGGCTCGCGGAAACCCGGGTCCGGCTGGCGCGGGGTTCGTCATCGAAGCCGACGATGGTTCGGTCATGGACTCGGGTTGGGTATACCTCGGCAAGCGAACCAACAATCAAGCCGAATACGAGGCGCTGATCTGCGGTCTCGAGGCGCTTGAACCCGACTTGCCAACTCATCTCACGGTGTACTCGGACTCGGAGCTCATGGTTCGGCAACTCAATGGTGAGTATAGAGTCAAGGACCCGGACTTAAAGGATCGGTTTATCCGGGCCAGTCAGATTCTGCTGAGGATAGGCTCGGTCAGCGTGGAGCACGTCTCGCGCTCGGATAACGAACATGCCGACGACCTGGCCAATCAGGCCATCGACGAACATTTTTCATAGTGGGAACGGGCGGACAGACGGCCGCCGGCGACTTACGTCGTCGGAGGAAAGTCCGGGCTCCATAGGGCAGGATGCTCGCGGAGGCCCTTTTCGGAGGGTACAACGCGAGGCGCCCCCAGGGGTGACGGAAAGTGCCACAGAGAGCAGACCGCCGAATGCCTTTGGGCATGGCAAGGGTGAAAGGGTGGGGTAAGAGCCCACCGCGCGTCCGCGCAAGCGGCGCGGCACGGCAAACCC
>JBDHFX010000144.1:0-3902 GCA_039590215.1 Gemmatimonadota bacterium | reverse complement strand
ACGATCGCCGGCATCGCCCAGGCTGAACTCGATGCCTTCCACGCGACCCCAAATGCACATCTCGCCGTCATTACGCTCGACCGCGAAGCCATCGAGCTCGTCGAACTCGCGCCAATCTTCCAGCGACCCGAAGAAGCGCGGCTTTACGACGTAGGGGCCTCCATCCTCCGGACAGAACACGTCGCAGTTACCACAATCGTTGCAGAAGTCCGCAAAATTGCCGTACTGCTGTTTCTGGTCGATAACTAACGTCCCATCGGTGCGGCTCGTCCAGGCTTCGCCGGTGAACCGCATCTTGTGAATCGGTTGTTCGAGACGCGGGAGAACGAACACGAAATTGGCGTTGTTAGGACACACGGGGACGCACTTGTTGCATGTGACACAATCAAACAGGTCGAGGTGTGAGCCGATCTTGGCAGGCGGTTTCGAGTTTCGAACCTTGGCGTAGCGCGTGTCCGCCGTTGCGTGCGGGACGTAATGATCGGTATTGCAGAGTGCCGCCTCAGCCACCCACCTAGGGTAGAGATCGGCACCCGCGACGGCCGCAAGATCGGCACCCGAATCGAGAGCCGCTTCGCAGGCACCCCGCAACGCCGACTCCTCGATATCGAGCCGGGTTAGGGCCGCCGCCCCCAGCCCGTAGGCGCGAATGATGTAGCTCGCAATGCTATCAGCACCGACAGCGTCCATGCGCTTTCGCAACGCGTTGAAATAGCGTTGTGCACGGCCGTATCCGCCAGGCTTTAGGAGGTCCGTGCAAACGGTCACTGGGACGAGGCCGAGCGCCACCGCATCGGGGAAGTTCTCCCTCCCTATGCCGGCAGCGAACGATATCGGGAACCGATTGCCGAAGGTGGCTCGAAACTCTTGAACGAGATTCATGGCCAACACGTGCAACGGTGGACCGGACAGGTACATCTCCTTTTCGGACGAAGGAAAGAAGTCGCGATCGTTCTCGACGATCAGAGTGTTCGTGAACTTCACGCCAAAGCCACGACCCAACTCGTCGGCGGTGTTTCCCAGGCGATCTACGAACGCGACCATCTGATCCCAGCGAGTGTCCTGCTCGAATGCGGTGTCGGGGATGCGGATCCCCTCGTATCCCATCACTTCGTTTAACAGCTCACGCGTGCGCGTGGGTCCAAGCAAAAGCGGATTCAGCTTAACGGTGCAGTGTAGCCCGTTGTGGCGCAGCAAAAAGTCGATGATGCGCTCGATCTCGTCCGGCGGACAGCCGTGGAACGTGCTCAGGGTGAGCGTGTTCGAGAGCTTTGTCGAAAAGTCGAGGTCGCGGAACTCGGCGAACTCGTCCGGAATCTCGCCACGGAGGCGATCGACGGTCGCGGAGGCGTCCTGCATGCCAGCGATAAAAGCCTGTACACGATCCCCCTGGATACCAGCGAGGTCGTACCCGACGCTAACGTCGTAGACGATACGGTCGAACCCTGGCACCAGGGGAATGCTGCCGCTCGCTCGCAAGATCTCGATCAACATCGCTCCTTTGACGTACTCTTCGAGCGACTGCTCAATCTTGAGCTCTTGGCTCCACTCCACGTTGAAACCAATCGTTGCCATGTCGATACACGGGCGGGGGATCTTTAGCTCGTCCAGGACTTGGACCGTCTTGAGTTCCACAATACGGCAACCGACAAGCCAGCTGAGGACGATGTTCTGTGCCATTTGCGAGTGCGGTCCAGCCGCCGGCCCAAGTGGAGTCGCCGCGGCGTTGCCGTGGAAGTAGACCGACAGGTCCTTGTCTACGTCGCCGAAGAAACACTTGCGCAGGGGAAGGTCGAAGATCTTGTCTTCGCGTTCGAGCTCGCGAAACATGCGCGCTATCAGTGCGCCAAAGGGATATGGGCGAAGCTCCGCCACGGCTCAGTCTCGCCTTGCCTTTATCTTGCTCCCCAACTCGCTCGAATACTCGATCACGTACCGGTGGTCCGAATCCGCCTCGATATCTATGTCGAGAAACCGAACTGTAGAGGGATTCAATTCGCGGTCCACACCCCGCAATTCCAGATCATAAGGGGCGCTCTCGATCCCCACGACGCGCAGAGTGTACTCGCCACTCATGGCGTTCCCAACGTAAACGATGTGGGTCTCCGGGCCCGGCGCACTGGTCACATCGTCATCGATGCCTTCCGTCTCGTACGATGAACCCGATATGTCCCTGAACATCTGGTCGATCCGCGGATCGTTTCCGGTCTTTCGACCCCGAGGATCGACCAGGATTAGCTCCGCCGGCGGTGTCTGTCGACCCTCCGCGGGATGAATACGGATATCGAGTTGACCTCCGATCTGATCGACTCGTCCGGCCTCACTGTTCGTCAAGTCATCTTCTTTTCCGGCACATGAGATGACCAGAAGCAGCGAGCAAACGCAGAAAAGTGTTCGCATTGTCAATGGCGGCCATCCTGCGTTTCAGAAGCAAGCGAAAGGGGCGACCCCGTAGGTGTCGCCCCCCCTGAAAAACTCACCGTGTTCGAGCGCAGTTCACCGCGCCCGGCGGAACACCTCATTGACGTAGAAGGCTACCGCGTCAACGTCCCGGTACGGCAATCCGTAGAGGCCCCAGCTGGGCATTTCTGACTCGTGACCGATATACACCCGGTGACGAATGGCCGGGATGTCGCCACCGTAGGCCCAGTTTTCAGCTGTAAAGTTCGGTATCGAAAGGTCGTTCTGCACGGCCAACTCGCCGTCTCCACGACCACCAGTGCCATGGCACGTGGTACAGCTGTAGGACCAAACAAGCTCTCCGCGCTCAAAACGCTCCTGACCGCCACCCCAGGCGATCGTGTCAAACACGGATGGGTTGTACTGGGTCTGCGCCATGGCGACGGAGTCCGCTCGGGCCGCACGCAGAGCTTCTTCCGCATCCTCGGCCGAGACCTGTTGGGGCTCCGGCACCTCCTGCTCGCCGCCACAACCGACCATGAGCATCGCGATAACAACCGCCGAGAGAATCCGGAGACAAGTCTTGTCCATGTCAAGCTCCCTACGCTGAGTCCGAAGCACTCACTACACACCATCAAGGACCCTATATCTATGAATCGTACGTCGCAGGGCCCCCAACGTCTGTGGGGAATCTCCCTGCCTTATTGTAAGAATCTTGGCGCAGAATTGCAGCCCAGCGCTTGTTGGGTGCTCGGAAACAAAGAACGCTATTCCGTTTGCCCCGAGTTTCGATCCCCCGGTGGCGGTTTTTTCCAACCGGTGAGATCGTCGGCCACGAAGGCGCGTGGCTCTTCGGCGTTGACACGCAAACGCTCGGGATCCTCATGCCGGGATCGCCGAGCGTCGGAGACAAGTTCCGATCTGAGGATGTGCCAGGGATCACGATCGAAGAGGACGAGGTCATCTCGCTCGCCGAGGGCGTCACGGTTCCCGCCGGGACGTTCCAAAACTGCCTTCGGATGAGAGAGATCATCGATGGCGACGAAATCGAGTTCAAGCTCTATTGTCCGGGCGTTGGGGTCGTCAAGGAAGACCCTCCGGACGGCGAGTTGCTGCTGATCTCTCACAACTGAGGCAGAACCAAATGGCTGGGTCAGCGAACTCCATCGCTGACCCTCGGCTCCTTGCCCCCCCACCAGCGTCCGCCTAGGCTCGTTCGCTGTCACGCTATACCAGCGCTTCCGGGAACTGACCGGAGCGAGACAGCAGCCGGGAGTGGACGTGCCAGATCAACTCGCGCGGTGGTTGGGAGAGCTCGAGCGAAGACGTCTCGACTTTGGAAGCGGCGCCGGTGAGCGCAAACTCGAGCTTCTTCGCCGGCTCGAGAGGCGACGCTTTAAGCGGTCGTCACAAGTTCTCCGCCTCCACGATGCGCTGTGCTTCATGCGCGCCTATCCGGACGACGACCTCCTGCTGGCGACCATCGAGCGCATGCTGGAGAA
>JBDHFX010000143.1:0-3924 GCA_039590215.1 Gemmatimonadota bacterium | reverse complement strand
CAACCGAATGCGTCGCTCGAAAGGTCCCACCGGGATCTCCATCTTGAAGTAGTTCCGAGGATCGCCCCGTCGTTCCCGTCGCACCCCCCTAACTCTCAACGTGTCACGCTCGAAGTGTACTTCGATGTCTTCGGTACTCATTCCAGGGATCGCCATCGTTACCCGGTAGTCATCCTCGGTCTCATAGACATCCGTCGGTGGGGTCCAGCGGACACCCCCCTGAAACGTGAACGGCAGCTTGGCTTGGAACCAATCGTCGATATATGCCTCGACATCGGCAAGAATGTCGTCGACGGTTCCTTTCTTTCGTGCTTCGTCGGTCATACGCTAACTCCTCGTAAATCAAAAGTAGGTGTCGCGTGCGCGAAGCGTCAAGCCGCTTTGCCTCTTGCGCTAGGCGATCTTCGACGGGCGAAGGCACTCCCCCAGCGATGATGCATGAACCGTTCCGGCACCGATCTCGGCCAACGCGCGCTCGAACCCGGGGGATTGTTCAGCCGGCACCGACAACACCAGCTTCACCCGTTCCCCGTAATCTGCGTTCTCCTCGTGCGCGGCATATTTGGCCGCCACGCGACGCACGTGTGACGTGGCGGTGTACGGGAAGTGTGTCTCGAACCGCGACCAAACCCCCACCTCCGGCAACCGACGAGCGGGGATCGCAGCTTCGATTGCCAGCCGCGCCGCCTCCGCATAGGCACGCGTAAGCCCACCGGTGCCGAGCCGCGTTCCGCCGAACCAGCGCGACACCACGCAAACTGAATTAACGATGTCAGCCCGCTCCAGAGCTCCTAGGATCGGCCGCCCGGCGGTTCCGCTGGGTTCGCCGGCATCGAAACCGGCCGCCTGGAAATCGCCATCCGACCAAGTACGGTATGCCCAGCAGTGATGGGTGGCGTCGGTGTGCAATTGACTGCGGCTATCGAGGACCTGGGAAGCCGCTTTGGGGTCAGCTGCTGGAGCCAGCCAAGTCAGAAAGCGCGAGCCGCGTACGGTGTGCGATGACTCGGTGGAACCGCGGGACTGACGCACAGCGGTTCGGACCCCGCCGCGGGGCCCTTAGACCCCGGACCGCGCCAGCTCGTTATACTGCTCGCGCCACTGCTCGTAGAGAGGAAACGCCGCGCAGAGCTCGCGCACGCTCGAACGCACACGATCGCACGTGGAGCTATCCCCGGGTCCGTCCAAGACATCGGCCATCCACCCACCGATCGTTCGCATCTCGGTGTCGGTCATGCCACGAGTCGTCAACGCCGGTGTCCCGACCCGGATCCCGCTGGTCACGAACGGGCTCCGCGTCTCACCAGGGACGGTGTTCTTATTCACGGTAATCCCGGCTTCCCCCAGCGCTGCCTCGGCATCCTTACCGGTCAACTCTCCGGTGGCGGAAAGATCGACGAGAAACAGGTGGCTGTCGGTGCCCCCGGATACGACGTGGTAGCCGCGATCGACGAGCGCCGCCGCGAGAGCGCGAGCATTAGCCACCACCTGCTGCGCATAGAGACGAAATTCTGGTTCCAATGCCTCCTTGAGCGCGACCGCCTTCGCGGCAATGACGTGCATCAGCGGCCCGCCCTGTAGGCCCGGGAAGATCCACTTATCGATTGGCTTGGCGTGCTCTTCGCGACAGATGATCAACCCGCCTCGCGGACCGCGCAGGGTCTTATGGGTCGTCGTGGTAACGATGTCGGCGTGTGGGACCGGTGAAGGAAAGGCGCCGCCGGCCACCAGTCCAGCAAAGTGCGCCATGTCGACGATCAGTCGGGCGCTGACCTCATCGGCGATGGTTCGAAAAGCACCAAAATCGATCGTGCGGCTGTAGGCGCTGCCGCCAGCCACGATGACTTGCGGTCGGGCTTCCAAGGCCGTCTCGCGGACCTTTTCATAGTTGATGAGGCCAGTGTCCGTGTCGACACCGTAGCTGGCGACTTTGTACAGTCGGCCGCTGAAGTTGACCGGACTCCCGTGCGTCAGGTGACCGCCAGCTGACAAGTCCATCCCGAGCAACGTGTCCCCAGGCTCCATCGCCGCCATATAAGCGGCCATATTGGCCTGCGAGCCGGAGTGCGATTGGACGTTGGCATGGTCGCCGCCAAACAGCTCGAGAGCGCGATCGATCGCCAGCTGCTCGGCTTTGTCGACGTGCTCGCAACCACCGTAGTAGCGTCGAGCGGGGTACCCTTCGGCATACTTATTCGTCAGGACTGAGCCCATCGCCTCGAAAACCGCGGGGCTCACAAAGTTCTCGCTGGCGATGAGCTCGAGGCCGTTCGCTTGGCGCTCGGCTTCGGCCATCAGAACGGCCGCAATCTCGGGATCGGTTCGCTGCAGACCGTTCACGAGACGAGCTGCTCGATTTTCTCGACCCGACGCTCATGCCGGCCGCCACCGAACGGGGTCTCCAGAAACTTCCATAGGATCTTCTTCGCATCGGCCGCAGACAACAAGCGACTGCCCAAACAAAGGACGTTGGCATTGTTGTGCTCACGGGCCAGCGACGCCATTTCCTCGCTCAAACAGTTCGCCGCTCGGACACCGGGCTGACGATTGGCGACCATCGTCATCCCGATCCCGGCCCCGCAGACAAGCACGCCCCGATCTGCCTTGCCTTCCCGAATGGCGCTCGCGACCTGAGCACCGAAGTCGGGATAATCGACGGAGTCGGTCGAGTCAGTACCCAGATCGACGGGCTCATATCCGAGATCCAGCAGGTGCGCCTCCAGATCTTCCTTCAGGGAGTAGCCGGCGTGATCGGCCGCCAAGAGCACTCTGCGATCTTTGCTCATCGGCAGATCCTAGACGGTTGCCGCGGCGGACATCTCATCGTGCTTCTCAGTTTCTTCACGAGCCTCGCGCAGTCGCTGCGCCGCCAGCCAATCGGCGGCCTTGTAGCTCGGGATCTTCTCCTCTTCAGCAATGTCGAAGATCGAAAGCAGCGTGCCGTAGATCCCGCGCGCCTTCTGCATCGAGGTGTCATGATCGTAGCCCACGATCTCGCTGTACACGTTGATCAAGCCACCCGCGTTGATAACATAGTCCGGCGCGTACAGGATTCCGCGCGCGTCCAACGCGTCACCGTGTCGGTCCTCGGCAAGTTGGTTGTTGGCCGCGCCGGCAACAATCTGACAGCGCAATCTCCGAACGGTCCTATCGTTGATGATCGCGCCGAGCGCACAGGGCGCAAAAACCTCGCACTCAACATCGTAAATCGCTTCCGGCTCCACCGCTGCAGCTCCAAAAGCGTCCACGACGCGTTTGACTCTTGCCGGTTCGATGTCGGTGATAGTGATGATCGCACCCTCTGCCGCCAAGTCTTCACACAGGTAGTAGCCAACGTGACCTGCGCCTTGTACGGCAACACGTACTCCTTTCAGATCATCTGACCCCAGCTTCTTCAGACAGCTGGCTTTGATTCCGTGATAGACGCCAAACGCCGTCACCGGCGACGGGTCACCCGAACCGCGCGGGCTGGATTCAATCCCAGTGACGTATTTCGTCTCCTGGTAAACGAATTCCATATCGTCAACCGTGATGCCGACATCCTCGGCCGTTATGTAGCGGCCACAGAGCGTCTCAACGAAGCGTCCGTGTGCGCGCAACAGCTCCTCGGTCTTGTCGGTCTTTGGGTCGCCGAGGATGACCGCTTTGCCACCCCCTAGTGCGAGACCCGCTACTGCTGCCTTGTATGTCATTCCCTCCGACAACCTGAGCACGTCGATCAAGGCTTCTTGGGTGTTTCGGTAGGGCCACATCCGGGTGCCCCCGAGCGCCGGCCCAAGTGTCGTATCATGAATGGCGATGATCGACTTGAGCTTGGACCGCGGGTCGTGGCAAAACACGACCTGCTCGTGGCCCTCGTCGTCCATCAGATCAAAGATGTCCACTAGAACTCCTCTCGCGTTCTCAACATCGAGCCTGCGAACG
>JBDHFX010000142.1:0-5047 GCA_039590215.1 Gemmatimonadota bacterium | reverse complement strand
CCGTCACGAGGCGGAGATCTCGACGATCGCCGTCGGCAACATCTCGTCGTACATGGACGTCAACACGATCTTGGCGGCCGGCAGGGCTGACCTTTGCGCGCTCGCCCGCGCTCATCTGTGGGACCCGTACTGGACGCGGAACGCAGCGCAGAAGCTCGGATACGGACTGCCTTGGCCCAAGCCGTACTCGGTTCTCGACAACTACCGACCGCGTTTCGAGTAATCGTCGCTCTGCGCTGAAACTCGCGCGCAAGTTTCGTATCTTAGAACGTTAGGCACGTTGGCCATGATCGGTGGCGTGCGGTCGCCCCGGTAGCTCAGCTGGATAGAGCAACGGCCTTCTAAGCCGTTGGTCGGGGGTTCGAGTCCTCCCCGGGGCGCCAACTTTGAATTGTGCCGCCAATACCCCAGCCCAGATCTCGAGGAACATGCCTGAACTCTTAGAGTTGACAGCATTATCCGACAAACTGAGGGAGGCTGCCGACCTGCCGTCGATCCGCCTGACGTCGCGCCAGCTTTGCGACTACGAGATGCTGGCCACGGGTGCTTTCGCGCCTCTCGATCGGTTCATGGGAGCCGAAGATCATGCTCGCGTGCTAGAAGAGATGCGGTTGGCTGACGGTCAACTGTTTCCAGTCCCGATAACACTACCCGTCCATGCCGATCAACCAGGCTGCGCCCAGGGTGAGGTCGTCGCGCTCAGGGACACCAGGAACGAGATCCTCGCGACGATGCACGTCGACGAAGTGTACCGTTGGGACAAGACCGGGGTGGCGAAAGCGGTGTTTGGGACAACGGATGTTCGTCATCCACTTGTAGCCGAGCTCGAAAGTTGGGGCGGCCTCAATGTTTCTGGCGAACTTACTGTTCTTCAGTTACCAAAACATTATGACTTTCAGGATTTGCGTCTTACGCCTTCTCAGACGAGAAGCATCTTTGATGGCGAAGAGTTGGGCCGTCAGAAGCACGTCGTCGCGTTCCAGACGAGGAATCCGCTTCACAGAGCGCATGAGTTTATGGCAAGACGAGCGGCTGAGAGGGAAGATGGCATACTCTTCCTGCATCCAGTTGTTGGCATGACCAGGCCTGGCGATATCGATCACTACACCCGCGTCAGAACCTACAAGCGATTTCTGGAAGTCGAACATGAGTGCCCGGGCTTCCTCTCGCTTTGCCCGCTCGCTATGCGCTTCGCCGGGCCCCGAGAGGCCCTCTGGCACGCCATCATTCGGCGCAACTATGGGGCGACCCACATCGTGATTGGACGCGACCACGGGGGCTTGGGGGGCTTTTATGAACCCTCTGCCGCCTACGCGTTGGTAGCCGAACATGTCCGCGAGATCGGGATCCAGCCGGTGGGGTTTGACGAGATCGTCTATGTCACGCAGGATGGTCACCCCGGCAACTATGAGGAGCTAAAGGCGATCCCCGCCGGCACACCATTCAGGAGACTTTCTGGCACAGTGACGCGGGAGACCTTGGAGGAGGCTCCCGAGACAGAACCAGCTGGCGATTGGCTCATGCGGCCAGAGATCCTTGACATACTCAAGGAGTCGCATCCACCGCGCCACAAACAAGGTGTCTGTATCTGGTTTACTGGGCTCAGTGCAGCTGGAAAATCCACCATCGCGGACGCATTGACGGCTCAGGTTCTGGAGAACGGCCGGCAGGTAACTGTTCTCGACGGTGATGTGGTGCGCACCCACTTGTCGGCCAAGTTGAGTTTTACGAAGCGGGATCGCGATGAGAATGTACGGAGAATCGGGTACGTGGCGTCGGAGATTGTACGACACGGCGGAGTAGTCATCTGCGCCGCCATCAGTCCTTATAGGGCCGCCAGGAACGAGGTGCGATCGTTAATGCCAATGGACGCATTCATCGAGGTGTTCGTGGACACCCCACTCGATATCTGTGAGCAACGGGATACAAAGGGCCTGTATGCTAAGGCCAGAGTGGGGAAGCTGTTGAACGTAACAGGCATCGACGATCCCTATGAGCGCCCTGAGAGTCCAGAGATTGTGATGGATGCGGTCGATATCTCACCAGAGGAGAACTCTCGTCGGATCATCGATTACTTGCGCACCGAAGGATTCGTTCAGACGAAATGAATCACCCTCTGCCGCGAGGGGAGGCGAGATGGGGAGGCTCTCGTGGTTCCCGAACACGTAGAAAAACTCTGGAGCGCTAGCGCCTCGCTGCCAGGCTGGTTTCGGAAAGAAGCGGCACAGCTCCTGGGATTGCTCGATTACGCACACAAGCGCGAGGAGATCCGAGGTGATCTGTTTGAAATAGGCGTTTTCCACGGCAAGAGCACGCTGCTGTTGGCAGGCATGATAGACCCGAAGAGCGAGACTCTTGGGGTTTGCGATTCTTTCGGGTTTCGCACCGCGGATGGTGCAGCCCCGCGCGAGGTCTTCCTCAAGAACTTCCACAGCGTGTTTCCAGACGCCGAATTCCTGCGTGTCTATTCCAAGCGCTCTCAAGAGCTTACCCCGAGCGAGATTGGAGTATGTCGACTCATCCACATCGACGGCGCCCATTCGTTGGAGGCGGTGACGGCTGACCTCCAGTTGGCGTCGGAGTGCATAGACCCGCGTGGTGTCATCGTCCTAGACGACGCTTTTCGAGGAACATGGCCGGGAGTCACTGAGGCCATCATTCGGTTTTTGGATAGCAACTCGAGCCTCTCTCCGTTGATCATTGGCTTCGGGAAGATGGCGCTGGTTCCCGTGGAGGCTCGTTGTTTGTACGAACCGTTGTTCACCTCACGAGATATCTACGAGCGCTATTGGACGCCGGAATCGGTCCGATTGCGGACCGATTCGATCTGCGGGCTCAGCACCTACGTGATCGCTGAGAAGCAACGATTGCGTGGAGGTCTTTGGGGGCTGATCAGGAACCGAGAGAATCCAGTCGCCGATTATCTACGTCTCGGCTGAGAAACTTTTCGGAGAAACGACCCAATCCACCATTGGTTCTTCTCGTATCCGGTTTCGATGAGCCGCGCCCCGGCGGCTTGATTGAAGCGGATCGCGTCGAGAACATTGAAGTGGGTTCGCCAGTCGCCGACGCGACCTCCGCGTCGGAATCGGTCCTCCCCCGGCTTGTAGTTTGTGGCGAAATCCGTGGCCGCGAAGATCTGCTGCAGCAATTCCTCGTCGTATGGGATATTGCAGAAATCGAACAGTCGACGGTAGGAGCCGACTGGATCCTGCTTGATCTGCTCGTAGCGGATTTCATGGTACAAGTCGCCAAGTTCCTCGCCGACTCGGTGCGCGTGTCGAACGGCGTGGCTCCAAGCCCTGGCAGAGGCAGAAACAGAACGCCCGAATGTGTGGCCCCACTGGGGAACCCATGATCTCGCGGCAGAGCGCACGGACACGCTCACGTCTCGACCGTCTCGCAACACGTTTATGAAGCGGGAGCGGGGATAGAGCTCATGTATCAACTTCATTTCGTAGAGATGGGATGGGCTCTTCTCAACAAGAAAGCGATGGGTCGGCCCTATCGCCTTACTCAACACTCGATCGGCGAAGACACGAGTCTCATTGAGAAGCCCTTGGCGTTCCAACAATCCACTCAAGCCAGAGCGATTGGGGGGCCAATGTGCCTTCGTGAAAAGCGACCCTAAACCGTTGTTGCGGGTGAACAACCAGGACTCGTAAACACCGGCGACCTGTGGATGGCTGGTCAGAATATCATAAACCCACGTAGTGCCGGAGCGGGCAGCCCCAACGACAAAAACCGGGGGCTCAGCAAGTTGGTCTATCGGGTTTCGGGTCTCCATTGAGATCAAGCTGCATGTGTTTTGACTGCTTCTCCGGCTCGCCGGATTTCATACAATCGACGATGCAGTTCGTACAGCCGGGCATAAACACCGCGCGCCGCGAGGAGTTGATCATGCGTGCCTTTCTCCACCAACCGACCGCCCTCCAGTACCAGGATCCGGTCGGCCATCCCCACCGTCGAGAATCGATGCGAGATCAACAAAGTGGTCCGGCCACGTGCCAGCTCGCGGAACCTCGAGAAGATCTCGTATTCGGTCCGGGCGTCCAGATTCGACGTCGGCTCGTCCAAGACGAGAACCCGGGCATCGCGTGCGAAGGCCCGGGCCATCGCCAGAAGTTGCCACTGACCCGCCGACAACGTTGCGCGACCAAATGCGCGTCCGAGATGGGTGTCGTAACCATCCGAAAGGCGCGCGATCATCTCTGCCGCCCCGGTCCGCTTTGCAATCTCCTCGATCGCCTCGGGGTCGTTGTACAGCCGTCGCCAATCCCCATACGCGATATTCTCACCGGCGGTGGCTTCGTAACGAGCAAACTGCTGGAACACGAACGACAGGTGCGGGTGCAGGGCTGCGGGGGACAGGTCATCCAGCCGGTGGCCGTCGAGTAAGATCGAGCCCTCCTCGGGTTCATAGAGCCTTCCGAGCAGCTTGACGAGGGTCGACTTTCCCGCCCCGTTTGGACCCACCAGTGCGACGACCTCACCGGGCTCGATCGCAAACGACACATCCATCAGCGCCCGCTCTTCCGACCCTGGATAGCGGAATGAGACGTTGCGGAACTCGATCTGGCCGCGGATCGATGTGGGAGCCTTCTCGGCGACTGCCGTGATCACACTTGGGGTCGTACTCAGGAACAGCGTCAGATTCGACACCATGAGCGAGCTGTGAATCGAATGAGCGATCAGGTTGACAAGCCCGGTGACGGTGCCCGCGAAGCGTTCCACCGCGAGCAGGTAGGCGGCTACGCTACCAAGTGTTGCTTGTCCGCGGATCGCCTCCCCGGCGAGGTGGAAAACAGCCGCATAGATGACGATTCCCCCAAGCAGCCCGAAGACCAATCCACCGGCCGCCCGCCGGCGGTAGATCGTTTGGTTCTGATCTCGGATGTTCTGCATTAGCGCACGGAATCGGTCAGTCAGATGTGGGGCCAGGTCGAGCAGCTTTACCTCGGGGACCGACGTGTGGCTCATGAGCAGGCTCGAGAAGTAGCGAGTCCAGCGCCGCCGTCCCTCGCGGTTGTGCTCGATCCAGTAGTGG
>JBDHFX010000141.1:0-7359 GCA_039590215.1 Gemmatimonadota bacterium | reverse complement strand
GCAATCGATGCTCACCATCCCGCCGCCGTCACTCACCAACTCGAGCGCCAGGTGTCCCTCCCGATAGTTGACGCCGCCCGTGACGGGTGTCCCGACGCCGGGCGCGTAGTTGGGGTCGACAAAGTCCATGTCCCATGACACGTGAAAGCCGAGGGTGCCCTGACGGACGATCGCCATCGCCTCCTCCAGCACGCGGACGATCCCCTTTTCATCGATCTCGCGCATTGTGAACACGCGGATTCCGGATTCGCTCACCATCTCTCGCTCGCCGGGATCGACGTCGCGCGCACCGATCAGCGCGACTTTGTCGGATCTCACCTTTGGGGTCAACCCGCCGAGCTCGGTCAGCACCGGGTCGCCGTATCCCAGCGACGCCGCCAACCCCATGCCGTGGATGTTGCCGCTGATCGTCGTTTCAGTGGTGTTCATGTCGGCGTGCGCGTCGAACCACAACAGCCCCAAGTCGTCACCTTCTCGCGCCGCCCACGACGCAGCGCCGGCGATCGAGCCGATTGATAGCGAGTGGTCACCACCGAGCACGATCGGCAACGCGGCGGCTTGGAGGGATGCCTCGACGCGTTCGGCGAGCACTCGATTGGTTGCGGCGATCTCGTCCCTGAAACGCGCCCGCTCGGAACCGGCATCGGCCGATTCCGGAATCGTGACCGGCACGTCACCGGTGTCGGTCACATCGTATCCAAGCCGGATCAGGCGCTCGCGCAACCCGGCGATCCGCAGCGCGGAGGGTCCCATGTCGACGCCACGCCGGCTGGCGCCAAGATCGATCGGCACGCCGATCAGGTGAACCGGTCTCTTGTGCACCGCGGCCACCCTATTCCCTGACCCCGGTATGAAGGGCGGCGATTCCGCCGCTGAGCAGGCGATAGCGAACGCGCGAAAAGCCGACGTTGGTTAGCATATCGGACAGAGCCTCGCAGTCGGGGAAGTCGGCCACCGAGTCGGGCAAGTAGCGTGCGGCATCGGGGTCGCCAGAAATGAGCGCCCCGGCGCGTGGCAGGAGGTAGTGAAAGTAGCTGTGATAGAGGGTGCGAAAGAGTTTACCGGGCGGCGTCGTGAACTCGAGCACGACCAGTCTCCCTCCGGGCTCGAGGACGCGGCGCATCTCCGACAACCCGGCCGCGTAGTCGACCAGGTTGCGCAGCCCGAAGCCGATCGTGCAACCGGCGAAGACACGGTTGGCTACGGGCAGCGCCAGCGCATCGGCGGCCACCGAGAACACTGCCTCACGGTGATTCAGCTTTCGTGCTCCCCGCTCGAGCATCGGCAGCGAGAAGTCAGCGCCGACGGCGATCGCTCCCGGGGCGTGGGTGGCGATCGCGCGGGCGAGGTCGAGAGTACCGGCGCACAGATCGAGATAACGATGACCCGGCACCGGCGCCAAACTGTCGATCGCGTCGGCCCGCCAAAGGCGGTGGATACCGACCGACAGGACATCGTTGAACAAGTCGTAGCGCGGTGCGATCGAGTCGAACATCGATCGCACCTGAGTCGCCTTGTCGCGATCAGATCTCAAAGGCGAAACCGGTGAGCCAGACGCTCCGTACTGGGTGCAAGTGGGCATAGCGGATGAGCAACTCGCAGTCGAGGCGCTCTCGGGGTCGCAGAGCGCGTTTAGGGAAATTGTGCACCGCTTCGAGCGCCCCGTGTTTAACCTCGTTGCCCGGATGGTGCACGATCGAGGGTTGGCCGAGGACCTCTCGCAGGACGCGTTTGTCAAGGCGTTTAACCGTCTCGACACGTATCAACCAGAACAGGGGAAGTTCTCGAGTTGGCTATTCAAGATCGCCCACAATACCGCTATCGACCACCTGCGGCGCCGCGCGATCGACACGGTTTCCTTGGAGGCCGGCGGCGAGGATGAACCCGATTACGCCTCGACGACGCCAGATCCCAGCGCTGGATCGCCACTCGACTCGATGCTGCAGGCTGATCTTGCGGCAGCCCTGTCGACGGCGATCGATCGTCTTCGGCCCGAGTACCGTGAGGCGATGGTGTTGCGCCACCAGGAAGGACTGGCGTACGAGGAGATCGCCGAAATCATGGAGCTGCCCTTGGGTACGGTAAAGACCTACCTGCACCGGGCACGGAAGGAACTGGCGGGCGAGCTGTCGGCGGGCGGTTGGGGCCCCGCAGGGGCCGATTCAAGCCTCCCCGCCGCGGCTGAAACCCAGCCCCACGGCCCGGCGTAGGGCATGATAGGAGAATGAAGATGATGCGGAGACTCCAGACCGATCTGAAGCGCTGGCTCGCAGCTGAGGCCACGGGCGACGAACGTCGGGCCGAGGACGCGTTCGGAGCGTTGCTCGCCACGACACCTCGGTTGAGGCCGTCGGCCGGCTTCGCCGAGCGGGTGCTGTGGGCGATCGAGCCGGCACCGACGCCGCTCTTGGCGTTTGGTGCATGGTGGTGGAAGGCGGCGATCGTCGCCTCCGTGACGCTGGTCGGCACGGCCACTGGGCTACTGCCGCTAGTGCGGTTGTTGCCGATCGATGCGCCGACCTTTGGCGAGGTGTTGAAGGCCGGTGCCCACGGCTTGGCCTGGACTGGCGAGTGGTTCGCGGCGGGGCTCGCACTGTGGGGGCTCTTGGCCCGGATCGGAACCGCGTTCCAGGTCGCGGTGGTGACGCCCGAGGTCGCGTCACTGCTCCTGGCGAGCACGCTGATCGGTGCCTCCGCGCTCTATAGTCTGAATCGTCTGTTGGTTTTTGAGAGGAGAACATGGTGATGATCGCGTCCACGAATCTCTGGCGCGCCCTGACGCTTGGAACGGTGCTCATACTGAGCTTCGCTCCAGCCAGCCTGGCGCAGGCGACCGCGGGATCCGCGGCGCAGGAAATTGCACCCACGTTGGGTGAGTTACGGGACCGGATCGAGAATCGGTACCAGGTGCTGCCCATTCAGAACGGCGTCGTGCTGATGCCCAGATACCGCACGGATGTCCAGTCGATCGAGTTGGCGAACGGCTCGATCGGCATCAACGGAGAACCGGTGACCGGGGCCGAGTTGACCGAGCGAATCGGCGACGACGCCGAGGACATGAGACGACTTTCGTTCATGGACTCGACCACGCGTCGCGTTCTGTTCGGGATCGGGCCGCCGCCACCCGTCGCGGAGGAAACCGAGGCCGCTGTTACCGCGGACGCCGAAACTGAAGCTGCAGCTGAAGATGAAGAGGATAGCGTTCTCGGAGAGGATGACGGCTCGACGTTCGTCAACCAACAAGGCGGCGATGAGGTCGCCGTTGGCAACAGTCTCCGGGTCGAGGCCGACGAGCATGTCCGCGGCGACGCGGTGGCGGTTTTTGGCTCGGCGCGTATCGACGGCAAGGTTGACGGTGACGTGGTAGCGGTCTTTGGGTCCGTACACCTTGGCCCGGAGTCAGTGGTCAACGGTGAGGTGGTGTCGGTCTTCGGCGCCGTCCACCGTGAACCCGGCTCAGTCGTTCGTGGCGGCATCGAGGATGTCTCTCTCGGGCACGAGCTTCAGTTTCGCCCCGAATTTGGGTTTAGCCCGATAATGCCTGAGATCGGTGGGTTGATCGGCACCGTGCTGTGGATCGCCTTTCTGGCGTTCATCGTCAGCCTGGCGTTCCTGCTGGCACGCGGGCCGATCGAACGGATGGAGTATCGGATGACGACTTCAGCGTGGAAAGCTGCCGCTGCCGGGCTGGTCGCTTGGATCTTGTTCGTTCCGGTGCTCGTGATGACGTGTGTCATTCTCGCTATTTCGATCATCGGGATCCCACTCCTGATCCTGGTTCCGTTTGCGCGGGTGGGATCACACCAACCCGTACCTGTCGATTCTGGTTGGCGTCGGCTTTCTCACCGTGCTGACGCTCTTTGGCGGCGCGCTCGGGTTGATCGGCGGGCCGTTTGGGGTCTTTGGTGTGATCCTGATCGCCATCGGGCTGGTGATCCAGTTTGCCGCCTGGACGATCGGTTTTGGGCTGTTCCTGCTGACCCGCTTCGGGACCCGCTACAGCTGGGGCAACGGGGAAACCCCCGAGCGCCCCGCTCCGGAGCCGGTATCCGCTTCGAGCGGCTTCGCCCCGACCGAATAGCTCGACGGAACCTTCCCCTCCTCGGGTGGTACATTTCGCCCGAGGAGGGGTTTTTCAATGCTGACACATATATCGCGCCGGACCGCATGCCTGGCCTTGCTGGCGACGGCCTTGCTGGCGGCGACATCCATGGCTCAGACCCCGGGCAGGGCCCGCCCTTCGCGGTCGTACCGGGTAATCCTGTTCTTGGCCGAGGATGGGGCGCCGAGGGACATCAAGATCCAGCGCCTCAAGGAAGTCTGGCGGGAGGACGAGGGTGCCACCCGATTGCGGGAGCTGCTAGCCACCGGCGAGGTCCGACGGTTGGACGACGTGACGATCCTCCCCGGCCGTGAAACCCCGGTCATCCAGCTGGGCGACGTAACCGTTCGCGTGAATGGGGTTCTCAAGGAGCCCCGCGGTGACCGGATGTTTCTCCGCGTGGAAGTTGACGGTGGCGAGGAGGCGTTCGTCAAGGAGATGATCTCACGCTTCGATGAGACGATCGTTCTAGCCTACCCGCTGGCCCGCGGTGATCGGTCGATCGTTGCGCTCATCGTGCCCACCGGCGGATCGCAATAGGCCTTTTCCGCAAAATCCGGCTCGGTTAGTATTGTCGGTCTAGCGATCGACAGTACCCGAACCCGCTGATTCCATGGCAACCAAAACCGCCGAGATCGGTGCCGCAGAGCACGTGCTTCGCAAGCCTCGCCGCCAGGTGTTGGCTTTCGACGCAGTCCCCGCCTACCGGCGCTATGAGCTGCGATTGGCTCGTTACCAGGACATGGTGCCGGCGGTGCGCGACCTGTCGCGCTCGGGCGAGGCTCTGAAGATCCTGGACGTCGGGTCCGGAACCGGCCCAGCCAAGCGTTTCATCGATCACGCCGGCGTGGCTGCCCACTGGACCGGCATTGAGATCCACCCGCACCGAATCGAGCTATGCAAGCAGTTGGGCTACGATCGAGTCATCGACGATCACGATCTCGAGCGAGGCCCACTCCCGATGGATCCGGGGTCCTTCGATGTCGTCATCGCCAGCCATGTCTTGGAGCATCTAGAGAACGCACGCGGGGCGCTGGAGGATTGGATGCGCGTGTTGCGCCCTGGCGGCCTGCTGATCATTGGCGTGCCGATGCACCTGCCATTGGTCGCGAGGTTGGCTCGCGCGCGCTTCCGGCGCCGGGGTCGAAAGCGAGTGCGCGCTCACTGTCACTTCTTCTCGATGCGCTCGCTGATGGAATTGTTGAAGCCCTATCCGGTGAGTGCGATCCGCGGTTTTCGATTAATCTCGGCCCGCAAGTGGTGGCCGCTGGAGGATTATCGCTGGTTCTATCTCCTGAACCGAAGAGTGTGGCGTCGGTTTCCCGCGTTAGCGGCCGAGGTCAACGTCGAGATTCGAAAGCCAGCCGCGTGAACGTGCGACGCCTCCGACTCTTGATCGCGCCGCTTTGGATCGGCTTGCTGATCGGTTGCGGCTCGGGCTCCGAGGAGTTCCCGTCCTCGAACTGGACCGGCAAATACGCTACCCGGATTGTCCAATCCTCGACCGATTGCGTCGACGCCGATGGGCCCCCGGTGATGACCGGTTTCATTATGGACGTGATCCAGATGACGACCAACCGAACGACGGTCAAGATGAATCCGATCGTGGAACTCGAGGGTGAGTTCGTGGGCGACCACGTCGATGTCACGATGCGGGTCGATCAGCCCATTTCACTCCCCGACTCGATCGCTGCCCGCGCTACCCCGGCGGACTCTTTGGACGTCATTACCTACTCGCTGACGGCCGACTTCGCTCGTGATGGCTTCGAGGGCATGTACGTCGTGCGGTCGCCCGACCTTCGCGCGTTGATCAATCACAATCGCGGAGGTCGCTGCAACTTCCGGTACAAACTGGCGGGCACGAGGTTCGTGGCGATAACGCCGGAAGCGGCGAACTAAGACTCCAGCACGCGGCGCACGCCGACAAGCCAGCTCGCAAGACGACTCCCAAAAGCCGACTGCATCGGATCTGCCGGATTGAGCGTATCCCACCCGACCCCGTTTCGGGTCGTGGACGCGTGCACCATCTGCCCGCCGGTGGTCAGGATCCCGACGTGCGTTACGCGCTGGCCGGGTGGCTCGACAAAAAACGCCAAGTCTCCATCACGGCTCGCTTTCCAATCCGTGCCGGGGTCGATTTCGGTACCGATCACGGATTGCTGGTCCGCGTCGCGCGGCAGGCGCACCCCATGAAGGCCATAGACCCGCTGAACGAGACCCGAGCAGTCAAACCCTTTCTCGGAGGTTCCGCCCCATAAGTAGGGCAGGCCCAGGAAGGTCGCGGCGTGGGCGACGATCGCCGTGCCGTCATGCGGAAAAACATTGCCCAAGTGGTCAGCCTGAACGGCTGCTCCGGTGTCGACCCACCCACGGGTGCCATCGGGAAGCATAAGCTCAAGGACGCTGTCGCCAGCGTGAGCTCCCACGATCGCGCCCTGCACGAGGTCGGCTACGATCGGCGCTCCGGACTCGGGCGCCTGGCGCGCTACAGCGCCTCGTTTGACGACGATCCATGATCCGTCGCGTGGTCGATTGGCGGCGAGCCGCGCCCGATACTCCACCGGATCGCCTGGGTCGGACAATAGGCACGAGCCCTGATGGAGCCAAGCCACGTAGCCATCGCCGGTCTGTACCTGCAGCCAATCGTCGCTGCGGCGGAGCGCGAGCGCCTCCTCGCCCATGATCACCTGCGAAACCATTTCGGTGGCGTGACTCGGATGGCGCCGCAGGTAGGCCAGGCTCCTGTGCGCCACTACCTGGATCGCACCCTGCAGCGCTCGCTCGGGCAGTTGCTCGACGTCGACCTCGGCGTGTTCGCCGGCTTTAGCTTGGAGCTCGGTAAGCCCCTCGGCGGATGTCGTTGCGCCGCTCAAGCGCACGCCATCGTCAGCCGTGCGTTCGACGGTGATGTCCCACACCCCCAAACGGGTGTCTGGAACGTGCCGTGCACCGAGCTCCATCAACCGTTGTTCCCAATCGAAGCCGCTCATGTCGGCTCGGCCGCCAAGCGTCGAGACCGGCCCTCCTGATCAGCAAACTGGAGCTCGTACAACCGCGCGTAAATGCCCTCGCGAACCAGTAGCTGCTGGTGGGTCCCGCGCTCGCACACCGTTCCCTTGTGGACGACGACGATCTGGTCAACGCGGCGAATCGTCGACAACCGGTGAGCGATGACGATCGATGACCGATCAGCCATCAGCTGTCCGATCGCCCGCTCGATCAGCGCCTCGCTAGCGCTGTCCACGCTCGACGTCGCC
>JBDHFX010000140.1:0-5977 GCA_039590215.1 Gemmatimonadota bacterium | reverse complement strand
CACGCCATCTCCATCGATATCGAGGTAACGATAGAATGCTTCGAGTTGCTCAAGTTCTTCAGCGCCTAGGATCTTGCCGCGATCCGGCCGATATTCGTCGTGCCATTCAAAACGTTCGCACATCCAGTCGTTCATTCCGATGTCCAGGTCGGATACAACGAAGACCGGCGTTTGATATCGGTCGGCTAAGTCAAATGCCTTCACGGTCAAGTCGAAACACTCGCGGGGATCAGCAGGGAATAGTGCGATATGCTTCGTATCGCCGTGTGAGGCATAAGCCACCGACAGTAGATCCCCTTGCTGTGTCCGAGTCGGCATACCGGTGGAAGGACCGGTCCGCTGAATGTCAAAGAAGACCGCCGGTACCTCGGTATAGTATGCGAGACCGATGAACTCGCTCATCAAGGAGATCCCAGGCCCGCTCGTCGGCGTGAACGCCCTCGCTCCCATCCAGCCTGCTCCAATCACGACGCCGGCTGCGGCCAGCTCATCCTCAGCTTGTACCACGCAGTACCGCCTCTCGCCGTTCTCTCCGTTCTCGCGGTACCGTCTACAGAACCGAAGAAACGCATCCATCAACGAGGTTGCAGGCGTGATTGGGTACCACGCACCGACACTCGCACCAGCGTAAATGCATCCAAGTGCAGCAGCGGTGTTGCCGTCGATCATGATCGCATCGCCGGTTGTGTCCATCGTCTCCAATCGAACTGGAAGTGGACACTCGAAGTTTTCGCTGGCAAACTCGAACCCGAGCCGAATCGCGCGTCGGTTTGAGTCCATCAGGTGCTTCTTCTTACCAAACCGTTCACGAAGCATCGTGTCCACAACGTCTAGGTCGAGCTCGACAAGCGCCGCCAGGACGCCCACATAAGCGATGTTCTTCATCAGGATCCGCTCCCGGGCACCCTCGAATTTCTCGTTGCAGATCCGGGCGAGCGGCGCGCCGAGAAATGTGACGTCGTCCCTCGCGAGGGCTAGGTCGAGCGGCCACGAAGAGTCGTAGATTAGGTAACCTCCAGGTCGCACCTCGGCGACGTCACGACCGTAACTCTCTCGGTTCATCGCTACGACTACATCGAATTCTTGAGCGCGCGCCGTGTAGCCGTGTCGATCGACACGGATCTCGTACCACGTAGGCAAGCCTTGAATGTTGGATGGGAAGACGTTCTTCCCGGATACTGGAACCCCCATCCGGAAGATCGCTTGCATCAGGAGCCCGTTAGCGCTCGCCGATCCCGTGCCGTTCACGTTGGCGAGTTTGATCGCGAACTGGTTGATGTTGGCTACGGTGTCGTCGCGCACGCCGACCGACCGGCATAGGGCAGGAGCAGTTCAAACTGTCGCATGTCCCATGCCGCGGTGGGACACCGCTCAGCGCAAAGGCCGCAGTGGACACAGATGTCCTCGTCCTTGACCATTACGCGACCCGTCTGTGGTAGCGCACCCGAAACGTAGAGATCCTGTTCGGCGTTCTCTGCCGGAGCGGTGAGACGCTGGCGAAGGTCACTTTCATTCCCGCCAGCAGTAATGGTCAGGCAATCGACCGGACAAACATCGATGCAAGCGTCGCACTCGATGCAGAGCGGATCGGTGAAGTGAGTCTGCACATCACAGTTCAGACAACGCTCGACCTCCGTCAGCGTCTGCTTAAGATCGAAGCCCATTTCGACCTCGATATCGAGTCCCTCAAACCGGTGATCTAATTCCACATGGCGCATGCGTACCCGTTCTGACGCGTCGTAGTCGTTGCTGTAGCTCCACTCGTGGAGTCCCATTTTCTGACTCACCAGGTTCATTCCCTCTGGTGGCCGATCCGATACCGGGACTCCCCGGCAGTAATTGTGAATCGAGATCGACGCTTCATGTCCGTGGGCGACAGCCCAAATAATGTTCTCCGGGCCCCACGCGGCATCGCCGCCAACGAAGACGCCCTCACGGGTCGTCTGGAACGTCACCCGGTCGACAATCGGCATATCCCATTCGTTGAACTCGATGTCCGGTTGTTTGTGCCAATCAACGATTTCGAATCGCATCCCCCGAACTTGTCCATCTTCGATCAAGAACCTCTCTGGTGAGTGATTCTCCAGAATCTCGATCTGCTCCTCCTCAGCGTCCTCTAGTTCCCAATCGGAAGCTTTGAAAAGGCGTCTTGGCTTTCTGGCCATCACCTTGACATCAGTTCCGCCAATGCGCTTTGAGGTCCGGCAGCAATCCATCGCGGTGTTACCTGCGCCAATAATGAGAACTCGCGGGTCGATCGAGTCGATGTGGCCGAAGGCGACCGACTCCAGCCAGTCGATCCCGATATGAATCTTGTCTGACTCGTATCGTCCGGGAATCTCGAGGTTCTTTCCACGCGGTGCACCCGAGCCGATAAACACGGCATCATACCCCTCGGCGAGGAGCGCATCCAAGCTCGTGATCGGCGTGTCGTACCGGATGTCCACCCCCATGTCGAGGATCATATCGATCTCTTCGTTGAGCACTTCGACCGGCAACCGGAACTGAGGAATGTTCGTCCACATGAGGCCGCCGGCGCGATCGAAGCGCTCAAAGATGACCACTTCATAACCAAGTGGTAGGAGATCGTTAGCCACGGTCAACGAAGCGGGACCCGCGCCCACGCACGCGATCTTGAATCCGTTCTTCCGCTTTGGGATTTCAGGGAGGCGATGTGTGATTTCGCCTCTGAGATCCGCCGCGACTCGCTTCAAACGACAGATCGCAACGGGTTTGCCGTCCACTCGGGTGCGTCGGCACGCCGGCTCACACGGCCGGTCACAGGTCCTTCCTAGAATGCCGGGAAAAACATTCGATTCGCGATTCAGCATGTACGCGTCAGAGTACCGTCCCTGGCCAATCATACGGATATACTCCGGGACGTTGGTGTGCGCCGGGCACGCCCATTGGCAGTCGACGACCTTGTGATAGTAGGCCGGATTGGAGACGTCTGTAGGTCGCATAGCTGTATTGAAAACCTAAAACTCCCGGCGGGTCGGTTGCCAGCCATGGCGAGCGCCTTGAGGCATGTATTTTGCGTTAGCAAGGGAACTTGAGTAAAGAGTCACAGGGCTGGGCGAGCCCATTCCAATGGAGCCACCCGCATGGAGACTAGTTTCGTTCCCGTTTTTTTCTTGTGTCTGGCGATCCTGGCTGTCTTGCGAACTTCCTGGGTTTCCGCGCGCGCTGACCGCAGGGCGCGCCGCGCAGTCCGATGGATCCGATCACATCGTCCAGATGCGTGGGACCGCCACGATGGCTGGCCGGTTCAGTTGAACCTCTGGCCGCGAGCCACGCTCGCGGTCTTGACTCGTGGTCTTGACGCCGATGATCCGGAGCTACAACAGCAACTCGCGCCCGTCAAACAACTTAGGCGTCACTTTTGGTTCTCGTTCGCCGTCGGTGTTGCTTCGGTCACCACACTGGTGATGTGGATCAAGGACGTGAAGATACCGTAGTCGGACTGTGTAGCAGGCAAAAAAGAGGCACGAGTGGCGTGCCACCCGCGCCCCGACTCACTGTTACGCCGCCTATTACTCGTCGGCTTGCGCCACCATCTTCATCGCATCGTCGCGGACGTACGATAGCGCAAAGTTCAACTGATTGAAGTTCGCAGCTTGCTTGGCCATCTCGTCCGAGGCTTCTTGGTTACCCGTCCCGTGGTATGCCTCAGCCATGGCATACAAGACCCGAGGATCTTGTTGGTTGGCGTGCGCAAAATGCTCAAGTGCGCTCTGATTGTCGCCGTCAGCCAGCGCGATGCGACCCAAGAGCTCGTGGTCTTGCCGAATCTCGAACGGAACCTGGTGCTCCTGCACCGCTCCGTGATAGGCGCTAGCGTGAGTCTTTGCGGACTCTAGATCTCCGGTGGCCAGCCCTACCAGTGTCGCCGTATAGTGATGATTCCGGCGTGTTGCTTCCTTGATCTCCTCGGGGATGTCAGCGTAAGCGACCTCATCGACTGCCTTCTGGAACAAGGCACTCGCCTCGTCTGGACTGCCCGTGTCCAGCAGCATACGTCCCATCAGGTTGTAGTCATTCGACATCGACAGGTGATCGTCGGTCCCTTCGGCGACCGCGAAACGCTTGTGCATGACCTCCATAGCCGCCTCACGGTCACCGTCGTACATGTACGATGCGCCTATCCACATCAAAGCCTGGCGGCGAATGCCATCGGTGTCCGCCACCTCGTACATCTCGTGCAACGTCTCGCGCGCAGCATCGGTGTCGCCCATGAACATCTGGTTGTTCGCGATACCGGCGTACGAAAACTGAAAGCTCGGGTCCGCTTCGAGTGCCTTCTTGTACTGCACGATTGACTCTTCGAAGCGCCCCGTCTTCATTAGGAGTTCCGCGTACGAGTCGTGCGGGTTGGGTTCCCCTGGCAGCACCTCGATGTATTTCTGGAAGGCCGCTTCAGCCGCTTCGTAGTTGCCAAGCGAGCGGTTTGCGTAACCAAGCAGGTTGTAGGCCGGTGAATACTCCGGATTGATCTCGGTCGCGTGGGCATAGTGCTTGATCGCAGCCTCGTAGTCTTGCCGACCGAAGTACAGGCCCGCCAGCAGCTGATGCCCTCGTTCATCGTCGGGGAAGCTGTGAATCAACTCCGTGTATAGTTCTAGCTGCTTATCCGGGTTCCCCTTTACACCGGCGTCAAGGCCAGTGATCATCAGACGCTCCCCTTGTGACGCGTTGTCTACGAGGGACACGGCCTTCTCCAAGTTCTCGAAAAACTCATCGTTGGATCCAGCGGCGTTGGCCATTCCAAAGTACGCCAGCGCGAAGTTGGGGTCCTTGGCAATCGCCTCTCGGTAGACCGGTCGAGCCTCCGCCGCGTGCAGCTTTTCAGCGAGGTTGCGCGCCTTCAGAAAAAGTGTGCGTGCTTCCTCAGAATCGGTGGTAATCGCTACCTTCCCCTCATGGTGGCCGGCATGGTCCTTCGCGCCGTATGCCTGAGCGTGAGCCAGGCTTGGCATAGCCAGAGCGACCAACAAGAGGGCAAACATGGACCTCTTTCTCATCGAACGAACTCCTTTCAACCCATCGTATGGTGGCATGCGATCCAGACGACGGACCTAATCATGTTGTTTTCATGCAGGTGTGATCATTCGAAACCGGCCGGCCTTCACCGGCAAGTAGCTGGCGGGCTGGAACGCTTGACTACGACAGTCCCGACCGATCTCGGTCTTTTAGATTGACGCCCTACAGGCTAGATGTGTTCAGTGTTTCGTGCCAGGCTGAGCTCAAGGAGCGCCCGGAGAGACCAAACTACAACCCGGAACTGCGTGGGATCGACCGGATCTCCGGCTGGTGGGCTACAACTTCTGGGGCGCGAGCTCGCTGCCCCTCCAAGGGCTCGTCGATCGGCTTGCTTATGATCTCGCTTCCGTCCTTTACCACTTTATCCAGGAACACCGGAACGAGCTCCGGGTCGAACTGGATGCCGGCGAATTTGCGGAATTCTTCCTTGACAAACTCAATATCGAGAGCCTCTCGGTAGACACGGCTGGTTGTCATCGCATCGAACGCGTCTGCCAGAAGGATGATCCGAGCACCGAAGGGGATCTCTTCCCCCCTTAGTCCGTGGGGGTAGCCTGATCCATCCCAATTCTCATGGTGGTGGCGGATCATTTCCTCGATCTCACCCTTGAAGTAGCTCACCTGATTGGCCAAATCAGCGCTCATCACCGGGTGCATGCGAATCAGACGTCGTTCCTCTTCGGTGAGCTTCCCGGCCTTTCTCACAACACCGGTTAGATCCAGGTTGATCTTGCCGAGATCGTGCAAGTAGGCCGCCAGCTCGATCCGCTCTGTCTTGGCCGGTGAGACGTTCAATGCCACGCACAGCCTCCGTGCGTAGTTGGCAACGCGGTCCGAGTGTCCCGCGGTGTACGGATCATGCATCTCGATGATCTTTACCATCGTGCGAACGGTTTCGTTATAGGTTTTTTTGAGGTCCAGGTACTGGCTGTAAGCC
>JBDHFX010000139.1:0-6197 GCA_039590215.1 Gemmatimonadota bacterium | reverse complement strand
CTCGCGATCGCCGAGACGATGGACTGCGTATTCGCCATGATGCACGACTAGCTTTAGATCGAGCGCGCCCGCAAGCAGGGACGGATCGTCCGGACAATTCGCTCCATACCGAAAGGTGTAGACGCGATCGGTGAAGGCGCAGTACAGGGTATCGATGGCGTCAAGCACGGTCTGGCCGCTGGCGCTGCTTCCATCCGGCGCATAGATGAACACGGCGTCGCCCTCGATATTCGCGACCTTGAATGGCGGGAGGACGGCACCAAGCAGCTCCTCAAGGAGGGTCGCTGTGACGCCGCCCCCAACCTCGGTGGGGGTACTCGCGAGAAAGCTCGTGTAGCCCGTGATGTCCGCTAACAACATGTAACCGTTCGAAGTCGTCACTGTCGCATCTTTCCGTAGAACGCGTAGACATATGATCGTGAAAAACACTTGGGTGCTTCTGACTACGTAACAAGCGTAAGTCCCCTCCGACATTCCTGTTCACCCATGCCAAGCGAGACTCGCGTTTCCAGAATCTCACGCGCGCAAGGAGAAAAGACAACGGCTTAGCTCTAAGCGAACCGACGGGGTAGGTCGAGCGGTCCGCTCCAGCTATCCCCCCGTGCGAACGCCGACCGGTTCAGACCTGTTCCGACGCCTTGGTTCCCGTCTGCAAGGGAATCCCCTCCGATGGGACATTTTTCGGTACAGCGATTCCGGGCTGATTTCTGTAACCATTTTTGCAACCACACCGCTCCAAGTTCCATCGCTCAATTACCCGCTCTTGTTACCGTCCTCTCCTGGAGTTTCCCACCCTACTTGCCCGAACGCTTGACCGCGCGTTTTCGCGTTTCCCGGATCCTCGGTTCATGGTCCGAGTCTGACCCTTTCGACCAGGACGTCAAACCACGCATCAGAGCGAAGCGGGTCAAAGAACGGCAAGTCGGAAGCGTCTTAGCCGGACCTACGCGTGTCAAGATTGACAACGCTACAACCTCTATGGTAGAATTGAGCACGTTTTTCAGGCCTCACCTCCTCCGCAGTGAGGTTCGCGAATGCGTTCTCGTCTTGCATGGCCGTCCGTCATTATTTCCCTCGTCACCGTACTCGCGGTCTGCGAGTCCGATCCCACCACCACCGAAATAGCGTCCAAAGACGCCGCTGTTGCCGCCAGGCTCGTGACAGGCGCGTCCCTGGATCCCTGTCCCAACTGCACGCTCGACCCCAGGCTCTACACCCGCGCCACCGGAAGGCCTCTCACGGAGGTCATCGAATTCGAGGGCGATCCGGCCGGGGCCTACACCTTGGAGACCAACGACATGGGAACTCGGGGTGCGAAGGTGCTGCTCTGGCTCAACGGCAAGCTCCTGAAGACCCCCTCCGGTCTGCACCAGCAGGACGTCGTGCTCGACTGGAAGAACACGCTCGAGGTGCAGGTGGTCGGGAAGCCAGGATCCCAGTTCCTCGTGCGGATTTTCCAAGAGGTGGCGAGCGTCGTCGTCACGCCCGATCCGAAGAAGTCGCGGATTCCGGCCACGCAGCAGTTCACGGCCGTGGCGCTGGACCGCAACGGCGTCGAGATCCCGAACCAGACGTTCACCTGGGAATCGAGCGACACGACGATCGCCACTGTCGATACAAGTCCGGATGGGGATCAGGGGACCGGCCTGGCCACGACGGTCGGCGCAAGGTATAACCGCGCAGTTTTCGAGTACTGGACACAGAGCACCGGTGAAGGAGCGGCGCAGATCACCGCCCTCGCAGACGGCACGGACAAGGAAGGCGCGGCGACGTGGACGGTCACCTACGGCTTCGTCTACACGACCTTCCGGCCTCCGCATCCGGACGAACCGTTTGTTCTTCGGCCATTCCGGTATGATGAGGCCCGGTTGAGCCGATTGGCGGCGGCTTGCGCTGCCGAGTCCTCGGAGACCGCGTGGCGACCCTATCTGCTGCTTTTTGAGCGACAGTTCCAGAAGTGCTATACCTCGTGGGAGACTTTCAATCCAGTGCGTCATCGCATCACGAAGGTTCCTCAGTTGCCCGCGAGCAACGTCGGGCTGTACGGCCGGTATTGCGGCGGTGGTCAACCAGATGGCGAGTGGTGGGCCCTCCCCAACCACGACCCCAAGGACCCCATCGACGCCCTGTGCATGGAGCACGACCTCCAGAGTCAACACCACGGCCTAGATCCCACCCTGGATGTGTTCAAGGCCGCCTGTATCGTCCGGTGGGGCACCGAGAACGACGAACTTCACTATGAGGGCGTGCGCGTCTCGGAGGGAAGCGCCCGCTGGAACGAGTTCTGGGCCGCGTGGCCCGATATGGCTGAGGCTAAGGCAAACTGGCTCGCCGAGACCAGCTTGGTGTGTTTCGGGGATGTCTACGAGGAGTTCCAGCTGGAGCGAGGCCTCAAGAAAGACGTCGTGCCGAAGTCGACAGATCAGGGTCCGCAATCCGCCGACGAGGGCCTCCAGGCCACGGACTCGAGTCCGCAATCCAGGGGTCGAGGTCGACCGCCGCAGGAGCTCCCCATCGATCGGCGCTAGTACGGGGCTCCCACGGTCAGCACCTCCTTCTCACCGTAGTTTGGCGCGGATCACCGCCCAGATCGTCGAGGTACGCTCGGGGCGACATCGACGAGTTGCAAGGCGATCTCCGCTTGCGTGGCGGCCGAGGTGACGAGGTTGTAGACCCGATCGTCCGCCCGGATCGCGTCCCAGCTCATTTTGACCCATTCAAAGTATGCCCGCCAACCCAATCTTGTTACCGCCTTTGTTACCACGCCTTCCGTCACCACCCAAGCTGCATTAGCCCACACCCAAAGAAGCCCCGCCGTGACGGGGCTTCCTCATGGTGGGCCTGGCGCAGCTACGGGCTGTGCCGCGGGCGCGGACGACGCTTCCGTCGAGACTGGGTCACTCGTGCTAGGAGGACTCTCGACTTGTAGCGTCGCCGCGCCTTTGGCAAACACCGCTACGTGTGGTGACACAGATCCCGCCACCCCGCCGCGAGCGAGAACTTCTCTAGTCGATCCGCTGAATCGTGATTCGTGTTACAGGTTCCGTCCACCCATGCTGCGCGGGATCCAGGTCCGCCCCTCCTTGGATTCCGGCGTGGGGAGCGATCGCGTTAGAGGTCGGCGTCCGCGCGGTGCCACCGCTTGGTCCGCTCACCGGACCGATCCCGAAGCAGGGAGGCACGATGCTCCCTGCGTCCTCATCATTCAGCTCGGTGCCTGCGTCGTAGGCCATCGCGTAATAAGTCGTCGGGTTGAACCCTCCGGGTAGCCTGACTCCTTCCAAGCCGGTAAACCCGTCATTGGTGCAGATAAGCATCGCCGCGAACGAGAACCGATTCGCTTCGGCGCGCGCCGTTATGCGGACGGTTAGGGTACTTGCGCCTGGCCCCCCGATACGGTGGATCGGCGCACCGCTCGTCTGGACATCGAAGATCCCGGGCTGTCCCGTGACCTCCGTCGCAGCTGTCGATGGATCACCGTTCTCCGCGATGAGACGGATCCCTTCTGAGGCCGCCGACCCCACAGCGAAAAGGCTCCGCTGCTTGACGTGTGTCAAGAACACACCGGGTGACAACGGCTGCCCCGTTGTAAGATTGGTGACCGAAATGTCATAGGTGTGTGTCGCCGCATCGTTGGCGTTGTCCGCGCCATGATTCGCTGTGAGCAGCTTGGCCGGTTCGGTGATCTGCGATCCTTCGTTGCATCCCATCGCTACGAAGGCACTCGACAGCACGAGGAAAGCCAAAAACGTTGTCCAGCTCGAACGCGTATACATGTCGCCTCCTTTTGACGAAGTAGTCGCTTCGACAAAAAGAAGCTCGACACTCGCTTGGTAATTAAAAAGGGGAAACGAGCTGTATGAGAGGCGGGCAACCATAAGGCGAACTCGCTCCCGTGCCCCACCTCGCTCTCGACCTCAATTCGCCCGTCCTGAAGCCTCGCCAACAACTGCGCAATGGCTAGGCCCAGACCTGTGCCACCATGGGCTCTGCTTCGCGAGTGATCCACTCTGTGGAAGCGATCGAAGATGCGATCCAGGTGCTCCGGCGCAATCCCACACCCGGTATCTACGACTGCCACCTTGGCCATCATGTCTCTTCGAGCGAGTGTGAACGTGATGCTGCCCTTGGACGTATACCGTATTGCGTTTGACGCCAGATTCAACAGGATCTGTCGCACACGAGTGGGGTCGCCCAGGACTTGGATGGGGCCGTTCAACTCGGCGCACACCGTTACGTTCCTGCCTTCGGCCATGTCTGCGGTGATCTCCTTTACTTCGCGCACTACATCCACCACGTCGAACGCCTTTCGATCCAAGGACAGTTGCTGATTCTCGCCGCGAGCGATCAACAACAGGCCTTCGACGATGCGGCCCATCCTGTCTACCTCATGACCGGTAGCTGTCAGTGCCTCTCTGATCTCCTCACTGTTTCGGTGCTCAGCAAGGGCCCACTGAACCTGGGCGCGTAAATGGGTGAGCGGCGTCCGGAGTTCATGGCTTGCATCCGCCGTGAACGCCTCAAGTGCACGATGCGACCTCTCCACCCGATCGATCATGCGGTTGATTGCATCAGCTAGCTCCGTCACCTCAACAACCCCGGTTGCCGTTCCCACACGGAGAGTCAGATCTTTGGGTCCGACCGCTCTCGTTTCGTCAACGATGTGTCGCAGCGGGCCGAGGGCTTGCCCTACAGCCCGAGTTGCGCCCCTTCGTGCTAAGGCCGCTGCAATGGGTAGCAGGCCCAGCACACTGACGGAGAGTCCGAGAAGTGCCAGGAGATAAGGGCGGCGATTCCCCGCGACATAGATGTCAAACTCGCCTACCCGACGGTGGAGCATATGGAACCGCCACCGACCACGCTCCGCAAACGTCTTCAGCAGGGTCTGTCGCACCTCCCCCGGCGTTCGCCCGAGGGAGGTCTCGATTCGCTTAGCTGGCATTGTAGGCGACAGAAAGTATACCGATGGCTCCCCGTCACCTGTGGGGACTAGCCGTGTAATGAGGAAATGCGAGTCCATGCCAACCAGTTGGTCGGCCAGCATTGCCGGCGCCACGGTTGTCGGTGCTCCACCTGGATCGGCGTAGAGGCCTAACAGGGACTCGATCCCATCCGCTGATTGTTCCAATGACCGCCGCAGGGCGACCTCACTCACCAACGCAAAGACCAGAACGACGACCGCGGCATAGCCGGCGAGGGTGACCCACAGAAGACGATCGAAGCGCTGCGTGAGCACCTTGCCGAGCCTGGTTTCGCTCACGGAACCTCCAAACGGTAGCCCACGCCCCGAACAGTCCGGATCACGGCGTTCCCAGATCCAACCTTCTTACGGAGATAGTTGATGTAGACGTCGACCACATTCGTTTCAGGATCGAACTGATAGTTCCACACTGCCTCGGCAATCCGGGAACGTGACATGGTACGACCGGCGTTCCGCATCAGGAACTCCAACAGCGCAAACTCACGAGGTGTCAGGTCTACGTCGAGGTCGCCTTTCGTGACGCGCCGATTCAAGGGGTCGAGCCGAAGCCCACCGACAGCAAGCGTCGTGTCCTCATGCCTGAGATGAGCCCTTCGGATAAGCGCGGCCACCCGCGCAAGCAGTTCCGGAAGATCGAAGGGTTTCGTGACATAATCGTCGGCGCCGCCCTCGAGTCCGCGGACTCGGTCGTCGAGCTCGTGCCGAGCGGTGAGGAGGAGAGTGGGAGTCGCAACGCCGCGTTCACGTAGATGGGCGACGACCTCGAAGCCATCGGGCCCTGGAAGCATCACGTCGAGCACGATGCAGTCATGGTCGTCGCCGAGCGCATGGTCCAGCGCTTCATCACCCGATGCCGCCTCATCAACGGTGTACCCCTCCTCTCGGAACGCCTTGCGCAAAAAACCCCGAAGATTCCGGTCGTCCTCGACCAACAAGATCCGCATGACGGAAACGTATGGTCTGGTGCCAGCGTGCAGCAACGCTGGCCGCCATTTATGAGAAGATTCTAACGCTGAGGCGGTGTACTCGAGCTATCAGCCCCTGTCACCGTCCTTGTCACCACGCCCCTAACAGCCCACCAGAATCATCAATCGCCCAAATGCAAAGAAGCCCCGCCGTGACGGGGCTTCCTCATGGTGGGCCTGGCTGGAGTAGGCTACCCCTCTTCGGGCAGTACGTTGTAGTGACCCGACATGCCCCCCGCGAGGTGGGCTCC
>JBDHFX010000138.1:0-4046 GCA_039590215.1 Gemmatimonadota bacterium | reverse complement strand
TGATAACGCCTGCTGCCTGGCTTCTCATGCGCCCTCCTTCAGCTTGTCGTCAGTGGCTGGCGAGGCCACGAACTCGCTGACCGCCTCTTCGATGTGACGATTGAGTTTTCGCGCAGCGGCTGTTCTCGCCACGTCGATCGCGTTCCGAAACGCCTTTACGCTGGAGCCACCGTGGCCGACGACCACAATCCCATTCACCCCCAACAGCGGCGCGCCGCCGTACTCCGCATAGTCAATCCTCCTTCTCACTGAATCGAGCGCGGATCCCATGAGCACGGCGCCCAACCCAGCTATGTAACTCTTGCCCACCTCGTCACGGACCGACTCGGCGAGAAAGTCGATAAATGACTCCCCGAACTTCAGCAGCACATTTCCGACAAAACCGTCGCATACCACGACGTCGGCTGCCCCTCTCAACACATCCCGTCCCTCTACGTTACCGATGAAGTTCAAGTCGCTGGCGCTCAACAGTTGGTGCGTGGCCACGGTGAGATCGTTTCCCTTGCTCGGCTCCTCGCCGATTGACAAAAGCCCCACACGGGGTTGCGCGCGCCCTAACACGTCGATCGCATAGATATGACCCATGATCGCGAACTGAACGAGATGTTCCGGTCGACATTCGGCGTTGGCTCCGACATCGAGCACCAAGCAGGACAGACCCTGAGTCGGGAAAATCGTCACAATGGCAGGTCTCGAGATGCCCTTGATGCGCCCCAGGGTTAGCAGCGCTGTGGCCATTACCGCGCCGGTGTTTCCAGCCGAAATAAAGGCGTCGGCTTGGCCCGACTTCTGCAAGTCGAGTCCGACCGCGATCGAGGAGTCCCTCTTGCGCCGCAAGGAGGTCGAGGGAGCGTCGTGCATTTCGATGACTTGGGGCGCGTGTTGGATCCGTAGCCGGTCCTGTGGGTAGGCCCGCCCCTCGAGGCATCGTGAGATCCTTCGCTCGTCGCCCGTCAGTACGATCTCGAAGGGCTCCTCCGATGTCTCGATGGTAGCCAACGCCGCCGTCACCGGGTACTCCGGAGCGTGATCTCCCCCCATGGCGTCGAGCACAATTCTCATCGCCCGCATTCACCTCTGGCCGACAGGCCGTGGAGGTGTCTAGAACTCCTCCACGTCGACGATGTGGCGTCCCGCGTAATGACCGCAGTGCGGACAGACCCGATGCGGGAGCTTTGGTTGCAAACACTTATCGCACTTGATCACAGTCGGCGCGTCCAGGTTCTTGTGGGTTCGCCGATTGCGTCGCCGAGTCTTGCTGATTTTTCGCTTTGGTACTGCCATTGGTATCAATCTCCGAAATGCAGGTTGTCAAATGTCAGCCCTAATCATCGAGCCGGAGTGCGCCCAAAACGCTCCAGCGTTCGTCAGTTTCGCCGCTCGCGCAGTCGCACCTTCTCTGGTTTAAGTTCTGACCACACTGCGGACAGATTCCAGCGCATTCTCCATCGCACAGTGGAAACCGATTGCGTTCCAAGAACAACCGTTCACGGACCGGCTCGTCGATCTCGATCTCAGTAGCCCTGGGCTCGATCGACACGATATCCGTGTCTCCGAAATCATCGCCGGTACTGCCCGAGTGCTGGTACACAACTCGACAGCGATCGTCGATCGTGACCTCTACCGGTATGAGACAGCGCCGGCACGAGCCCACCGACTTGCCGTGGACGTCAACCGTCACGACGTACATCCCATCGGTCGCGCTGGTCACCTCGACATCCAGTTGGATCGGCTCCGTGATCCGACTCCCGTAACCGTCCAGCAAGGGGTCGTCTGGCGCGATCGTGAAGCCGGTCCTCAACCGGCCCCCTGAAAGACGCGAGAGATCAACGATCATAACCGTATAAGTATATTCTCTATAGCTACTTGGAACAAACGTCGCGGGGATGAGGCGCTTAGGCCCCGAAGAAGAACTCTATCTCGCGAGTCGCGTTGTCGGGAGAATCCGACGCGTGGATTGCGTTGCGCTCCACCGACTCGGCGTACAGGCGCCGGATCGTGCCCTCTTCGGCCTCATCCGGGTCGGTTGCGCCTATCGATCGCCGCAACCCAGCCACCGCGTCATCGCGCTCCAGCACCATCGGCACACACGTGCCGCTCGTCATGAAGCCCACCAAGCTATCGAAGAATGGCCGCTCCGCGTGGACGGCGTAGAAGTCGCGCGCGCGCTCAGTGGTCAACCGCAGCATGCGCATCTCGCGGACCACGAAACCATCCGCCTCAAGGTGAGCCAGGATGGCACCGATCAAGTTCTTCCCGACCGCATCAGGCTTGATGATCGCTAGCGTTTGCTCGGCAGTCATCAGAATTGTAGCAGCTTGCGGATGAGGGATCGGCGACTGATCAAGCCGACCCACTTCCCGTCCCTTGTCAGCGGTAGGGGGTCAACATTCTTGTTGACTATGATCGAAGCGGCTTCGCTAATGCTGGCTTCGATGGGCAGACAGAGCACGGCTTTCGACATGACTTCTCGGACCGAAGGGTCGGACTCCTCCCGAGTCGCCAGATCTGACGGACTCTCGAAGACTCGCAAATACCCCGGTAGGAAATCTCGGATCAGGTCCTTCTCCGAGATCATCCCAACGATCTCGTCTCTCTTGTTGACCACCGGAAGGCCGGTGTAAGCGCCACGTGTCATGAGCCGAGCCGCTTCACGCAGAGGCATCTCCGGATAGATCCTCTGCGATGCGGGCTCCATGACGTCGATCACCGAGAGCTTCTGAACCCGCTGCGCGTCACGGATTGCTGGAAGATCAACGATCGACTGGGCGTCGGGGGCAGAAAGTAGTGCCTCGAGCGCACCCTCTTCGCGCAGCACCGCCGCCAGACTGGCAACGGTCTCCAGATAGCCCGCCGACTCCCCGGGTGGCGCAGCGACCAGCACCAACAGCCGGCCACGGGTCTCACCACCGGTCTCGGCCGGTACCCTCAGCGGTCGCTCGACGATGCCGAGCACTGTGACGACCCGGTCGATGGCATCCGATCGGAGGTGACGAATAAAGGCGCCAGCACCAACGGCCATGGTGTCCTCGGCGCCCAGTGCGCTGACTTGACGCAAGAACCTTTCGCCGTCGATAACGCCAGTTTGGCTGGCCGCAAAAGCGGCCAACTCATCCAACGCTTCGGCGTAGGAGGTGGCGGCGAGCGGTGGAGCCACCTGACCGACAGAGAGGATCGGTTTCGTTCGGGTCACCTCAGTCAAGGGCGCTCTCGATCAATCCAACGATATCGGCCGGGCGCTCAGCCACGGCGATCCCGTGCTTCCGAAAGGCCGCCATCTTTTCGGCTGCCGTGCCTTCGCTGCCCGAGATAATCGCACCGGCATGTCCCATGCGCCTTCCGGGCGGCGCGGTTTGCCCCGCGATGAATCCAACCACCGGCGTGCTCATCTCGCTCTGCACGAAGCTCGCGGCCTCCTGCTCGTCGGTGCCACCGATCTCTCCAATCATTACGACCGCCTCTGTGTCGGGGTCGGTCTCAAAGCCCTCCAAGCAGTCGATAAACGATGTTCCAACGATCGGATCGCCGCCGATCCCGATGCATGTCGACTGGCCGAGCCCACTGATCGTCAGCTGATGGATCACCTCGTAGGTGAGAGTACCGCTCCTCGAGACGACACCGACCTTGCCCGGCGTGCAGATCTTGCCCGGAAGTATCCCGATCTTGGATTCGCCTGGTGTGATAAGACCGGGACAGTTGGGACCGATGACACGTGCGCCACGCTCACGCACAAACGCCATCACGCGTGTCATGTCGAGGACCGGGATCCCCTCGGTGATGGCCACAATGAGCTCGATCCCCGCGTCGGCCGCCTCATAGATAGCGTCCGCCGCAAACGCGGGTGGCACGTAGATCACCGACGCGTTGGCACCGGTCTCCTCGACCGCCGCTGCCACAGTGTCAAAGATGGGGGTGACGTCGTCAAACAACTCCCCGCCTCTGCCCGGCACCACGCCGGCCACTACTTGGGTGCCATAATCGCGCATTCGCCGAGCGTGGAACGAACCGTCACGACCGGTAATGCCCTGCACCGCGAGCTTCGTCGA
>JBDHFX010000137.1:0-4080 GCA_039590215.1 Gemmatimonadota bacterium | reverse complement strand
GGAAGATCCAAGGCGGCCACGTAACCGCCGAAGGGCGGAGCCCAGGATCCGACCCTTCGAGTCGGATCCACCGGTGACACCCGCGATGCGGGCCGCCAAGCCCTCTAGCTCGCGGGCGCAAACCGATCCCGGCCGCATGATCAATGGCTTGCCGGAATTGGTCGAGTACGACACCGATTCGTAGTCGTTGGCCACTGTCCAAAAAACTTCCATCTCGACGGAATGCTCGAGATCGTCGATCGTGATCTCGGTGTTGGAATCGTACCGGTTGACGACCAACCGTACCGGCCGACCCCGGCTCATATGGGCAAACAGAGGTTGAGAACGCTGAATGTTCTGGATCGACGGCACATCAACCTGAGACACGATATACACCCCGTCAGCCTGGTCAAAGGCACGCGTGGTTCGCGTGGTGAGTGCCTTTGGGCAATCGACGATCACGTAATCGTAGTGGCGTTTGAGGAGCTTCAGGATCTCGGTTATCTGTTCGACCGAGACGGCCTCCGCTTTCCGCGGATCGTAGGGTGCCGACAGTAGGTCGATGCCTGACTCGTGGGTCGCCATGTAGGAGGTGAGCAGGTCCTTATCGACGCGATGCAGGTTGACCGACAGGTCGACGATGTTGTAGCGCGGCTCAAGCGCCAGAAACAGCGCTGCCCCGCCGAGCTCGAGATCGAGGTCGACGAGCGCGGTCCGCCGGCCCGTCAGCCGGTGCAGCTGGATCGCCAAGTTAGTGGCGATCGTCGTCGCGCCACCGCCGCCTTTGGGACTAAAGAACGCGTACAGCTCCCCATGCCGTTCGGCCACGTCGCGAGGGGCGAGCGCTCGACGCGAGCGTTCGATCACGCCCACGATCTGGTCTGCCGTGACCGGCCTACTCAGGTAATCGACGATCCCTGACTGCATCGCCGCGAGGAGAAACTCCGAAGACTGCTGGGGGCCGGTGCCGATCAGCCGACGACCGATCCCGGCGTCCGCCATCTTCCGCGCCAGCTCGCACCCCAGATCTGGATCTTCGGCCAGGTCGACGAAGATGAGGTCCGGTGCCCGCTTTTTCAGGTCCCGGACGTGACCCTCGCTGACGTCGGCGATCGCGACCGGCAGATCGAGCACGACCTCCATGCTGGCCTCGCTCGCGGCTTCGCGGAACGTGGTCCGGAACTCCTCGTCGGTCGAGATGATCGCGCTGGTTATCGGCGCGTTAGGCGTTTTGTCCTTTGCCACTTGGCTCCTTACCGGGGGTTATTCGACCAGAACGACTACTTTGCCGGCTGCCGACTCTCCACCGCCGGGGACGCCGAACGCGTACATGATCCGGACGTTGACAGTCTGGTCCTGACCTGTGCCGACCACACTTTCGAAGAACATCGCGATGAAGTTCGTGAAGACGATCGGTGCTTTGCCGGGATCGAACGGACGCGCTGGGTCAAACACCGGCACGATGCCGACCCGCGGACTCGCCTCCCAGGCGGAGCCGTAAATGCTGTTCTCAACCGTGTTCGAGCTCAAGTCCCAGTACGCGTCACTGTCCAGGGCAATGAGGTTCTCTACTCCCTGATTGGTGGGACCAAGCATGTTGCCGTTCTCGATCCAGTATTCATCGCCGATCGTGATAATGGTCGGGTTGCAATTGCCGATGTTCCAGCGGTACTTATCGCCGCCGACCGCCGGACTGCCGTCGACCTGCGGGATATCCCACGGGTAGTACCAACCTGGTTGTGGCGGGTCCGATGGCCCACCCTGCTTGACGTTCATCGGACGGCCGAAGTCGTTCATGTAGCTCAAGCCGTCGTCGCCGAGGTTGCCGGGGTTCCGCCAATCGCTTCCGTACCCGTGATCCGCTGGGACGTAACTGTCCACACCCGCGTCGAATACGCCGTCGCCGTCTTCGTCATCGAACGCGTCGGGGATCGCAAACGGCTTCAGACACCGGGCCGACCCCGCGGGTACGGCTTCGGCCGCTGCGCGGGCCTCGACGTCGACCTCGTTGACGCCGAAGACTCTCGCAAACCACGTTGGGACGGCCGTGCCCCGGTCGGCCCTCCGACGCACCGTGACGGTGACGCGGGCCCGCGTCAGGTCAACGTCAACGTCTTCGGGCAAGACAACGACCGGTATGTCCATTACCATGTTCTTGGCGCCGTACTCGATCGCAAAATCCGTCGCCCCCAGGGCGTCATCGGGATCTTGGATAAGCGCCGCGGCGCCGGCCAAAGCCGACGAGTCGGCTGCCCGCTGCGCCTCAGTCCGAGCGTTCAGCAACATGCCGATGTCGACTGCTAATGCCACCGCCGACATCGCAGCCACGATCGTGATCGCCACGAAAACCATCGACGTCCCGCGCGCGTCTCTGAGGGTTCTCATCCCGTTAATCATCCTCTTGTCTCCCTCTGGCCTGTCCTACTCATGCCCTGGCTGCCTATTCGACCAAGACAACGGAGAAATTGTTCGGCGCGACGGTGCCGCCACTGGTAACGCCGGTCGGGAACATGACCCGGACGACGACTTCCTCGTTCTGACCGTTGCCCTCCACGTATTCGAAGAACATAGCGATAAAGTTGGTAAACTCGATCTCCTTCTTTCCGGGTTCGAACTCGCGTCCCGGATCGTGCGTAGGCACGATCCCGATCCGCGGGCTCGCCTCCCAGGGACTAAAAGCGCTGTTATCGATCTCGTTGGTACCCGTGTTCCAGACCGCGTTGTCATCGAGGTCCATAAGATCTTCCGCCCCGTGCACCGTCGGACCCCACATGTTGCCGTTCTCGATGTCGTACTCCTCGCCGATCGCCACCGTGTACGGGTTACAAGTCGCGATATTCACTTCGTAGTTGTGGCCACCAGACGCCGGACTGCCATCGACATGCGGAATATCCCACGGCTGGTACCATCCGGGATGGGCGAACCCAGGTCCGCCTTCCTTGATGTTGATCTGCCGGCCCAAGTCGTTGATGTATCCCAAACCGTCGTCGCCGGGTTGTCCCGGGTTCCGCCAACTCGACCCGTATCCGTGAAGGGCGGGATCGTACTGGTCGATGCCTTCGTCCCATTCGCCGTTGCCGTCGACATCAAAGTAAAAGTCGGGGATCGTGAACGGCTTGACACACCGAGCCGAGCCAGTGGGCTGCGCCTCGGCTGCCGCGCGAGCCTCGATATCGACCACGTTCACCCCGAACACTCTGGCGAACCATGTCCCCACCGCGCTTCCGCGGTCATCGATCCGGCGCACCGTCACCGTGACGCGCCTCTTTGTCAGGTCAACGGCGACGTCCTCAGGAAGCAGCGTAACCGGGATGTCGGTAACCGAGTTTAACGTGCCGTATTCAATCGCTTTGTCTTCAGCCCTGGCTTCGGCGTCGGAGAAGGTTTCCGGGGGAAAGACAATCAGTGATCCGGCGCCGGCCAAGGCCGCTGCGTCGGCCGCTCGCTGGGCTTCGGTCCGGGCGTTTAGCAACATCCCGACATCGATCGCGAGTGCTGTCGCCGACAAGAGCGCCACCATGGTGATCGCCATGAGAACCATCGATGCACCACGCGAGTTCCCCAAGACTGCCTCGTTCCGTCCACACTCAGGCATGTTCGCTCCTCGTCTCACTCTAGAAGGTGGTTACGCTACGCTTCGCGCCGTTGTAGACCTCGACCTGCGGTCGCACGCGCCGTCTCCCGGTTTTCTTAACCACCGGTCGCTCAGCCTGCTGGATGAGGTTCCCGGCTCGGATCGCCGTCGTCTCGACCTCCTCCAAGTCGAGCGTGTTGCGGAGCGCCAGCTGGATCCGCCCCTTGGTCGCTGCGAGCGTCAGCTTCTGTGCTTCGTCCGGGTTCACCAGGAGCGTGATGACGGCCACCGTCACCGGTGTACCATCTTTGTCGCGCTGGATCATCTGCCCGGCGGCCAACGTCTGGACGTTCTGCAGGATCACCCGCGTCGCCGCCGCTTCGGGCTCGGAGCTGGGGTTGAGGGTCACCAGAACGTCGACCCGGGTCCCCGGCAAGACAAAACCGGCCACGCCGATCACCTCATCGACCTTGACGCTCACCGCGCGCATCCCCTCCGGGATCACGATCGACAAACCTCCACCCGCT